>JAIQFL010000042.1 GCA_020073365.1 Terriglobia bacterium | reverse complement strand
CCCTGGAACTGCACCAGCAGTTGATCTTCAGGCGTAGCACCGGAAGGCGCCTTCATGAAGACCAGTTCCACGCCGCAGCGCGACAACTCCTCGGCCAGCAGCACCTGGTAGGCATACTTCCGGCTCAGTCGGTCGGGCGAGTGGACGAGGACCACCTCGATGTGTCCTGCCGCCGCCAGGTCTCGTAAGGCTTCCAGGCCGGGCCACAGCAGAGTGGCGCCGCTGTAGCCTTCATCCTGGAAGCGTCACTCGGGTGGAACCAGATATCCATGGCTGCCGGCATACTCTTCCAGTGCCGCCAATTGGCTGGAGATCGTGTGATTCTCTTTCTGGCGATCCGAGGAGACACGAGCCTTCTCTGGCAACAGTCGATCAAATTGATATTCCAGCCGTAGCGTCCGTTGCCGACCTGGCGGCCGGTCAGCCACGACCTCCCCCGCGATGCAGTACCGCCGAAAAGGCACGGTTGGCGATTTCGCTCAAGGTCAATCCGGTGGAAGCGGCGTAATCGCGGAGTCTGGCTACCAGACTGCGCGAGAGTTTGACGGTGAAGGACACTTTGGCATCGCCGACCGGCACTGGATGCTTGAGCTGCTGAGCCTGTTCGAGATAGCGATAGGCCTGGCGCCTGGAGATGGAGCAGTCTTGGGCGAGGTGCTCGGCAGCCTCGGGCAGGTGCGCATGCTCCCGCAGCAGGGTGCGAGCCAGGTTGAGCCGTTCGGCTTTCTGGGGATCGCTGGCGCGAGCCATACGACATATAAATACGCCTATTCATGTCACAAGTCAAGGGTTTTATCATCCCCTCTGCACCTCCTGCTGCTTTCGATACGGGACGGCACGCTCAGACTCGAAGTTATCTTTTGCGTTCAGGTGTCAGCCCGGCCTCCGGCGGCGCCGACAGGCGAAACCGCCTGTCCCACCCAGACCAGACTCTTCACCGGCAACTCCCCTACAACCCCAGCCTCTCCACAATCCCCTCGATATCGGCGTTCCTCACGCGCACCTCGTCCCGCATCAGCGCCGGCTCGGCACGCTCATCGAAAGCTTGAAACAGCGCGATCTTGGCCACCGCATAGCGCTCTGTCGAAGAAAGCTGGCGCGCATGGGTCGCTTCCCACGCGCGAAGGGCCTCATCGCTCACCAGAACCGGCGTGGCGTGCCAGTTCTTGCGATCCGCGGAAATGCTGAAGACAAACTCCATACCGCTCTCCGCGCCCGAGCGAAAATCACGGTGTCCCTCATAGTAATACTGATAGACGTAGCCGGTCTCGGCCGAATAGGTCTTCAGCCGGCGCACCGCTGGCGTTCCGGTGAGCGGCTGGGGTTTTTTCTTGAATAGGCTCCGAAACACGTTTTTCTAAGGTGAAGTCCTGTTCAACACTCTTCCGGGTACTATTGACAAGCATACCAGCACGGGTGCAGACTGAAATTGGAATCAGGCCGGTTATTGATTCCAACGCCGTCTCAAAAAGCCAGCCCACCCCGGGTGTGGCGGGAGGTGACATATAGAACCGGGCCACGATGAGGGCGGTCTCATCCGCGGTAAGTGAACAGGCAGTACGGAAAGCTCTGAACGATCGGATTCATCAGTGCCTTGGATTATTCCGGCACAGCGCGTATGCGCATATTGATGACCGCCAACAGGGTTTTTTCACTTCACGATCCGCGGATGACCGCCCTTTCGCATTTTCATTCCGTGTTTTTCGTTTTCCATCCCTAGGTGATCACCCGCACTGTTGTAAACTGAGATCTGCTCTCCCCTACTATGACATTGGCTGCTCCCCGCGAAATCGTCAGCGCTCACAGTCCCGATTCCGACGATGCCTTCATGTTCTATGGGCTCGCGACCAAAAAGGTGCGGTCTCCGAAAGTCTCCTTCCGGCACGTGCTCGAAGACATTGAGACGCTGAACCGAAAGGCCGTGGAAGGGCAGTACGACCTCACCGCCATCTCCTATCATGCCTATCCGTACGTGGCCGATAAATATGTCCTCATGGCCAGCGGCTCCAGTATCGGCGACGGCTACGGCCCCCTGATCATTTCCAGCCGCCCCATGGAGCCCGACGATCTCAAGGGCAAACGCATCGCCATCCCCGGAAAACTCACCACGGCCTACCTCGCGTCGAAGCTGTATCAACCGGATTTCGAAGCTGTGGTCACCCCATTCGATAAAATCACCGATGCAGTGCGCGAACGCAGTGTGGACGCCGGGCTCATCATTCACGAGGCCCAGTTAACTTTTGACCGCGAAGGCTTCCACCGCGTCCTCGATCTGGGACGATGGTTTAAGAACACCTTCAGCCTGCCGCTGCCGCTCGGTGGAAACGCCCTCCTGCGGTCTTTGGACCCGGAGATCCAGAGCGAGTGTTGCCGGCTCATGCGTGAGAGCATCCAATACGCCCTCGACAACCACAGCGAGGCTCTCCAGTACGCCCTGCAGTTCGCGCGCGACATGGAGCCTCGTTTGGCCGAGAAATTCGTTGGGATGTACGTCAACAACTACACCCTCGACGCCGGCGACATCGTTCCCAAGGCCGCCCAGAAACTGCTCGATATGGGCTTTGAGGCCGGCCTGATCCCCAACCGCGTAACCGTCGAATTCGTCCGCTAGCCGCCCTCCCAGTGGTCCAAGTGGGACAGATGATCGCTTCGTCGTCTGTCCGCCGCGCGCTGGACCATCGCCATTGCTCTGGAGTTTGCAGAGTGGTTTGGGGAAGATCGAATGCCCGCGGATCGGATGAGTTCCAGGAACTGTAGATGGTTCTACCGATGTAGCCCGGGCGGTGCGCCCCCGGAGCGGACGAAGACCCGCCGCGTGATATCGCCGAAGCGCGGGTCATCGCGCAGAGGGGCGAACAAATTCGGCCGGACGAAATCGCTATTGTAAGGCATCCAGCTAAAGCGGGAATGGTAGGCGGCCTCGAGCCAGCGAAATGCCTGGTCCTTTTCTCCCAGGGCCGCATAGATCACCGCCAATCCCCACTGTTCCATCGGGCCGGGTTCTTTCTGCATCTCCAACGCGATCGACCTGGCCTGGTCGTTGCTGCCGGCTAGCGCGTACGCACGTCCGAGGGGCCACCTCCAGGCGGGGTCTGCGAGCGCGGCCTTTTGGTGTGCCGCGAGAGCCTCCCGGTACATACCTTTCTCTGCATAGACCCAGCCCAGCAAGGCTAAGGCTTGGGCAAAGTTCGGATTCAGCTCGAGGGATTTTCGCGCTTCGGCCATAGCCGCATCGAGGTGCCCACTATTCAAGTGCTGCCACGCGAGATCTGCGGGAAACAGAGGCACCAGCGGTTCCAGTTCTTCAGCCCGCTTCATTTCCGCTAAGCCTTCCTCGTGACGGCCCAGCAGGGAAAGATACCAGGAATAGTGGCGGCGAGCCTCGGCGAAGTTGGGGTTGATTTCCAGGGCGCGCCGCAGGTCCCGCCCGCCACTCGCAACGTCCCAGTCGGAGTAGAGTTCCTCCATCCCTAACGCCGCGTAGGCCTCGGCCAGCGGTCCGCCCAAGTCCAGAGACTTGAGAGCCGCCGCCTTGGCCCGGATGAAAGCGTCCGGAAACCGTTCGTGACCCATGATGCTGTAGCCCAGCGCCAGGCCTGCATAGGCGAACGGATCCGCGGGATCTTTGTCGACAGCCTGCTGCAGGTAGGCCATACCCTGTTGGAAGCCTTCCAAGGTGAATTTGTTGATGTGGGCTCCGGCGACATATAGGACGGCGTTCCAGCCTGCGCCGCACCTGTTTCACCGGCCCAAACGGCGATCCCGAAATCCGTAAGCTTTACCTGGCCGCTTCCGGTCACGAAGAGGTTGGCGGGCTTCAGGTCGCGGTGGATGATGCTCCTGGCGTGCGCGGTCTCCAGCGCGTTGCACGCCTGGATGGCGAAATCAATCGCCTGGCGGGACGGGAGGGGCGTCGCTTCGATCAATCGGCTCAAGGGGCGTCCTTCCAGATATTCCATCACGAGGCAGAGCCGCCCCTCATGCTCCTCAATCCCGTGCAGGGTACAGATATTGGGATGGTTCCGCGCCGCCGCGGTGCGCGCCTCGCGGCGCAGTTGTCGGAGTGCGGGCGGATGGCTGGCCAATTCCTCGGGCAGGAATTTCAGGGCGACCGGCCGGCCAAGCCTCAGGTCCTCCGCGCGGTAGACGATGCCCATGGCGCCTCGACCAACCTCCTCCAGCAGGCGGAACCGGGCGCTGGAGGCGTCAGGCCCCAGCCACTCCACAGACGCGACAAACGTGTACCCCCTGCGGGGAACCGTTTCGATGAACCGCGGCATGGTGGCCGAGTCGCCGAGTGCGTCGCGGAGGCGTTTCAAAGCCGAGTTCATGCTGTGTTCGAACTCGACAATGGTACCGTTGGGCCACAGGCGTTCGCGGATCTCCTCGCGAGTGATGACCTCTCCGGGCCGCTCCGCCAACATGGTCAGGATCTCGAACGACTGGTCCGGCAGGCGCAGACGGATGCCGTGCTTGCGCAGTTCGCGCTTCCGGATGTCCAGTTCGAAAGCCCCGAAAGTGGCGCCGTTGAACATGGCCGACTCCGAGTATAAGGATACTACAAAGCTATTTAGAGGTGAATATCCCGTAAAATCAGCAAATTGGCGTGTGATGTAGATGTAAGACCGGGTGCATCGAATCGCCGCGGGGGTTCTGCTATTGGTTGAGTCGGATGGCCGGACAGAAACCTTTCGGCGGCGCCCCGCAACGAGCAGGAGCCGCGGCCGCTACCGGAGGTGCGGACCGGAAATCTCAATTCTTAAGGAGGCTATGACAATGCAGAATTCGAAACCAGGTTTTCTCCTGGCCGCCACGGTGGCAAGACAGTTGCGTGGCACTCTCCACCGTGCTCCACGCCTACTCTCCGGTCGACGCCTGGCTCGGCGAAGCGTGGTGGGTCTTGATCTTTCGGGCCCGGCATGTCGGGCGACCAGACGACTTGGCTCTGGCTTGGTTCGCGCCAAGGAACCATTTGCGGCCTCGCTTCCACGCTGACCGCGAGCGCTCCGGAGAAGGCGGCGCCGTCCCAGACGCAACTCCGGGCAACTCGACGTCCGCGGTAGGTCGATGCCCCCCCAACGGACGAACGGCCGCACGGGCAATTCGCACTCCAGCAGTGTACCGATGCGGTCAAGAAAATGTCCGCATGAATGGCGGACCCGAGCGCTCCCGCGGGTCGGGCGCGGCAAGCGGAAGTGCTTAGCAGGAGTGTTTAGCAGGAGTGCGTGCGCCACAGTGGACGCTTGGTGCTTCGTAAGGTTGTGAGAAACCCAACCCCCAAGCCCCTCTGTCTGGCGGAGTATGATTGACGATGTGACGAAGCGCCACGCCAAACGATGGCTCTGGGGGACGGCCGCGGGTCTGGCGCTCGCCGCCGCTATGTTGATGGCGCCCGAAACGGAAGGGCAGCAGGCGACGCCAGCGGACGGATTCCCGGTGGTCCCGCTGCCCGAGAAGACCGGCCCCCTGCGCAAGGCGTTGCTGCTATTGCGGGAAGGCAAGACGGCCGACGCGCGCAAGGAACTGGAAGCGCAGCGCAAGCTGCGGCCGGACGATGCGGAGGTCGCCTACCAGATCGCGCGCTCGTACCTGATGGACTTCTACGCCGGACAGGACCCGGAACGGCGGCGGGTGGCCCTCGGCTTGGCCATGGAGACGCTCAATTCCGTGCTGAAGCTGAACGCCGATCACATCCCGGCGCTGCGGGCCAAGGCGCTGATTCATGCGCGCGCGGAGCTGTTGTATTACGATCCCAACCTCTCCTATGAACTGGCGTCCCGGGTGGCCAAACTGGAGCCGCACGCCAACGCCTTTTTGCTGAACCTGAGTGAATGGATGTCGGGCGAAGTGCGCTTCACCCACGAAGGCGGCCATCGCGTGCCGCAGGACCCGCTCATCGGCCTGGACCGCTCTATCGACCTGGTCGAGCAGGTGATCGACAACGCCATGCCTTACAGCAACGAAGAGGTGGCCGCGTTCTTCATTATGGGGAACGCCATGTCGCGGCGCGGCAACTTCCGGGAAGCCGTCTCCTATTACAAACAGTCGATGCTGCGAACCATGACGCTGGAACAAAGGATGGCCACTCTCCGCGAGTTGGGAGCCTGTTACTACCGGCTGGGTGACTATGCGGAAGCCGGGCATTGGTTCTACGAAGCCATGCAGTTGAGGATGAACTCCGTGGACCAGTGGCTGTTCCACGTAGCACTGGACCGCATCACGGGCCCGTTGCCGGTGCTGCCGAAGGGCGCATTGTTCCCCGTCGAGGAGCCCAAGATCGATCCGGCCAACCCGCCGCTGCTGGCCTTCGAAGACATCGCGCCACAATTGGGAATCCATCACCTGAACGGCAACGGGACGTGCGCGTGGGGCGACATCGACGGCGACGGCGACCTGGACCTGATCGTTTCCGGAAGCGGTACGTTCATCCGGGTCTATCGCAATGACGGCGACAAGTTCACTGAAGTGACCGACGAAGTGGGCCTGGGCCACGTGCCTTCCGGCTATTCCTTGAACCTGGTGGATTACGACAACGACGGGTGGCTGGACCTGTTCATCTCCATGAATGGCTGGAACGGGCCCTATCCCGATATGCTGTTTCACAACGAGCATGGGAAGTTTGTCAACGTGTCCAAGAAGAGCGGGGCCGACGATCCGGGTTCGGGTTTCGTTTCGCTGTGGGCCGACCTGGACAATGACGGCTGGCTCGACCTGGTGGTGGCCAACGGGGTGTTGCAGGACGGGAGCGTGACGCAGATCTACCGCAACAACCGCGATGGCACGTTCACCAACGTGACCAAGGCGGCTGGGCTGAACGAGCCGGCGTCGTACGGCGCCATCGGGATCGCGCTGGGCGATTACGACAAAGACGGGCGGGTAGACATCCTGATCAACGGCAGGGAACAGGCGCCCGACCGGTTGTACCATAATGACGGGAACTGGCATTTCACCGAGGTTGCGAAGAAGGCCGGCGTGGTGCAGCCGCCGCACAACGGGTTCGTGTGCTTCTTCTTCGACTACAACAATGACGGATGGCCGGACATCCTGACCACCAGCCTGGCGCCCTGGGAGGCCGCCGTCGAGGGATTGAAGAAGGGATACGCGCCGCCCAACGCAAGGGCCGTCCACCCGGATGCCAGCCGCCTGTTCCGCAACAACCGTGACGGCACCTTCACGGATGTCACGTTCGAATCCAAGCTGTATTATCCGACCGGCACCATGGGTGCGGGCGTGGCCGATGTGGACAACGACGGGCACCTCGACGTCTACCTGGGAACCGGCGATCCGCAGCTCAGCCGGTTGGAACCGAACCGGTTTTTCCGCAGCAACGGCGACGGCACGTTCTCCGATTTGACCAACTTCGTGGGGTTTGCCCGGCCTGGCAACAAAGGCCACGGCGTTGCCTTCGTGGACATCGATAACGACGGCGACCTCGACATCTTCGCGCAGTTGGGCGGCCACTATCCCGGCGACTTCGCCTACAACGCCTTCTACCGGAACCTGAAAGGCAATCAGAACAACTGGCTGGAAGTGGACCTGCGCGGCGTGAAGAGCAACCGCTTCGCCGTGGGTGCGCAGTTGACGGTGAAGGCGGGTGACTTGTTGGTGTACCGCGAAGTCAAAGGCAGCGAAGGATTTGGAGCCACCAGTCCTTACCGGCAGCACTTCGGGTTAGGAAAGAAGAGCAAGATCGACTCGCTGGAGATCCGTTGGCCGAGCGGCATCACACAACGGTTTGAGGGCCTGGATGTGAATCAGATCGTGGCCATTCGCGAAGACCAACAAGCGTGGACAAGAGTGCGATAGAAGTTGGGACACAGTCCCTCTGGGGACGACCGGGGTACGCTCTGGGTCATCGCGCTCTTCCTGGCCGCCCACCGGTGTGGCGGAGGTGGGCAGTCCCTTGGGCCTGTCTAATCGAAGCCGGTAAACGTAAAATGACCGGCGGCCGGATAAGCACGCGGCATTAAGCCGCGGTCAGGCCACGGTCTTCTTGGCTTCGTGGATTTCCTGCAAACTCCACACCCTGATGGGATCGCGCAAACGCGCGGCAACGGCGTCGGCAGCGGCACGGGCGCCGCTCATGGTGGTGATGCACGGCACCCGGTACGTCACCGCGCTACGGCGGATGGCCTTCTCATCGTGGAACGCCGGAGCGCCGGTGGTGGTGTAGATCGCCAGTTGCACCGACCCTCCCTTGAGCAGGTCTACCGCGTTGGGACGGCCCTCGTTCACCTTCAGCACCGTCTTACACGCCAACCCGGCGTTGCGAAGCGCGGCGGCAGTGCCGCGCGTGGCCACCAGCTTGAAGCCCAGTGCCGCGAAGCGCCTGGCTACTTCGACGCCGTCCGGCTTGTGATGATCGTTCACGCTGATGAAGACCGTGCCTCTTTCGGGGAGTTGGCTGCCGGCGCTGATCTGCGCCTTAAGGAAGGCCTCGCCGAAATTGGCGCCGACGCCCATCACCTCGCCGGTGGAGCGCATTTCCGGGCCGAGCGCGGGGTCCACGCCGTGGAACTTGTTGAATGGAAAAACGGGCGACTTCACAAAGTGCTGCGGCACCGGGAGAGTGCCGGACGTCCGCCCCCCGGTCAGGTGCGTGTAGTCCTTCAGCGTGCGGCCCCACATCAGGCCCACCGCGATCTTGGGCAGCGGCACGCCCGTCGCCTTGCTCACATAGGGCACCGTGCGCGAGGCTCGCGGGTTCACTTCCAGCACATACACCACGCCGTTCTGAATGGCGTACTGCACGTTCATCAGCCCGATCACATGCAGGGCCTTGGCCAGCCGCACGGTGTAGTCTTCGATGGTGCGTATGTTCTTCTCCGGCAGCGATTGCGGCGGCAGCACGCAGGAACTGTCGCCCGAGTGCACGCCCGCCTCCTCGATGTGCTCCATGATGCCGGCGATGAGGACATCCTCGCCATCCGCCAGCGCGTCCACGTCCACCTCGGTGGCGTCCTCCAGGAAGCGGTCCACCAGCACGGGCCGCTCCTGCGAAAACGTGACAGCTTCGCGCATGTACTGACGGACCATCTCCTCGTCGTAGGCGATCACCATGGCGCGGCCGCCCAGCACGTAACTGGGGCGGACCAGCACCGGATACCCGATACGCCGCGCCACTTCGCAGGCCTCTTCGACGCTGGTGGCGGTGCCGTTGGCAGGACATGGAATACTGAGTTCCTCAAGCAGCTTGCCGAACAGCTTGCGGTCCTCGGCGAGGTCGATGTCCGCGGGATCGGTGCCGATGATCTTCACGCCCAGGCGCTTGAGCGGCAGCGCGAGATTCAATGGCGTCTGGCCGCCAAACTGCACGATCACGCCATCGGGCTTTTCGGTGTCGCAAATATTGAGGACGTGTTCCAGGGTGAGCGGCTCGAAGTACAGGCGGTCACTGGTGTCGTAGTCGGTCGAGACGGTCTCCGGATTGCAGTTGACCATGATCGACTCGACGTCCATCTCCTGCAGCGCGAAGGACGCGTGGCAGCAGCAGTAATCGAACTCGATGCCCTGGCCGATGCGGTTGGGCCCGCTGCCCAGGATCACCACCTTCCTGCGCTCCACGGGGTCGGCCTCGCATGAGCTCTCGTAACAGGAATAGAGGTAGGGCGTGATGCTCTCGAATTCGGCGGCGCAGGTGTCCACGCGGCTGAAGACGGCGCGCACGCCCAGTTCCTTGCGACGATGGCGCACGCTGATTTCGTCGGAGCCCCACATCCTGGCGAGTTGAACGTCGGAGATTCCGTAGCGTTTGGCCTGACGGAATAGGCTTTTGGGAATTTCATCCAAAGGCAATACAGGCGCACCCAGGGCGCACCCGGCACCCACTTCGAAATCGACAACCTCTTTCATCTGGGTGAGGAACCAGGGGTCGATGGCGGTGAGCTCGTGAATCTCCTCGACGCTGTAGCCGTTGGCTATGGCGAAACGGATGTAGTTGAGGCGGTCGGGCGTGGGGGTGATCAGCTTGTTGGCGATGAGGTTTTTGTCGAACTTCTCCGAGCCGAAGGCCTTGCCGGTCTCGAGGCTGCGCATGCCCTTCCACAGGGCCTCTTTGAAGGTGCGGCCAATGGCCATCACCTCGCCCACCGATTTCATCTGGGTGCCCAGCGTGGTGTCGGCGCCCGGAAACTTCTCAAAGGCCCACTTGGGAATCTTGGCCACTACGTAGTCGATGGTGGGCTCGAAGCAGGCCGGCGTCTTGCGCGTGATGTCGTTGGGGATCTCGTCCAGCCGGTAGCCCACCGCAAGTTTGGCGGCGATCTTGGCAATCGGAAATCCGGTGGCCTTGGAAGCCAGCGCCGAACTGCGGGAAACCCGCGGGTTCATTTCGATAATCACCATCCGCCCGTCGGCCGGGTTGATGGCGAACTGCACGTTGGAGCCCCCCGTGTCCACGCCGATTTCGCGCAGGCAGCGGATGGCGCCGTCGCGCATCATCTGGTATTCGCGGTCGGTGAGCGTCTGGGCCGGCGCCACGGTGATGGAATCGCCGGTATGCACGCCCATCGGGTCGAAGTTTTCGATGGAGCAGATGATGATGCAGTTGTCGGCGAGATCGCGCATCACCTCCAGTTCGAACTCCTTCCAGCCCAGTGCGCTTTCTTCGATGAGAACTTCGTGCACCGGGGAAAGGGCGATGCCGCGCTCCAGGATTTCGACCAGATCCTCCTTGTTATAAGCGATGCCGCCGCCGGTGCCGCCCAGCGTGAAGCTGGGGCGCAGGATGCACGGGTACCCGATGCGTTCGGCGAAATCCAGACCGCCGCGGACGCTGTTGACCAACTGCGACTGCGGCGTCTCCAGACCGATCTTGCGCATGGCATCCTTGAACAGCAGGCGGTCCTCGGCCTTCTTGATGGCGTCGATTTTGGCGCCGATCAGCTCCACGCCGTACTTCTCCAGGACGCCGGCTTCGGCCAACTCCACCGAGAGATTCAGGCCGGTCTGCCCGCCCACCGTGGAAAGCAGGGCGTCGGGGCGCTCGCGGCGAATGATCTCCTCCAAATAAGGTAGAGTCAGCGGCTCCACGTAGGTCCTGTCGGCCAGGTTCGGATCGGTCATGATCGTCGCCGGGTTGGAGTTGACCAGCACCACTTCGTAGCCGTCGGCGCGGAGGGCTTTGGCTGCCTGGGTGCCCGAATAATCGAACTCGCAGGCCTGGCCGATGACGATGGGACCGGAGCCAATGATCAGGATACGATGGAGATCGTTGCGTCTGGGCATCGGTCTACCGCTCCTGGCCCAGAGGGCGCCCCGTCGCGGCTCCGAAGGGATTCGTCGCGGACCGGCCTTCGCTCATGAGCTTCACGAAATCGTCGAAGAGGTAGTGCGAATCGTGCGGTCCGGGGGCGGCTTCGGGGTGATACTGCACGCAGAAGACCGGATGGTTGCGGTGGCGGAATCCTTCGAGGGTCTGGTCGTTGAGGTTCACGTGGGTGATCTCAATCTCGTTGAGGTTCAGCGAATCCGGGTCTACCGCGAAGCCGTGATTGTGGGAGGTGATCTCCACTTTTTGGGTGACCTCGTTGCGGACCGGGTGGTTGGCGCCGCGATGGCCGAATTTCAATTTGTACGTCTTGCCGCCCGCGGCGAGGCCCAACAACTGGTGGCCGAGGCAGATCCCGAAGATGGGCTTCCTGCCGATGAGTTTTCGGATGTTCCCAACCTGGGCCTGGAGGGGCTCGGGGTCGCCGGGACCATTGGAGAGGAAGATGCCGTCGGGGTGGAGCGCCAGCACGTCTTCAGCGGAGGTCAGTGCGGGAACCACGGTGACGCGGCAGCCCACCTGCACCAGGCGGCGGAGGATATTGCGTTTGATGCCGTAATCGTACGCCACCACGTGGAATCCGGGCTCGCGCGCGCGGCCAACCAGTTCCGAGGGAGAGCACGGGTCGACCGGTTTGGTCCACTCATAGCGTTCGGCGGTGGTGACCCGGGTGGCCAGGTCGAGGCCCGCCATCGTGGGAATGCCGCGCGCCGTTTCGACCAGTTTCTGTGCGTCGGATTCCACCGCCGAAAGGACGCCGCGCATCACGCCGCGGGTGCGGAGATGACGGACCAGCGCGCGGGTATCGAGATCCGACACCACCGGGATGCCGGCCTTGCTGAGAAACGCGCTCGCGGCCTCATCCGAGCGCCAGTTGCTGGCGATGGAAGAGAACTCGCGCACCACCAGGCCTTCGATGTACGGACGTGCGGCTTCGTTGTCCTCCAGGTTGGTGCCGTAGTTCCCGATCTGCGGGTTCGTGAGGATGACGATCTGGCCGGAATAGGAGGGGTCCGTGAAAACTTCCTGGTAGCCGGTGAGCGCGGTATTAAAGACCACCTCTCCGGACCGTTCGACAGGCGCACCAAAGCTCCTGCCCTCAAAGACCGTGCCGTCTTCCAGGGCGAGGATTGCAGAGTTCAAGTTAGGCTGTTCCTCCAGGGAAGTGGGGTAATTCCCATTCTAGCAGGAGGGCGGCGCGCACTGGGCTCATTCCACGGGCAATTACAACTACCGGCAATCACCGAACTGCGTTTCTTTTGCCGAGTTTGTGCGGGGCTCAGGCCGCTTAGGCCATGGGGGCTGCGTCTGGGAAGAAATCTCCAATCGAAGGCCGGTATCGCCACTGACCTGGTGCCTTCACGGATAGTCGCCGCGGAATTCCGCCAAAGTTTCCATCCTTGGCCGCAGAGCTTCATTCTCCGCGCCGGGGTACCCTCTGGGTCCGGTGGGCAGGCTCTGGCTGTCTGCCTACAGCTTGAACT
Organism: Terriglobia bacterium; assembly: GCA_020073365.1. GTDB lineage: Bacteria > Acidobacteriota > Terriglobia > Bryobacterales > Bryobacteraceae > JAIQFL01. Next base: position 33,595 of record JAIQFL010000042.1, on the reverse strand, counting down.
CGGCGCGTACCACTTCGTCGTCCAGCGAATGCTCCAGCGTGAAACCGAGCTTCTCGCAGATGCGCATCACGTCGCGATTGTCGGGCAGGATGTCGGCGGTCAGCCGGGCAAGCTTCTCGTCGGCGCCCACGATCAGCAGCCGCGCGAGCAGTTCCTTCCCCAGGCCGTGCCCCTGCCACTTGTCGCTGATCAGCACAGCGACCTCCGCGTCCTTGGTGCCGTGGATCTTCATCATGCGGCCCACTCCCAGAATCTCGGACTCGCCGGTCTCCGGGTTGCGCCGCTCGGCCACCAGAGCCATTTCGCGGTCGTAGTCGATGAAACAGATGCGCGTCAGCCGCTCGTGGGTGGTGCGCTGCTCCAGGTTCATTAGGTGGAAGTAGCGCAGGTACACGCTCCGTTCGGAGAGCGTCTCGTGGAACCGCACCATTTCCGGCTCGTCCTCCGGCCGGATGGGCCGGATGTTTACTGCCGTGCCGTCCTTCATGGTCCAGGCCGCCACGTATCTGGTGGGATAGGCGCGGATCGCGGTTTTCGGAATCTGGTCCTTCTCCACTTCCGGTCCGTGCACGACCACCCGCGCGTCCAGCGCAATCAGGCCATCCGGAGAGGCCAGCAACGGGTTGATATCGATTTCCTTGATCCACCGCTGCTCCGCCACCAGCGCGCTGAACCGCACCATCAGCGTTTCGAGGGCCGCCAGGTCCACCGGACGGCGCCCGCGAACGCCCTTCAGCGCCTTGTAAATCTTGGTCTGCTCCATCATCCGGCGGGCCAGTGTGCTGTTCAGCGGAGGCAGCGCCAGGGAGCGGTCTTTGAACACCTCGACGAGTTGGCCGCCGGTGCCGAACAGCAACACGGGCCCGAACTGCGGATCGAGGCTGGACCCTACGATCAGCTCATAGGCGTCCTTGAGTTTAATCATGGGCTGGACCGTCACGCCCTGAAAGTGCTCGGCGCCGGCCTTCGCTGCGACAGAGCTTTCGATGGCGCGGAAGGCGCGTTCCACGGCTTCGGCACTGCCCAGGTTCAGTTGCACGCCGCCGACATCGGTCTTGTGCGTGATGGTTTCGGAAAACAGCTTCAGCACCACCGGATAGCCGATCTCGCCCGCGGCTTTCACGGCGTCCGCCGGGTCGGCAGCGATGATGGTCTTGGCGGTGGGAATTCCGTAAGCGCTGAGCACCTGTTTGGATTCGAACTCCGTCAGGATGGTGCGGCCTTCGCCGCGGGACTTCTGAATGATCTCATCCACCAGCTTGCGATCCGGTGACCAGTCGGCGGATTCCTCCGGCAGGGCAGGCGTTTCGTACAGCCCCTTGAGGTTGTAGCTGTAGCGCCACATATAGTTGAAGGCGCGCGCCGCAGTGTCGGGGTAAGGAAACGTCGGGATGTTGGCGCGGTTCAGGATCGCCTCGCCGGCCGCCACATCGATGCCGCCCATCCAACTCGCCAGAACCGGCTTGCCCTCCTGCCTGGCCAGCGGCGCCAACTGCTCGGCGATGCGGGTTGGGTCGGTCATGGCTTGCGGGGTCAGAATGACCAGCATGCCGTCGCTATGCGGGTTGCTGGCGGCAATCTCCAGCGCCTTGGCGTAGCGTTCGGGCGAGGCGTCTCCGATGATGTCAACGGGGTTGTTGTGGCTCCAGGTGGACGGCAGGACGGCGTTGTAGGCCTCCAGCGTCTCGGGCGTCAATTCGGCCAATTCGCCGCCGCCCATGATCAGGGCATCGGTTGCCAGCACCCCGGGGCCGCCCGCATTGGTGACGATGGTCAGACGCGGCCCCTTGGGGCTGGGCTGTTTGGAGAGCACTTCCGCCATGTAGAACAGGTCGGCAATGCTATTGACTCGCAGCACTCCGCTGCGGCGGAAGGCGGCCTGCAATACCTCATCACTGCCCGTTAGCGCGCCGGTGTGCGATGCTGCGGCCTTGGCGGCGGCGGCGGAACGCCCAGGCTTGATCACGATGATGGGTTTGTTGAGCGCCACTTCGCGCGCTGCCGAAAGGAAGGAGCGCGCGTTGCCGATCGACTCCATATAAATGACGATCGAACGCGTTTTGGGATCGTTGCCCAAGTGATAGATCAGGTCTCCCCAACCCACGTCCACCATGGAACCGACCGAGACGAACGCGCTGAAGCCCACCATCTCCTTGAGACTCCAGTCCAGGATTGCGGTGCACAGCGCGCCGCTCTGGCTGATGAAGCCCACCGAGCCGGGCCGCGCAATGGTGGTGGCGAAAGTCGCGTTCAACCCTGTAAGCGGCGCCATGACTCCCAGGCAGTTCGGTCCGACCACCCGGATATTGGCTTCCTGCGCCTCCTCCAGCAGTTTCTGCTCGAGCGCCGCGCCCTCGGGACCGATTTCCTTGAAACCGGCGGAGATCACGATGGCTCCCCGCACGCCGTTTTCGCCGCACTCCCGGATGATGCCGGGGATGGACGGCGGCGGCGTCACTATCACGGCCAGGTCCACCTGCTCCGGGATGTCCGAAATGGATTTGTAGGCCTTGACGCCCAGCACGCTGGGACGCTTGGGATTCACCGGATAGACCGTGCCTCCGAACGGGTTGGTGACTAGGTTCCACAGCAGGGTTCGGCCTACGGTGCCCGGGTTCTCCGTCGCGCCGATCACCGCAACGGTTTTCGGCGAAAAAAATACGTCCAGGGGCTGATTTCTCGAGTGGTTTAATTTCTTGCGCGAAGACTTACTGACTTGCGTGTTCATCGGTATCCGCCTTTGGCCCGAACGCGGCCTGATTGAGCGCTTCGACAACGTCCTGGACTTTGAGTCCGTTCTTGCGCGCCACGGTGTCAATGTCGCAGTCGTCGCACGCTGTGCGATAGTGCAACTGCTCGAAGATTTCCACGGTTGCCGGGTGACGTTGTTTCACATCACGGACGATCATGTCACGGCGGATCAACTGATCGAATCGAAACATTAGTTCTGCGCCTCGTAGCAGTTAAAATATGCACCTCGCATTCCAAAGGAGATGGCCAACGTTATCATCAGCTTGAGAGCGCGTCTCAGCGCCGCGGTGGGTGAAAAGCCCCAAATAAGAGTGTGGAGGCAGGCCGGCGACCGCCGGCGGGCGCGACGCCGGCCCGTCGCGTTCCGTCGTCCCGTGGCGCCCGGGAAATCGGCCGCCGATGTGGGCTAGTCCGTCAAAACGGCGGTTGCGTCGCAGATTTCGGCTCGACGCCAGGAACCACCATCCTGAATGGCGCGCCCGTCGGACCCAGAGAGCCCAAAGAGCAGCAGAGCAGTTGCGAATGCCCGCCGCGGTTCGCTACAGTAAAAGGAGTCCAAACTCAGGCAAGCGCCCGTAGCTCAGTTGGATAGAGCGTCTGGCTACGAACCAGAAGGTCGGCAGTTCGAATCTGTCCGGGCGCACCATAAAATCAACAACTTACAGTCAAACAATCCTCTCTGAAACCGGTTTGGTAGCAACCGTGGTAGTACATCACCGCCGGGAGCAGCGCCACGATCAAGAGCTGCCGGAAGTACGAAAATCCGATCGAGTTTCAGCCGAGCCATAAGCTGTATATGGACTGCAACTACCGGCCGCAGGTGAAGGGCGCGGACGATGCGATCTGGCGGCGCATGCGGCTGGTGCCGTTCGATGTGTCGATGGAGGAGAGCAATCCGGAATACGACAAGAATCTCGGGGAGAAGCTGCGCGCGGTGGCGGAGGGGATCCTGGCGTGGACGGCACGCGGATCCGGGTCCGGCGTGCTTAGTTCGCCACTTCCTGAAACAGCAATTCAATAGCGGCTTTGTGGCTCGTCATCGCCATGTATCGCTTCGGATGATTCCTTCCCCCTCACGCACTACGATCAGCCGGTCAGCCGGGACTTTCGCAATTGCCTCTTGATTGCCGTTGGGCCAGCGAATATCGAGATCGACGCGATCCGCCTGGCCGAGGCCAAAGTGCAGCCGGAAATCGTTAACTGAATAGAAACTCGCCTGGCTCAAGACTTCCTGAACCTGAACCCGGGTTCCATATCGGGCTGTGACGCGGGCTCCAATGGCGCTGCGATTTGATTTTACGCCGATCAGTTTCACCTTCAGCCAATGGTTCCGGCCCGATACATCGTTGCGCAATAACGACGGGGGCTCGTTCAGATTCACGATGAGAACGTCCAGATCGCCATCGTTGTCGAAGTCGCCGAACACGCATCCGCGACTGCGGTGAGCCGCGCCTATCCCCGGTCCAGCTTCATCGATCAATTCTTCGAAGCGGCCGTTACCCAGGTTCCGAAATACGATACGAGGTGTCTTCATCGGGTAGCGAGAAAGCTGGCTGGCCACTTCCGGGAAGACGCCGCCGGTTGCGATCAGCCGATCCGGCAAGCCGTCGTTGTCCAGATCCGGCATTCCTGCTCCCCAGCCTACGAACCGGGTTTCCACACCCAAACCCGCGGTATCCGTCACCGCGTCAAAGGAACCTCTGCCGTCGTTGCGATAGAGACTGCTGGTGTCGTCGGAAAAGTGCGTTTTGAGGATATCCAGGCTTCCATCGAGATTATAATCGCCGATTCCAAAGCCCCATCCCGGCCTGCGGATTGCCGTCTTCGCTTAGAGCGACGCCACGGATGAGACCGGTCTCTGTAAACGTGCCGTGCCGATTGTTGCGAAACAGGAAGCTAGGCGTGGAGTCGCAGGCTACATAAATGTCGGGCCATCCGTCGTCGTCGGAATCCGCGGCGACTGCAGTCATCATGTAGCTGCCGGTAGTTTTCGCCACACCGGACGAAACGCTGACATCGGTGAAGGTGCCGTCGCCGTTGTTTCGGTAGAGCAACGGCGCGCCGGGCGCGAGCCCGCGCGGCCCGCAGTGGACCGGAATCCCGTTCCAGTTGCAGTACGGCTCGCGTCCGGGCAGCGGTGCCGTTTTCAAATCGAGATCGACGTAACTGCCGATGAAAAGGTCGAGCAGACCATTGCGATCGTAGTCGATAAAAGCACAGCCGGAATCCCATCGTCGATTTCTGATGGAGCAGGCCGGCGTTTTTGGTAACGTCGGTAAACGTGCCATCCCCGTTGTTCCGATAGAGAGCACTTTGCCCGTATGACGTGATAAAAAGGTCGTCGAAACCATCATTGTTGTAGTCGCCGACCGTTACGGCAGAGGCCCAGCCGCTCTGGCGAAGGCCGGCCTTTTCGGTTACATCTGTGAACGTTCCATCCCTGTTGTTTTTGTACAGGCGGTTCGTGGCTGACGAACCGGAGAGCCGGGTGCCGCTCAGGATCAGGATGTCGAGCCACCCATCGTTGTCGTAATCGAAGAACGCAGCCCCGCAACCGACAGTCTCGAGAATATACGTCTTCTGTTCGACTTCCCCGCAGATCACGGGCTCCCGCAGTCCAGCCTCCCGGGCGATATCGGTCAGCTTGGCTTGGAAGGGTAGCCCTGACGGCTTCCCGCGTGCAGTGGCACGGACACCACGGGAGGCAATGCCCTGCCCAGAGGCTCGGAAGGGGAGAAAGGGCAGCAGTCGGAGGAGACTGCGACGTGTGCGTTTCATTGCTGGAATCGGCAACTGCCGGGGTCTCCTAGCCATTCAGTGTATATTGCTGGTGTCAAAATCGGGGAAGCTGCGATATAATTTCGCCACTGCCCAATTGGAGGGGGAAAATATGCGAATCGGGAGTTTACCTGCCCTAGTGATGTTCCGGCTGCTGAGCTCCATCGGTCTTCTTTTTTTGGCAACCAGGCCGGTGGCAGCCCAGATCGATACCGGAGCGATCGTCGGAACGGTTCGAGATGCAAGCGGTGCCGCCGTGCCGAAAGCCGCAATCGACCTCACGAACTCGGCCACTGGACTGAAGAAGAGCACAGTTACAAACGATGCAGGTGAGTATCAGTTCACTGCCCTGCCTCCGGGAAACTATTCCGTGCGCGCAACAGCTCCGGGGTTCGGCCCGCAGGCGGAGAACAACATAGAGATACACGTGCAGTCCCGTCCGTCTGTGGATTTCAGCCTTAAAGTCGGCAATTTGACGGAGACGGTGGAGGTGGCGTCGTCTGGTGCCATCTTACAAACGCAATCAGCGGATGTGGGAGGAGTGGTTCAGGAAAAGCAGATCAAGGACCTGCCGCTCAACGGCCGGCGGTATGCGGACCTGGCGCTGCTGGAGCCCGGAATCCAGAAGAACGTCACCAATCCGAACAACCAGGCGCCTGACCGCTTCAGTTCAAATGGTAACCTGGAAACGCAGAACTACTTTTCCCTGGACGGTGTTGACAACAATTCGGGTTCCACGAACCTACAGGAAGGTTCTGTTCAGACCGTGCAACCGCCGCCCGACGCGTTGCAGGAGTTCCGCGTACAAACCCGCACCTACTCCGCCGAATTCGGAACATCGGCCGGAGCGGTGATCAATGCCTCGATCAAAAGCGGAACCAACGGATTGCATGGCGACGTGTGGGAGTTCATTCGAAATAACAAATTCGATTCCAATACCTACTTCAATAACGCGGGCGGAGTTCCCCGCGGACATTTCAGCCAGAATCAGTTTGGCGGCACGATCGGCGGTCCGATCATCAAGAATCGGACGTTCTTCTTTTTCGACGCACAAGATTTTACCAGCCGCAAGGCAACAACGGTGAACTCGACCGTGCCGACGCCCCTGATGAAGCAGGGCAACTTCACTGAACTGAAGACGCCGGTGGCAAATCCGACGGTTCCCAGCCAGAACGGATGTATTGCCGGAAACATCATCGCAGCCTCGTGCATTGACCCGGTCGGGTCCAGGTTGCTGGCCTTGTATCCGAACCCGAATATTCCGGCTGCAATCGCCAGACAGGGAGTGGCGGGCAGTTGGACGGGTGCGCCGAATTACCAGTTCCAATATTCGGTCCCGAACGATACTTATTCCTGGGACACGCGCATCGATCACAATTTCACACCCAATAACCGCATTTTCGGCCGCTTCAGCGATTACACCGTAGACCGGCAGGATCCGCCGTGGACCAGCGATCCGATTGCGGGCAACGGGAACTTCGCTACCCAGTACCGGATTCGCGGCAAATCGGTGGCGGCGGCCTGGACGGACCTGCTGAAGCCATCGATGCTGAACGAGCTTCGCGCCGGCTTCAGCCGCGATTACGCGCATAGCGATCCCATCGGCTTGACACTTGCAACGTCGCAAGCGAGTGATTACGGTCTGGCTGGTATCCCCGCTGGACCCAACGACGCTGGTATTCCGCCCATCAACATCAGCGGTTTGCAGCGGTTGGGATCTTCGCCGTGGCGGCCGCAGTTCCAGGTCTCGCAAGTATGGCAACTGCTGGACACGTTGAGCTGGCTGAAGGGCAACCACAGCTTTAGGCTTGGATACGAGCACCGCCACACGAGTGACAATTTCCTCGATATCCAATCTTTACAGGGCCAAATCACCGCCAGCGGTATTTACAGCGGCAACAGCGGGCTCGGGGTCCCGGACTTTCTGCTCGGCGACATCAGCACCGCCGCCTTCACCACACCGACCGTGGTTCACAACTACCAGGACTCGAACAATTTCTTCGCGCAGGACATCTGGCGTGTAAACACGCGCTTGACCCTCACCTTCGGCCTGCGTTACGAACTGTTCTCGCCGATACTGAACCACCAGAATGCGCTTTCGAACTTTACGCCGGCAAACGGCGGAGGATTCATAACCGCGCAGAGTGGTGACTGGTATGCTCGGGGGCTCGTTCATCCCGATAAGAACGATTTCGCCCCCCGGGTCGGGTTTAGCTGGCAGCCGAAGGAGCGCATCGTGCTGCGCGGCGGATACGGTGTTTTCTACCAGCACGTCGTGAGGATCGGTTCCGAGAGCATGCTGGCGCTGAATCCGCCATGGGTGATTGACGGCTCACTTTCCCAGACACTGGGCAGCACGACGCCGGCATTTCTATTGAGAAACGGCTTCCCGGCCGCACAGTTTACTCCTGCTCTCGTCGATCTCACGAAGCTGCAGGTGCGCGCGCAGGATCCGAACGAACGGACCGGCTATGTGAGCCAGGTAAGCTTCGGCCCGCAGTTCGAGATTTCCAAAGATACGGTGCTCGACATCTCTTATGTGGGCAACTTCGGGCGCAAGATGAACAGACTGCGCAACGCGAACCAGGGATTCGTCACGGGCTTCGATGCCACCGGAAAGCCGATCACTGCGTTTCCATACCCCAACCTGAATACGACGCTGAACTCCACCGCCGGGAATCACGCATTCCTGGAACTGGCCACCAACGATGGGAACACGAATTATAACGGCCTGCTGGCTTCCCTACGTCGGCGGTTCGCCAGTCGTCTTTCTTATGGCATCAGCTATACCTGGAGCCACAATTTCTCCGACTACGTCGATAACCTGACGGGCGGCTCAACACCGGCAACGGCCTACAACTACAGCCTCGAACGGAGCAACTCACCGTTTGATGTGACCCACCGGTTTGTGGCCAACGCGGTCTGGGACCTGCCAATTGGCAAAGGCGGCGTGCTGCTCAACAATAACGGTGTGGCGAGCCGGGTAATTGGCGGGTGGCAGTTGAATTCGATCGTAACGATGGAAACCGGCACCCCGTTCACCGTCACGGCGCCCGACGTGAGCCAGACGGGGGGTAGTCACCAGAGTCGTGCCAGTTGCATCGGAGATCCGTGGGTCGGGGCAACCAGTGATCGCTCTCAGTTTGTGGGGACAGGCGCAACCGGCTTCTTCCTCAATCCGGCGGCATTCGCGATGCCGGCTACGGGAACGTTTGGCACCTGCGCGCCACGGGCATTCCATGGCCCCGGTATCCAGAACCTCGACCTGAGCCTCTTCAAACGGTTCGCCATTCGGGAGAGTTGGAATGTCGAATTCCGCTCGGAGTTCTTCAACGCACTCAACCACGCAAACTTCAACAACCCGAGCGCCAGTATCGCGGCATCTTCGCTCGGCTCTTTTGGGCGGTCGTTCAGCACTGTAACTGATCCGAGAGAGATTCAGTTCGCGCTTAAGCTGTATTTCTAAACGATGGAGGCGGGTTGGTGTATGCCGGCCCGCCTCTGACGACAGGCTCTATTTACATGAAACGCTTCCCAGCACTCCTACTGGCAGTACCCGTCTTTGCCCAAGCTCCGTACGACACTTCGATTCATCCCTCTGTCGTCGCGCAGGAGATTCCGGTGAATCGCGGCTCTTCGGCCCTTTGGCAAAGCTTGAAAAAGCTCCACACGCGCGCAAGTTTGATCATGATTACCGCCCATCCCGATGACGAGGATGGCGGCATGCTGACGTACGAATCGCGCGGCAAAGGAACACGCGTAGCCTTGCTTACTCTCAATCGCGGGGAGGGCGGCGCCAACGTAATGTCGCCGGACTATTTCGATGCCCTGGGGCTCGTCCGAACGGAAGAACTGCTGGCAGCGGGCCGCTATTACGGCGTCGACCAGTACTGGACGCGCGTGATCGACTACGGTTTCTCCAAGACCATGGCTGAATCTATCACGCACTGGACGCGCGACCGCGTGCTTGCCGATGTTGTACGCGTAGTCCGAATGGTGCGTCCTTTGGTGGTCGTGTCGGTATTCGTCGGGGGGCCCAGTGACGGGCACGGCAATCACCAGACAGCAGGCGCCATGGCTCAGGCGGTATTCAAAGCGGCGGGTGATCCCAACATGTTTCCAGAGCAGATTCGAGAGGGCCTGCGTCCATGGTCGCCGGTGAAGGACTACGCGCGCGCCCCGTTTTCGGCCCGTGCCGGCGCCGCTCAACTCGCGGTGAACGTGGAAGAGCCGCAGGGCGGATACGACCCCATGTTAGGCGCTTCCTATGTCCAGATCTCCCGGGAAGGTTTGGGTTATCAGAAATCACAGAACGGCGGCCCGAATATCCCTAAGGCCGGCCAGATCACGAGCGCATATCACCGGTACGGCTCCACGGTGAACGTGCCGGAGAAGGAGAAAGACTTCTTCGAAGGAATCGATATTTCCCCGATGGGGCTTGCCGGTTTGGCGAGAGGCGGCGACTCGGGTTTTGTGGTGGAAGGCTTGCGCAAAATCAACTCCGCCGTTGAGAATGCGATGGCCAATTTTTCGGGTACCGCACCGCAGCACTGCGCCCCGGCACTCGCGAATGGAATGAAGGAGACGCTCGCGCTGATTTCAGCGGTGGAGAAGAGCAGCCTTCCGGCCGATTCGAAATACGACCTGCTGCACGAACTGAATATCAAGCGCGTCCAATTCAATAATGCACTTGCCGAATCGCTGGGACTTTCGGTCGCGGCCTCGGTAGCTCCCGATAAGGAGCCTAATCCGCGCATGGCGCAGTTTCTGGGGGATCCGGAGACATTTCGTGTCGCCATTCCCGGACACACGTTCGGCGTGAAGGTGCATGCCGTTAACCAGAGTCCCCTGCCAGCGGTCTTGGAGAAACTTAGCGTGGCTTCCGACTATGGTCCTCGATGGACGGTAACGCCTGCTGCGGCATCGCAGCAGACCAAGGACGCCGATTCGAAGCCGGTGGACGCCACTTTCACCGTCAAAGCGCCGGAGAACGCAACTTTCACCCGCCCGTATTTCACCCGTCCTGATATTGAGCAGTCCTATTACGACATCGCCGATTCCCGCTATTTGAACCAGCCACTGGTGCCGTATCCCGTGGCAGCATGGGCAGATTGGAACTTCGAGGGCGCGCCGATTCGCGTGGGGCAGTTCGTACAGACAGTGAAACGCATCAACGGACTGGGAACGGTCCTGGAGCCTCTGATTGTCGCTCCGGCGATCGGAATTTCAATTGAACCGCGCTTCGGAATCGTGCCGCTGGATGCGAAGGCGTTCCCGGTAAAGACTGTGATCCACAGCAATGTGAAAGGACCGGCCAGCGGAACATTGCGACTCGATCTTCCTGCGGGATGGAAGTCGGAACCGGTATCGATCCCATTCTCCACGACTCGGGACGGTGAAGACATCGGAGTCACGTTTACGGTGACGCCCACGAACCTCAGCGAAAAGCCATACTCCATCACGGCTGTCGCGGAGTTCGGGGGAAAGCAATATCGCGAGGGCTACCGGGTGACCGGCTATACCGGTCTTCGGCCGTACTTCTTGTACGGGCCTTCCACTTACAAGACTACCGGCGTCGACGTAAAGGTCGCTTCGGGTCTGCGGGTGGGATACGTCATGGGAAGCGGCGACGATGTGCCGGATTCGCTCGAACACTTGGGAATCAAGGTGAACTTTCTCACGCCCGCGGATATCGCCAGTGGCGACCTCGGCAAATACGATGTGATTCTGCTGGGCGTGCGCACCTACGCCGCGCGCGCTGAACTGGCGACGTACAACAACCGCCTGTTGGAGTACGTGAAAAACGGCGGCGTGGTGATCGTGCAGTACAACACGCCCGAGTTCGACCACAATTTCGGGCCGTATCCTTACACTATGACGTCGAACCCGGAGGAAGTGACCGACGAAGAGTCCAAGGTGCAGATCCTGGCGCCTTCCAATCCCGTTTTCAACTGGCCGAACCGGATTACCGAGAAGGATTTTGCGGGTTGGGTGGAAGAGCGCGGTTCGAAGTGGATGAAATCGTGGGATCCGCACTACGAAGCCCTGCTGGAGACGCACGACGAAGGTCAGGATCCGCAGAAGGGCGGGTTGTTGTACGCCAAATATGGCAGAGGGCTCTATGTCTACAACGCATACGCGTTCTATCGGGAACTGCCTGAGGGAGTGCCTGGCGCATATCGCATTTTCGCCAATCTGATTAGTTTGCCGAAGAATCCGCAGCGCTGACTTACCTGATGAGGTATTGGAAGGTCTCGACGGCCCTCTGCCGCTTTGCGGTTTCTTCGGATTTTCGATCCTCCGCGACTTTGCGGAGTTCCATCTGCTGCTGTGCCAGGTCCTCAAGACCGAGCCGGCCGTACACAAGCCCGAGGCGGTAATGGTTCTGCGCCGTGGGATCGAGCCGAACACAAGCCTCCAGTTCTGCGCGTGCGCCCTGCCACTTGCCGTCAGCCTGGTAAACCCGTCCCAACTCGCAGTGCGCCACTGAATTATCCTTCGGCGCGTGCTGCAACTCGGCTACAGCGTGGGCCTGAAGCGTAGAATCGCCCTCCGCGAGCGCCACGCGAGACTTCAAGGCCGCGCATGTGATGGGGTCCCGGGTACAGATGACCTGGAGGGTGGCGGCGGAAGGCGTGCCGGTCGCTTCCAGCGCCACCTGCGCGATATACACATACACAGGGTCAAGGCCGGGGTCCAGACGCAGGGCGTCGGTCAACGCGGTCTCCGCATCATCGTATCGGCCGGCGGCATATTGGGCGATGCCCAGCAAGGTCCGGATGCGCGCGGATTTCGGGAATAGCTGTGCGGCCTGCTCCAAAACTGCAATCGCCGGCTCAAACGTGTAGTGCTGTACCAGTTCCAGCGCTAGCGCGAGGCGGTACTGCTCACGCTCGGGCGCCAGAGCGACCGCCTTTTGATAGGCTTTTGCCGCTTCCACATATTGGCCTCGCTTTTCCTGAATGTCTCCCAGCAGCGCCTGGCCCACAGCTGTATTGGCGCCGGCGCGAACAAGCAGGAGCGCGGCATCAAGCCTTCCCGCCTGCAATTCAGCGGCAGCGGCGGCCATCTGCAAAGATACATCTTCCGGAGCGAGCGCCAGCGCCAGTTGCATTTCGTCGGCGGCCGTTGCCGCGTCTCCCAATCCCGATGCTACGGCTGCCTTCAGGCGATGGAAGGCGATGCGCTGCGACACGCCTGCGGGTTCGCCCACACCCTCCAATGCTTTCCGGGCCTCGGCGTAACGCTTTTCCCGCGCCAGTGTAACCGCCTGCTCCAGCGGAGACTGAGCGGACGAAACGGCAGCCGCCAAAATGAAAATGAGAATCCAGCGAATCGTACCCAATATGATAACTTGGGAAATTGCGCCAGACTGACCCTCCGCATCTCGTCCGCGGCATCGACCTCCCCGGAGCCACCGCCGCTAATATGCTGGAGATGATCGGCGTGGGACCATTCATCACGATTCCGATTCTGTTGGCCAAAATGAATGGACCGCAGGCGATCCTGGGTTGGGTTCTGGGTGCGATAGTTGCGCTCTGCGACGGTATGGTTTGGGCCGAATTGGGCGCAGCCATGCCAGGCACGGGTGGACCGTATCATTACCTCTCCGAGGCGTATGGACCGCAAAAAATGGGGCGATTGATGAGTTTCCTGTTTATCTGGCAAACGGTGGCGCTCGCGCCGCTTTCCATCGGTTCCGGCGCGGTCGGCTTTGCTCAATATGCCCGGTTTCTATACAGAGGAATGAGCCCTCTTGAAGAGAAGCTCATTGCGGTAGCTGTTTGCGTTGCGATCACGGTGCTGCTTTATCGCGATATTCGATCCGTGGGAAGGCTCTCCGTGGTGATGTGGGCGGTCGTGATCGGTACGGTGGTATGGATTACCGCAGCGGGTGTTCTGCACTTCGACCCTCGAAGAGTGCTCGATTTCCCGCCCGGTGCATTTACGGCAACACCGGCATTCTTCTTCGGACTCGGCGGCGCTACTCTCATCGCAATGTACGATTACGGTGGGTACAACAACGTCTGCTTTTTTGCCGGAGAGGTTCGCAGGCCGGAACGGGTGATCCCACAGTCGATCCTGCTCTCGATCATGGCAGTGGCCGGGCTCTATCTGACAATGAACGTCACCATAATCGGAGTTGTGCCCTGGCGCCAGGCAATTCAATCTACCGCCATTGCATCCGATTTTATCCAGCGAATTTACGGTCCAAAAGCTGCAGCCGTGGTCACCATCCTGATCCTCTGGACAACGCTCGCATCTGTGTTCGCCGTGCTCCTCGGCTATTCGCGTGTGCCTTACGCGGCCGCCGCTGATGGCCGATTCTTCAAGCCGTTCGCGCGGTTGCACCCTACGAAGAACTTTCCTTATATTTCGGTGCTGTTCATCGGTGGTCTCTCCGCGGCGGCCTCGCTGCTGAATCTGGATGTTCTGATCAACGGCCTGATCGTGATCCAGGTGCTGATTCAATTCATGGCTCAGATTTTCGCGGTGACGCTGATCCGGCGCGGCCGGCCGGACATTGCGCGCCCGTTCCGAATGCCCCTCTATCCACTGCCGAGCATCGTCGCGTTTCTCGGTTGGTTGTACATTTTGATTGCGAGCGGTTTGCCCTATATCCTCGCCGGCCTGGTGCTCCTGGCATTGGGTGTGGCTGCCTATTTTTGGCGCGCCCGAACAGTCGGGGATTGGCCGTTCGGCACGCGAGAGGCAGGTCCGGGTGCGTGATCGCATGAAATCCCTGGATGTTATTCTGGCCGGAGAACTCTACGCCGACCTCATATTGAGCGGCTTTGAGTTCTGGCCGCAGCCAGGCCAAGAGGCGTTTGCGAAACATTATCACCGCGAGGTTGGCGGCGGCGCGTCCAACACGGCGTGCGGCATGGCGAAGCTAGGGTCGACGGTGTCGGTTCTCGGTGTGGTTGGCGGCGATGGCGACTGGCTTGTCGAACAACTTCGGCGAAATGGCGTCGATACCTCCGACATCATTCGCGACGGCAACGAAGCGACTGCTTTCACGGTTGCGATCACCACGCCCGAAGACCGCAGCTTACTCACTTACCTGGGCGCCAATCAGGGCTTTCCCGCGGCGCTGGCTCAATCGGCTGCGGCGAATCTTCTCGCGCGTGCTGCTCACGTGCACCTTGCATTCGCACCGGAACTCTCGACCGCCGGGGATCTACTCTCCGCAATTCGCGCAAACGGCTGTACGGTATCGCTCGACGTCGGCTGGCACGAGCATTGGTTACGAGACGCGCGGCTGCCGAAAATCCTGGCTCTCCTCGATCTTTTCTTCCCCAATGAATCGGAGGCCCGCTGCATTACAGGCGAAACCGAGCCCGAGAAGATGCTTCGCTGGTTTATTTCGAACGGCGCCCCGCGCGTGGCATTGAAGCTTGGCTCGAGCGGCGCGGCTCTATTGTGGGACGGCGAAATCCGGCATGATGCTCCGCCTGCGGTTACGCCGGTGGATACCACCGGCGCCGGGGATTCATTCAATGCTGGGTTCTTGCATTGCTGGTTGAGAGGAGACTCGCCGGAAATCTGTCTGCGAGCGGCCAATATATGCGGAGCGCTCTCCACTGAGGCTTTCGGCGGAGTGGCCGGCGTGCCGGAAGGAGCGCGGCTGCAAGAACTGCTGAAGGTACACTCATGCGAAAAGTAACGATCATCGGAGGCGGCGGAGTGCGCACTCCGCTGCTGATTTACGGCCTGGCGCAGGCACAGCAGATGCTCCAAGTCGGCCGGCTCGTGTTGTATGACGTGGATGAAGAACGCGCCGAAACAATTGCCAGACTCGGCCGGGAGATCCTGCGGCTGTCGGACGCCGGCTTCGAGATTCGCGTCTCGTCGCAAATTGAGGAAGCCGCTGAAGACTCCGACTTCGTGCTAAACAGCATCCGAGTCGGGGGAATCGCAGCGCGCGCGCGCGACGAGCGGATCGCCATAGAGCATGGCTTGGCGGGCCAGGAGACCACAGGCCCGGCAGGCGCTGCCATGGCCCTGCGAACCCTTCCCGTCACGCTGGAGCACGCCCTCATCGTGGAACGCGTCTCGCCGGACGCATGGTTCATCAACTTCACAAACCCTGCTGGGCTGATCACACAAGCGCTCCAACACCACACGAACCTGCGGGTCATCGGAATCTGCGATACGCCCAGCGAGCTGTTTCACAAGATCGCAGAGGCATTGGGCGAATCCGTTGACGCCATGGTATTCGAGTACGCTGGCTTGAACCATCTCGGATGGATTCGCCGGGTTCTGCTGCGTGGCACCGACATTACGGAGCGCCTGCTAAGTAATCCGGAACTTCTGCGCCGCCTCTATCCTCCGGGCCTTTTCGACCCGGTGCTGATCCAGACCCTGCGCCTGATTCCGAGCGAATACCTGTTTTTCTATTACAGCCAGCGCAAGGCTCATCAGAATCAGGTTCGCGTGGGCGCCAGTCGCGGGGCCGAACTGGAACGACTGAACGTGGAGCTTTTCGAACGCCTGGGGGCGGCGGATGCCGCCGAAGGGCTCACAATCTACCGCAGTTACCTTTTGCAGCGGAACGCTTCGTACATGAAACTGGAAGCCCAGGCGGAGTCAGCGTTCGATGTCGCAAAGGAGACGTATGACCCATTCGAGAGCGCTACCGGATACCACCGAATCGCACTGGACCTGATGAGTGGCCTCGTGTCCGGTCACGGCCCGAACCTGGTCTTGAATGTAAGGAACGACGGAGCCGTGGAAGATCTCGAGGCCGACGATGTGGTCGAGGTACCCTGCGTTGTGAATCTCGATGGTGCGCGTCCCCTCCGAACCGGACGGCTGCCCGATTCCGTCCGTGGTCTGGTGCAGGCCGTCAAAGCGTATGAGCGCACTACAATACAGGCTGCGGTTTCAGGATCCGCAGCACTGGCGCAGCTTGCCATGCTCGAATATCCCATCATCGGCCAGTGGGAACTGGCGGGCGAACTCCGTCAATCGTTGATCGGCGCGGATCCGGAGTACTTGGGCTATTTGCGGTAGTGCGCGTGTTTCAGCCTCATATCAGGTCTTCGCGATACACCTGTGCGTTGGCCAAAATGGCATCGGCAGCCGAAATCAGAGGCTTTCGGGCGGTCACTGCAGTCCGTCAGGGAGGCGTTACCCCTGCGTTCCGGTTCTGACTTCACGATAGATTTCGTCGGCGATTCTTCATGCCGGGGTAGTATCGCGGCTGAGTCTCACTCGGGGATCTGCACGGCGTCGTCGCGTCGTCATTGCCGGGGATTCCGGGGCGTCCCGGTTTTCTAACTGCGCATTTGCGGGTGCCGTTGCGGCAACCCCGTCGTTGACTTCCAGAATGGCTCGCGAAGGGGCGATGGTTTGGATTGCGGCGTTCCTACGGCGACTGCGACCAGCAAAATTTTGATCCGTTCGGTTGAGTTCCCGGTCTTGGCAGTTTGTCTCGACGCTGCATCGGGGCTTTTGCGGCGCCCGTCGTCTGCGAAGCTTCTGCTTTGCTTTCGCACTCCTCCGTTTGTGGCCGCCCCCTATTCCACGCCCTACGCCTCAGCCAGTTCTGCCCAGGCGTCCGGTCACGGTTTTATTTGGATACTCGCAGTGAAGCCCACAGCGCAGGAGGCTTCGGTCAGAAACCCTTCGCCGAACTTCTCCACGGGCGCGCCGCCGCCCAAGCCGCCGGCGAAACAGGGCGCGTCATCAGGAAAGTGACCGGAGCCTTGGTACAATTCTCCCCATGAAACGCAACCTCGTAGTGACGGGACTGCTGATTCTTCTGGCTGGCCTCGCATCGGCCGCCGACCTCACCGGGAAATGGGAGGGGTCGTTCAAGTACAACGAGCAAGCCGTGCCTCTGACCATTGAGCTCAAAGGCACGACCGAAATTTCGGGCACCGTGACCGGAATGCCGGGCGGTGTGGCGCAGATCAAGGAAGGCAAGCTGGAGGGCGAGAATCTCTCCTTCTGGATTGTGATCGATTATCAGGGCATTCCGCTCAAGCTCGTTTATAAGGGCAAGGTGAACGGCAACGAAATCCGGTTCATGTTCGGCACCGAGGACGGAAGCTGGGGGACGGAGCTGATCGCGAAGAAAGCGTAGTTTAGTGGGACAGGCGTTAAGCCTGTTCCTGATGGCTGAGGGAGCCACTTTCCGAGATGCCGGTTTTTCTGCCCTTGGGCACAGGTTCGGGGCGTCCGTGACGCATTCCTTTTGCGCGAGCCTCCAGTTGTACGAAGGTGAAGCCGGCAAGATGGGCCAACAATTCTCGATTGGCCGCTATCGCCTCGCGCGCGAACTCAGCGTGGCGCTGCCCGCGCGGAGTTCTTCAACTTCCCGAATCACCTGTCGTACACCAGCCTGTCGATGACCGTGGGCTCGTCGAGCTTCGGCAAGTGACGGGGGCGACGGATCCGCGAACGATGGAGTTCGCGCTGCGGCTGAGTTTCTAAGCGTCTATCCGGACTCGGGCGGCGGCGTTCTCGGACGCCGCCGTCTGATACAGTTTGCGAGAGGCATCTTTGAGGCAAGGAGCCACGCGATGAACGATCATCGGTTTTCGAGACGCTATTTCTTTTACGGCACGCTGCTGGCGGGAGCGGTTCCATCGGGCGGCTTCGGCAGCACGCCTTCTCTTTCCGCGCTGGGCTACAAGTCGCCGAACGAAAAGCTCAATATCGGAGCGGTTGGAGTCGGTACTCTGGGTCCCGCGATCCTGGTCAGCGCCGCCGCCACCGAGAACATTGTCGCGCTGTGCGACGTGGATGAAGCTCGGTCCGCCGCGGGCTTCGCGCAATATCCCAACGCCAGGAAGTACAAAGACTACCGCAAGATGTTCGAGACCGAAGACAAGAACATCGACGCGGTGATGATCGCGACTCCCGATCACATGCACACGCCCGTGACGCTGCTCGCCATGCAGCACGGCAAGCACATATACTGCGAGAAGCCGCTGACTCGGACGGCGTGGGAATCGCAACTGCTGGCCGACGCGGCCGTGAAGTACAAGGTTGCGACCCAGATGGGAAACCAGGGCTGGAACCACGAGGGCACCAAGACGGCCTGCGAGATCTTTTGGTCCGGCGAAATCGGCGAGGTCCGGGAACTGCACGCCTGGACCGGCGGCATCTACGGCGGACAGCCGAACATCCCGGCGACCGGACCCGAGCCGACGCCCGTCCCGCCGACGCTCGATTGGGACCTCTGGCTCGGCTGTGCCGAATCGCGGGAGTTCAATCCACTGATGACGAATCAGTGGCGCGCGTTCCTTGACTTTTCGACCGGCGGATCGCTGGGCGACTGGCTGGTGCACAATCTCGGACCGGCCCACTTGGCGCTGCAACTCGACAAGGTCAGCCCGACCAGCGTGGAGTGCGTGTTTGTCGAAGGCAAGAACCAGTGGCTATGGCCGTTGCGCGCGCACACGGTCTTCGAATTTTCGGCGCGCGGCAGCATGCCCCCGGTGACCGTGCACACGTATCAGAACATGCGCGGCGAATTCCAGGATCCGCCGGGCATGGCCGAAGGCGAGCGCCTCTTCCCGCCCATGAACAATCTGGCCGAGAAGGGCCGCCCCTTCGTTCAGGGCGGTGACGGCATGATGCTGGTCAGCACCCAACTGACGGTGGATGGCAAGCCGATCGCGCAACAGGGCCGCGGTGGGGCGTTTCCTCCGGGTGGCGGCCGCGGACCGGGCGGACGCGGTCTTCCTCCCGGTGCTACGCAGGATCCCAAATTGCGCGCTCCCGGCAACGGCGCCGTCTTCGTCGGATCGAAGGGCTACATGGCGACGACCTCCCGCGGCGAGGGCGTCTGGCTGCTCCCGGCATCGCGCTGGGCGGAATACAAGCTGCCGCCGCAGATGCTCACGCGAGGCGTCAACCACCAGCAAGACTGGATTCGCGCCTGCAAGGGCGGCGCGCCGGGCGTTTCGGACTTCGCCGTCGCGACGAAGTATATCGAGTGGCTCGCGTTGGGAGCAATCGCGCTCCGCGTCCCCGGAAAGCTCATCTGGGACGCAAACAAACGGCGCTTCAGCAACAGCGAGGAAGCCAACCGCTACCTCAAGCCGTTCACCCGCAAAGGATGGGAGATGAAGTTGTAACACGCCAAGGTCGCTGTCGGAGCGAAAAAGGAGCGCCACACGAACCGAGCGAGACGATCCTGGTAGCAGTAGGCGTCACTTGCGCACGCCGATGGCCTGGTCGCAGCAGGCGACCAGGAGGAAAATTGGTGGAACACTGAAGAGCGCGCCGACCGCATTCGCTGCCGTGACGCGAAGGACAAGCGAACATCCTCCTGCTCGCCTGCCGCTACAACACGCTGGTTTGTAGGCCGGCGCCCGACTGTCAGCAGGCCACGGGAACCGGGCTAAACATCCACCGAGCGGCGCATGGCCGTCCGTAGCCGCACAGGTCCGAGCAGCCCGGACTCGAGCAGCGGGTCGTCCTTGCTGTACCACTTGTAGGTGGTGAAAGCGACTCGTTGGCTGGGCGGTTTGGGCTGGCCCTTGGCGTACCAGTCAGGGATCTTCGTAATGGTGCCGGTCGCGGCCGGGCCGTAGTCGGATTCGGCGGGGAATTGCTCATCGCCGATCAGCCGGTTGGGCCAGAGATTGGTCACCTCTACTTCGAGGTCGTTGTCTCCGGCGCGAATCAGGTCGGTAACGTCCAGTCTATAGGGCGGCTTCCATACGTTGCCGGCAGGTTTACCATTGACCTTCACATCGGCCACGACTTCCACCCGGCCCAAGTCCAGATAGAGCCGCTTGCCGGCGGCTTTGACGCTCGCCGGGACGCTAAACTTCTTGACGTAGGTCGCCGTGCCTGAGAAGTACCTTACGCCCGCCTGTTCGTGCCGGTGCAGCGATTGCAAAGCGGGAAGCGTGATCTCCGCGGGAGCGCCCAGGTGGGGCGGGAACTTGACCGTCCACGGTCCCGCGATCTCGATCGGCTTGCCGATACCCGAGATCTGCATGGCCGAATTGCGGCCCGAGTTGTCCCGCAGGGAGTAGTTGCCGTCCTGCCAGAAATGCAGTTCCGGCCTGGCCGTGCCTGCGAACTCGACCGCTGGCGGCTCTTCGGGATCCGGCAGTCCGGCCGCCGCCAGTTGCTGGATGCGAGCGTCCGCCAGGGCTTCGTTGAATAACTGCGGCTCGGTGGCCTGTCCTATGAAGTCGTACGGGGCGCCGAAAGACTCGCCGAGTCCCGGATGGACGGTCTTGCCCGATCTCCTGGCCCCGCCAACCGGCTTGCCATCGACGTACAAGGCGGGCGCGCCGTCCCGGTAAACTACGGCCACATGGGTCCAGCCCGCCAGCGGGACCTGGGCCGAAGCCACCAGCGCGGGGTTACCGGTGGACCGCTCATAGATGGCCACGCCATTGCGCGTTGCGCCCAGCCCGCACGCCGCGTGGTTGGCGCCATAGAGACTCTCGCCGGCAGGCGGGTAAATGACGTGAGTGATCGCGCCGCCCTGGCCGCCGCCGCCTCCGCCAAACGCCGAGGCCGCCGGCGGGGTGGCGCTGGCGGCGGGCACCACGCCTTCCATGTCGGGCTTCACCCATACGCTGAGGGTGAAGTTATTGGTCACATTGCGATGCAACCCAGGTGCGGACGCGGAGAAGGGTTGCGTCGTGATGAGCGGCGCGCTATTCTTCGCGATCTGCTCGACGCGCCGAGCGGGAGCGGAAGAACGGAACACCACGAACATCGATCCGGCCTTCTCGAGGCGCAGGGGCACACGCGTCCGCCCGTCGGCGGTTTCGAAAGCGGCGACCTTGGTTATTGCGCCCGTCACGGCATCCCAGAACTCCGGTTGCCTGCCGTTCACGCGGAACGTGCAGACCAGGTCCTCGGTTTGCCGGCGGCGGCTCGCCACGAAGTAGACGTCCGCGTCTCCAACCCGCCGGTGTATCCAGTTGATCGGCGCGTCCGGCGACTTGGCCGTGAACTCGAGGTCCGGACTGACCCCGATCTTGTCCATTACCGCGCGCAACGGTTGGCCCCAGAATACGTGGCCCCGGCCGAAAGTCCGTTCGGTGACCGTAGTTCCGTTCAGGTCGCCCCAGACTTCGGCGGCCAGGCGGCGCAATTCCGCATCGGCGTGGTCATGATCGGCCAGCCCGGGCGTGCGCTGGGGCTTGGAGTTCACCACCATGACCATGCCCTGGTTCACCAGGTCGCGAATCTTCTGCATGAGAGGCAGCGTCATGGTGGCGGTATCGCGGACCACCAGGACGCGGTAGCTCACGCCGCTGGGGAGCGCGATGCGGCCGTTATCGATCTTGACGCGCGTCCGGATAGCGCCCGCGTCGATGCTGTCCCAGTCGTACCCAGGCGGAAGGGGCGGCTGCAGTTGGAGCAGGTCCTGTGCCCGCACCGGGGAATCTTCGCCGTTGAAGTAGAGCAGGTCTCCCACGAAGACGCCCTGCCGGAGCATGTTCTGGGACCGGGCCACGTAGCCCTTGAGCCAGCCGTCGGCTTTCTCGAACCAGGTATTGGTCCGGTCGAAGTGCCATCCCCACGGCCCCATGGTCATGCCGGGAGCAACATCGGGATGCGGCTGGTGAGCAAAGCGGTGGAACACGTAGTTATTCAGGCCCTGGGCGTAGGTGAAGTCTCCCAGGGTTTTCAGGTTGTACGGGTGTTCCTGCCATTTCGACTGGGCGGTGAAGGACTCCGCGCCGATCACCTTCTTATCGTAGATGTGTCCGATGGAAGCCACCAGCTTGACGCTGTGATGAACGGGGATTCGCCCCTGCCAGAACTCGCCCATCACCATGTCGGTGTAGCTGCCCGCCTGCATCTCGTCGAAATTGCCGGGCGTATACGGCTCGTTGAACGCCCTCATCCCGTGGGCGTGCAGGTCTTGCGCGAAACGGCCGTAGTAGTTCTCATTCATCAGCTCGGCCGTGGTCTTGCGGAGATCCCACAGGAAACGATCGGTAATCTCGGGGCTGCCGACCACGCGGCCGAACATCGCGGGCATGTACTTTTTCAGATCGTACCCGCGCCGCTTGCGGAACTCCTCGGGCAGCTTGGGGGTCCAGTTCTGCACGCCGGTTTCGTAACTATCGATAATGGAAGCCGCCAGGCCCTTTTTGGCCAGCGGAGCCAGCGCGGTGAAAAGTTTTCCAAAGAAGTTGTTGAAGTGATAGTCGTAGGCCTCGGCGCTGAGCTTATCGCACTCCAGGCCGCCGCCACCGTCGGGCGACGGATGGTTCTCCGTGCCGTTGGTGGTGTGGCCTATGCGGTAGACGATCCAATTTCCGGCCGGGGCCTGCCAGTTGAGTTGGCCCTGCTGGTTCATCGACTGGCTGATGTCGAGCACCGCGTTGGGGTCGATGAAGGCCCCGCTGGGAGCTAACGGCTCGGGGCCCACGGCCAGCGACTCGCCACGGCCGCCGCCGGCGGCTAAGAATTGGGACTTGGTGGTCCAACCTACGTTCCGCGCGGTCGCGGAGACCTGGAACAGCGTGACGCGCCGCGGCACGGTGGTCACCAGGCGGAAGAACCGCGCCCGGGTCACCGGGATATTCAACGTTACGGGAAGGGGTGCCGGCGTGCTGCCCGTGTTGCCGCCGCGTCCTCCCGCGCCTGCTGCCGGGAAATCGGCCACTCTGCGGAATTGACTGCCGTCGTCGGAGGCTTCAATCCACATGGTTGCCTCCGGGGCGCCGCCGCCCGCTGCACGACGTCCGCCGGCGCCGGCGCCACCGCCGCCTCCATTCCGTCCGCTGCGGCCCGCGGCCGTCAGCGGCGCGCTGGCCTGCCCGATGGATCGCGCTTCGACCGGCTCGGCGAATTCCAACTGCAAGAACGGATTCCCACCGGTGGATTGAATCTCAACGCCTTCCGTCCCCGCCAGCGCGTTCGGAGCCACAGCGCCACTGTTCGACGTGATACGGGAGGGCTCGACTGCGTCGCCTGCAGCCGCGGGGACCGCCAGCACCATCGCATCCCGGTAGTAGTTCCTGTTGGAGGGTGGTTGCCGCAGTGCGATAGTGACCGTTCGGCCGCCGGCAACAGGAGCTTCGGTCCAGGTCAGAGTCTGCATCGAGTATTCCGGCCGCTCGGTGATCCAAGGGCCGCCGCTCGACGACCAGCCGGGGCAATTGTGCATGGCGAACTCCAGTCCGAGGCGGTTGGCCTCGCTGGCCGCATGCGCGATCAGACGAACGTGTTCCGGGCTGCCGTAGTCTACGGGGCCTTTGGGAATGCCCGAACCGACCTGGAAGATCTGGAAGCCGCCCACGCCGACCCGTTTCATGGCTTCCAGGTCGCGAGTGATTCCCACCTCGGAGATATTGCCGTTCATCCAGTGCCACCAAGTCTTGGCATAGGCGGTGGACGGCGGATTGCGGAATGCCTCTTCCAGCGTTCCACCTGCACCCTGGGCTTCCAGGCTGGGATTGGATGCGAGCACCAGCGTGCCGCCGGCGCAACCCTGCAAAAAAGTCCGACGTTTCATTCGATTTCTCCTAACTGATAACTGGCAGCAATTGTGGGGCGGACCCCAGGTCCGCAACCGGCGTCCGGGCCGACCCTTTGTTCTTCAAGCGCAGACACGAGTCGCCCGGGACCCGCGTGGACCCGGGGGGCCGCCCCAAGGGTCTTGCAGCGGCATTGCTTCTCAGAAGCGGATTCTTGCCGAAAGCACCACGCGGCGAGGATCCACCTGCGCGCTCTGAATGGTGCCGAAGGCCGCGTTCGTCTGCGCCCCGTTCGTGAAGTTCCAGGTCAGTGACGTGTTCGGGTTGCTCGGGTTGAAGTGGTTCAGGGTATTGAACGTCTCGATCCGCAGTTCCAGGGTCTTGCCTTCCGCGACCTTGGTCATCTTGGCCAGCGAGAAATCCAGGTTCCACAGCCAAGGGCCGTAGAACAGGGTCATAGGCGTGTTGCCGATGCCCCAGGAGTTCGCCGGCGGAAGCTGGAAGTTGGTGGCATTCAGCGGAACCTGTAGCCGCGGATCTTCCGTCTTGGAAGGCAGCGTGCCGGCGGGCAGGAAGATGTCGCTTCCCATCTGGCAGCGGAACGGAAGGTAAGCGGTCGGCGTGCCGGTCCAGAACTGCGAGGGCTGGCCTTGGGCGCCGCAACCCACCGTGTACGGCGTGCCCGCGTAGACGGCGCCGTTGCCGTTGAGGTGCCAGCCGTCCAGCACGACCTTGCCCACCGATTTCCCGAGGTCGCTGCCGAAATGCTGGCTGACCGTCGGGAAGTCATAACCCATGTTGAAGTTGATGGCGTGCCGGCGGTTGGCCACGTTCTTCATCAGATTCGCGTTCACGAACTGAAAGAGCGCTCCTGTCCCTTGTGTGGCCCCATTGTTGAAGACGATGGTCCGGGACCAGGTGTAGTTCAGGTTCCACTGGACCGTCCCCCTGCGCCGGTTCAACTGCGCCTGCAGCGAGTTGTAGTTGTTGGTGTAGGACTGGGTAAAATCGATGATGTTGCCGACGGACTTGTAGCCGACCAGGTTCCGGATCAGGTTGGTGGAGTAGTAGCCAGGGTTGGTCGGGTTGGTGGTCGGGTCGACGAACTGCGCTTGCGGGCAGCCGCCCAGGATCGGGGTGGCGCATCCCGAGGGCTTCCAGGTGGTCAGCGGCGCGACGCCGTTGCTGTCGTACAACTGGCCGTAGCCGTTCTTCAGCGCGTTGCCCACATACGAAACGTCGGCAATCATGCCCCACTTGATTTCGCGCTGGATGCCGAAGCTCCAGTTGTAGGTTCTCTGCGGCTTGTCGTTGGGATCGCCGCCGATCAGGTTCTGCGGCGTGTAGTACGCCTGGGAACCGGCCAGTTGCTGGAAGCTGGTGTAGACGCTGGTGGGGGACAGGAAGTAGGGCGGCACCATTAACGGGCCCTGGCCCGCGGCCAGCGCACCGATCCAGTCCACGTTCCAGTTGCGGCCCACGGTGATGCCGTAGCCGCCGCGCATGGCGGTCTTGCCATCGCCGAACACGTCCCACGCGAAGCCCACGCGCGGTCCGAGCTGAATCGGGGCGACGTTAAAGAAGTGGGTGTCGTAATACTTGATGCCGGTCCACGGATAGGTGCTGTATGAAGAAGTGTCGAACGTGCCCTGCCGGACGTAGGGGAAGGTCGCACCCGTCTGCGGGTTGATCGCGATCTTATTGGCCGCCGGGCAGGCGGCGGTGGTTACCGGGGAGGAGCAGGCCGGGTAGAGCAACTGGCCGGCCTTGTTGGGATCGTACGCGGAAGTGTCGAACAGGCCCAGGTTGTTGCGCGCCGAGTTCAGGTCGCCCACCCGGTAGAAACGCAGGCCGTAGTCCAGGGTCAGCCGGCGTGCAACCTTCCAGGTGTCCTGCACGTACCACTCCATCTGCGAGTAGTGGGCGTGATTGACCAGCTTCGTGTTGTCGTCGCCGTAGGCGAAGATGCTGCCCAGCAGCGCGTTGGAGTAAGGGTAGTTGGTGTCCAGCGGACTGGAGCGGTCGGAGCCGAAGTAGTAGGTTCCGGCGGCGTTGTACACCGAGTACACGCTCACGTTGCGCGCCATGCGCTCATAATAGAAACCCGCCTTCAGGATGTGGGGACCGGTAACCCAGGTGACTTTATCCTGGAGGGTCTGCAACTGGTCGGTTCCGGTGAAGGGCCAGCGGGGGTCCAGGCTGAACAGCGGAGCGCTGGAGATGCCTTGGCCGGAGGACTGCGCGCTGAAACCGGTGCTGGGGAAGCCGAAGTTCACCGCCGGCAGCAGGCCCAGGATGTTGCTGCTCTGGTTGATGCGCGGCAGCGTGAGCGCGTTACCGTTAGAGTCTTTGAGTGGAAGCAGGCTCTGTGAGTAGGTCTTGACGCCGCCGTTGTTGGGGTTGCTGCTGGTGTCGTCCGTCGGACCGACGCCCTGCTTGCCGCGGTTGATGCCCCAACTGAGTTCGTTGATCAAGGTCGGGCTGAACGTGTAGACCATGGTACCGAGGGCGCCCGCCGCCTGCACGTGGTAGCTGGCCGGGAACTGACCCCAGGCGCCGCCGGGAGGGCCGACCGTGACGTTGTAGCCGTTCTGCGCCTGGTAGTCCTGCAGCAGGCGGGCGTAGGTCACCACCTTGGGCGAGAAGTTGTAGTCGATACGCAGAATTTTGTCGTCCAGCGGTCTCAACTGCTGCTGGGGGTACCGGAAGTTGTACCCGCGGCTGCCCGTCGGGTCCAACGCCAGGCCCAGCGGATCCGGCAACGGGAACAGGTTCAGCATGGCCTGCCCCTGCGGGCTGATGCGGCTCGAGGGAATGATGTTGCCGGGGAACGGGTTCTGCGTGAGGGGATCGTAGACCGGCACCTGTACGCCGGTGGTGGTCACGGTCTTCGAGAAATCGCCCGTCCGCTCCAGCGCCGAGGGCATGGTGTACGTGGCGAAGCTGACGGTGTTGTTAACCAGCTTGTCGAAGGAGAAGAAGAAGAACAGCTTCTGCCGCGACTTGTTGAAGCGCGTGCCCGGGATGATCAGCGGGCCGCCGATGGTGAAGCCCGGATTCTGGTAGCGGTACCGGGACCTCGCCACGCTGGTTTTGTTGTTGAAGAAACTGTTGGCGTTGAACGATTCGTGGCGGTAGTACCAGTAGCCGGTGCCGTGGAACTGCGTCGACCCGTTCTTGGTGGTTAGGGTCAACTGGCCGGCGGTGCGCCCGCCGTATTCCGCCGTGTAGTTGGAGGTCAGCAGCTTGACCTCGCCGATGGCATCCACGCTGGGCGAGATATAGCCGGGATTCAGGTTGCCCGAGTCCTGACTGGCCGCGCCGTCAAAGTTGAGGATGATCTGGCCCTGCTGTCCGCCGTTGACGCCCGGGATGCCTCCGCCGTTCCAGCCGCGGTAGTCGCCCGACGCAGTGGCCTGCACGCCCGGCATCCCCATGATGAGGCTCACCGGATTGCGTCCCCGCGTAGGCATATTTTCGATCTGCATCGTGTTAAGGGAGATCGAGCGGTCGGAGCTGTCGGTGGCCACGTGTACGGTGTTGGCCGACACTTCCACCGAGGTGGCGACATCGCCGATCTCCAGGCGGATCTCGTGCAGGTCGACGCGTTCCTGCGCGGCAACGATGATGCCCTTCTGGTCATAGGCCTTGAATCCGCGTACCGCGATCCGGATGCTATAACCGCCCGGCACCAGTCCGGTGAAGATAAAGCTGCCGGCGCTCTCGGTTGTGAACTCGTGTACCTGCTTTGAGAGATCGTGGGTCAACTGGACCGTGGCGCCGACGACCAGCGCGCCGGCCGGATCGGTAACGGCTCCGGAGATCTGTCCAGTTACGCTTTGGGAGTTGGCTGTTGGCAGGGTGGCCAACAGCAGAAGCAGCAATAGACTAACGACTCGAATCGACTTCATGAAACACACCCCTAAAGTCCCCAATGTGCCCGGACGCGACCGGGCCGGAGAAATTTGAAGCCTGGCTATTTCGACGGCAGAATGATAATACGCCCGCTTTCAGATTTCAAGGATAAAAACTCCTCTTTCGCCTTTTTGAGGCTTCCATTGGACTTATCGCACCCGGCGGCGACATCGAAGAGCCATTCTGTTTCGCAGTGCGGAATTTTTGTTCTGGAACTCTGAATATCGCTTGCGTTGCGCGATGCGCCTATTTATGATGTGGGCGGGATGTTCATCCCTGGAAATGGTGCAGCAAGGACCGTCCGCGGCTGGAATCGGGGCTGCTCGGACCGGTTTCAGTTACGAACAGCGGCGCGGCGCGTGGTGGACGGGTAGCGCTAAGAGGCAACGATGATCGAAGAGCAGACTCTCATTCAGGCTTATCGGATCGCACAGGAGCGATATGCCGGGTTCGGCGTGGACGTCGAAGCCGTCATGAAGAAGCTGGAAGCGATTCCCATCTCCCTCCACTGCTGGCAGGGCGACGATGTCGGCGGATTTGAAAAAGTGGGAGCCAGGCTTTCGGGCGGCGGTATCCAGGCGACCGGCAACTACCCGGGAAAGGCGCGAACGATCGATGAGCTGCGTGGCGACATCGAGAAGGCGCTCAGCCTCGTCCCTGGCCGCCACCGTCTGAACCTGCACGCCTGCTATCTCGATCACGGCGGCAGGTCCGTCGACCGCAACGAGATCCAGGTCTGCCACTTTCAGAGCTGGATCGATTGGGCAAAAGCTAATCGCCTGGGGATGGATTTTAATCCCACCTTTTTCTCTCATCCGCTAGCTGCCGATGGATTCACACTCACCCACCCCGACCCTGCCGTCCGGAATTTCTGGATCGAGCACGGTGTCGCCTGCCGGCGGATCGGGGCCGCCATGGGGACGCAACTTGGAACGCCGACGGTCACCAACGTGTGGATTCCCGATGGCTACAAAGATACTCCAGCCGATCGCAGCAGCCCGAGGGAGCGCCTGACGGATTCGCTGGACAGGATTTTCGCCGAGCCGATCGAGCCGCAGGTCCATCTGGACGCCGTGGAAGCCAAGCTCTTCGGAATCGGAGTGGAAAGCTATACGGCGGGTTCCGCCGAATACTACTTGGGCTACGCGGTTTCGCGGCAGAAACTCCTGACCTTGGATGCCGGGCACTATCACCCAACGGAAATGATTTCGGAGAAGATCTCCTCCGTGCTGATGTTCTGCCCCGGTCTGCTATTGCACGTCAGCCGTCCGGTTCGCTGGGACAGCGATCACGTGGTTCTACTGGATGACGAACTCCAGGCTATCGCCAAGGAGTGCGTGCGCAGCGGAAAGCTCGCGGATAGGATTCACCTCGGCCTGGACTACTTCGATGCGAGCATCAACCGCGTGGCAGCGTGGGTGATCGGGATGCGCAACCTGCTCAAGGCGCTTCTGATTGCGCTGTTGGAGCCGACCGGCACCCTGAGGGCGGCGGAAAACAAGATGGATTTTACGCAACGTCTGGCACTGTTCGAAGAACTGAAGGGGCTACCCTGGGCGGCAGTTTGGGATTACTACTGCGCGCAGAAGGGAGTGCCGCCGGGAATGGCCTGGTTCGATGAGATCAGGCGGCACGAGGAACGGGTGTTGTCGCAGCGTGATTCAGCCTGTGTAGCCAGGCCGCGAGAGTTGATACACAAAGACTGAAGCTCGTAACAAGGAGCGAATTAGGGCCATGAGAATCATCGGGAGCACCAGACAGCTAGGTCTCGCTGCCGCCATCGGCGCCCTGCTATGGGCGTGGATCGGTTCGGCACAGAACTCGGGCGACGCCCTCGAACGCGGATTTCAGAACCCCCCGGACAGCGCGAAACCGCGGGTCTGGTGGCACTGGATGAACGGCAATATCACCAAGGACGGGATCAAGGCCGACTTGGAATGGATGAAGCGGGTGGGCATCGGCGGGTTCCAGAATTTTGACGCGGCACTCAACACGCCGCAAGTGGTCGAGAAGAGGCTGGTCTACATGACGCCGGAGTGGAAAGACGCGTTCCACTTCACAGCCACCCTGGCCGACCAGTTGGGGCTGGAGATGGCCATTGCGGGATCGCCCGGGTGGAGCGAAAGCGGCGGTCCGTGGGTGCCTCCGGCGCAGGCCATGAAGAAGTTCGTGTGGTCGGAGACTCGTGTCAACGGGGGCGAGCCGTTCCGCGGCGCGCTTCCCAAACCGCCTTCGAGCGCCGGACCGTTTCAGAATATCACCGGCGGACGCGGAGGTCTTGGAACCGCGGCGCCGGCAGCCCCTCCGCCGGAATTCTACGCGGACAGTGCGGTGATCGCCTGGCGAATGCCGGACGGCGCCGTGTCGACAGCCGACCTGCATCCCAAGGTGACGTCCAGCGGTGGCGAGTTCGACCTTGCGGCGCTGACCGACGGCGACCTCGCTAAAACCACTCTCCTGCCGGCCGCCCCGGTCGGCGAGAAGTCCTGGATCCAATTTGAGTTCGCCCAGCCGCAGACGATTCGAGGGCTCACCATGGTAGTTGGCGGCGGTGGACGAGGCGGTGGCGGCAGGGGCGCCAACGTCGACACCGGTCAGGCGTTGGAAGCCAGCGAGGATGGCCAGGGGTTTCGCGTGGTCGCAGCCATTCCCGCCGGCGCATCTTCCGAGCGCACCATCGCCTTCCCGGCGGCGACTGCCAGGTTCTTCCGCGTCACCTTCAAGACGCTGCCGCCCCCGGCAGGGCCGCGCGGCGGCGACATGCCTGCCTTCGGAAATCCCGCGCCGGGAGGGGGAACCCGCAGTGGGGCTGCAGCGGCGCCCGCCGGAGCGCAAATCGCCGAATTAGTGCTGCGAGCGGACACGCCAGTCCACCGGTTCGAGGAGAAAGCGGCTTTTGGATTGGGCACCGGCTTGCTTTCGCTTGCAACTCCGCCAGTGGCTGCCGCGGACGCCATTCGAAAAGCGGATGTCCTCGATCTGACGTCCAAAATGCACGCTGACGGCACTCTGGACTGGACGCCCCCGGCGGGCCGCTGGGCCGTGTTGCGCATGGGATATTCGCTCCTAGGCATCACAAATCATCCGGCCTCGCCCGAGGCCACCGGGCTGGAAGTCGACAAACTCAGCCGCGCCTACGTCAAGAACTATTTCGACAAGTATCTGGATCAGTACAAGGACACCACTGGCGGACTGATGGGCAAGCGCGGTCTCCAGTATGTAATTACCGATAGTTGGGAGGCCGGCGCCCAGAATTGGACTGACGACCTGTTTGCGGAGTTTCACAAGCGCCGCGGCTACGACATGCATCCCTGGCTGCCCGCCCTGGTGGGACACGTCGTCGAGAGCTCCGAGTCCAGCGACCGCTTTCTCTACGACTTCCGCAGGACCCTCGCCGATCTGGTGGCCGAGAACCACTACGATCAACTCACCACCCTTCTGCATGCGCGAGGACTGGGCCGCTACAGCGAGTCTCACGAGAGCGGACGGGCGTTGATCGGCGACGGCATGGAGGTCAAACGCACCGCGGATGTCCCCATGAGCGCGATGTGGACCCAGATGCCGGGCGTGAACGCCGAGCAGTACGGCTATAACGCCGATATCCGCGAGTCGGCTTCCGTGGCTCACATCTACGGACAGAACCTGGTGGCCGCCGAGTCTCTGACCGCCCGCAGCGGCGCATGGTCGTGGTCACCCGAAACACTGAAGCCCACGGCCGACAAGGAACTGGCCATGGGTCTGAACCGCTTTGTGATTCACACGTCCGTTCACCAGCCGGTGAACGACAAGATTCCCGGCCTCGGCCTCGGACCGTTCGGGCAGTGGTTCACGCGCCACGAGACGTGGGCCGAACTGGCCAAGCCATGGACCACGTACCTGGCAAGAAGCTCCTACATGCTCCAGCAAGGTAAGTTTGTGGCCGATGTGGCTTACTTCTACGGGGAAGACTCCAACGTCACCTCACTGTTCGCGACTAAGTCGCCGGACGTGCCGGTTGGCTATAACTTCGACTTCATCAACGGCGACGCAATCTTGCATCGTCTGTCGGTGGCGGGTGGGAGGTTAACGACACCCAGCGGGATGAGCTACCGCGTGCTGGCGCTCGACGCCAACGCCCGCCACATGGTCGTGCCCGTGCTGCGCAAGATCCGCGATTTGGTCAACGCCGGGGCCGTGGTGGTTGGGCCCAAGCCCACCGACACACCTAGCTTGAGTGACGACCAGGCCGAGTTTCGCACTATCGCCGATCAACTCTGGGGGTCGGGCGCGGGCGAACATCCATTCGGCAAGGGTAGAGTTTTTGCGGGCCAGACGCTGTCGGAGGCGTTGCAAGCTTTGCAGGCACCGCCCGACTTCGAGTTCACGAAGCCAGAAGCCGGTGCCAACCTGCTGTTCGTTCACCGAAGGTTGGCCGATGGCGAGGTTTACTGGGTCAACAACCGCGACGACTGCGTCGACGCAGTGGACGCGACTTTCCGCGTCACCGGTAAGGCCCCCGAACTCTGGCACGCCGACAGCGGAAAGATCGAGCCCGCCTCCTACCGCGCCGACAACGGGCGCACGACCGTCGCGTTACACCTGAATCCCTACGATGCCGTTTTCGTCGTGTTCCGGAAGGCGTCAGCCGCCCCTTCGCGGACCGTGCCCGCTCGGGTCGAAACGGCCGTTGGCAAAGTAGAAGGGCCATGGGAAGTCAGCTTTCAACCCAATCGTGGCGCACCCGCGAAGGTCAGCCTCGATAAGCTGGGTTCGTGGACGGAAAGCTCAAATTCCGGCGTGAAGTATTTCTCCGGCACTGGAACCTACTCCAAGACTATCCAGGCCCCTGCGGACTGGTTCAAGACAGGCGCCCAACTGTGGATGGACCTCGGCGACGTCAAGAACCTCGCGGAGGTTTGGGTCAACGGCAAGCCCCTCGGCATCGTCTGGGAGCCGCCGTTCCGCGTGGAGGTAACCGGCGTGTTCAAGCCGGGCGCGAACACCCTGGAAATCAAGGTCACGAACCTGTGGGTCAACCGGCTGATCGGCGATCAGCAGCCCGACGTAGCGAAGAAGTACACCTATACAACCCAGCAATTCTACCGGGCTGACTCGCCGCTGTTGCCGTCCGGACTTCTGGGACCAGTCGAACTCATACAATCCGTGGGCAACTGACACCATCAAGGAAATCGCTGGCATCACATCCGAGCTGAGGCCGCGATGCGGGAGGTTACGTTTCGGCAAAGCCTTCCTGAGCACTCACCATATGAATCGCCGTGACAAGGAGATTCCGCGGATCTTGCGGGTCGGCCGCGATGCAAAACTCCACGTGTGGGACGCCCGCGTCACTCACGCGAACATTCGGACCTACCTCGACCCTCACCGCCGGCCCCTGGCCAGAGGCCAACCCGCCGACGAGCACAACAGCACTTATCGACGAAGCCCATGAGATGAACCGTAGCAACTGGCTCGTGAGCCCGTGCAGACGAAGGCGGCGCAGGTCGTAGGTCATCCGACCGACGGAGTAGTTGGCTGGGTCGAGGCCCAGCAGTTGAGCCAGCAAGGCTCGCATTTCCTGATTGGTGAAGCCCCGCAGTTGGAAGCTGAACAAGACCAGCACGCTGAGCAATGCCTGCACACGCGCATCGCCGAACTGTAAAGCTGAGGCCCGTTGTCCTGCTACTTCGATGGGACGGACCACCTTCTCAAACGCGTCTTCGCCAATCGAACAATCGTGGGATACAGTTTGG
>JAIQFL010000441.1 GCA_020073365.1 Terriglobia bacterium | reverse complement strand
GATCAGCCAACT
Source organism: Terriglobia bacterium (assembly GCA_020073365.1). Lineage (GTDB taxonomy): Bacteria > Acidobacteriota > Terriglobia > Bryobacterales > Bryobacteraceae > JAIQFL01. The sequence continues at coordinate 8,384 of JAIQFL010000441.1, read as the reverse complement.
GGTAGTGGCCGGCCGGTCTTCCGGCCCGCGCGCGCGCTCCACCGTGGCCGCGGCTGCGACCGCCGGAGTCGCCGGAGTTGTGGGAGTCGTTGGTGTGGTCTGGCCCCGTCCGCCCCCGCGTCCCGCCGTGGCTGTCGCGGGTACCGCGCCGGGAATCCCGACCGTGCTCAGTGAGTCGATCAGACCGGGATAGACGGTCATTCCCTCGCCGTCCACCACCCATGCGTCGGAGGGCGGCTGCACGTTCTCTCCGACCGCTTCAATCAGGCCGTTGCGAACCACCACCGTACCCTTGGCGATGACCGGACCGCTGACCGTCACGATCTTTGCGTTGCGGATCGCCACCGTCGAGGGTGCCTCGGCGAAGGCGTAGGCGCACAATAAGAGCAGCGTTGTCACGAGTTTTTTCATAAAGTAATTGCCGTATTATATACCCCGTGATTCTGGAGGGGTAAATGGATATATGGCGGTGCTACAGGCGGCGTGGTTACGGGTGGGGAACCTGTGGGGCGGCCATTTCTGGCCGGGCCCCAAGGGCACCCCGGCCTTCTGGCCGTCTGGACTCGCTGGAAAGTGCCCAGAGGGCCCCCACCGCAGCCTGAAAAACTGCCCCAATTGGTTGGCAACCGTCGGCCGGGACTTATACTGAGATTTGCCCATTCGTAAACAGGTCCGTTACCAGGATGCCGGCGTGGATATCGACGAGGCCAGCCGTGCCGTCTCGTCCATCAAGAAACTCGCCCGCCAGACGTTCACAGCCGGCGTGCTCACCGATATCGGCTCCTTCGGTGCCGCTTTTCAGCTCTCCGGTTTTCGCAAACCGGTCCTGGTCAGTTCGGCCGATGGGGTCGGCACGAAGCTGAAGGTCGCTTTCCTCACCGGCCGGCACGATACCGTGGGCGAGGACCTGGTGAACCACTGTGTCAACGACATCGCCGTCCAAGGCGCTGTCCCGCTTTTTTTCCTGGACTATTTCGCCGTCGGGAAACTGGACGCAGCGGTGGCCGCCGCCGTGGTTTCGGGCATCGCGCGGGGCTGCCGGCAAAACGGCTGCGCGCTCATCGGCGGCGAAACCGCCGAGATGCCGGGCCTGTATGCCGAATCGGAGTACGACCTGGCCGGCTTTATCGTGGGCGCCGCGGAACGTTCCGTGCTGCTCACCGGCAAGCGAATCCGCGCGGGCGACGCGCTGTTGGCGCTGCCCTCCACGGGCCTCCACACTAACGGTTATTCGCTGGCGAGGAAACTCCTGTTCGAGGTGGCGGGCTACGGCCCGAAGACCTTGCTCCCCGAAGTGGGCGCCACTGTCGGCGACATCCTGCTCCGGGTGCACCGCAGCTATCTGAGACCGATTCGCGCCCTGATGACCGCGGGTTTTCTCCTTGGCGCCGCACACATTACCGGCGGCGGGATCACTGACAACACACCCCGCATTTTACCGAAAGGCGTGGCAGCAGCCATCGACACCACTTCATGGCGCATTCCCGCGCTCTTCGAAGTGCTGCGCCGGATCGGCAATATTCCGGACGATGATTTTCGCCGCACCTTCAACTTGGGCGCCGGCATGATCTTCGCCGTTCCCGCACGCGCCGCCGCGCGCGCCGAAGCCGTACTGAGCCGCTTGGGCGAGACTCCCTTCCGCATCGGCTCGGTGATCCCCCGCAAACGCGGACGCCCCCCGGTGGAGTACAGGTGAACCGCCTCGGCATTTTGATCTCCGGCCGCGGCTCCAATTTCGAAGCCATCGCGGACGCCGTCGCGAACGGATCTATCGCCGCGGAAATCGTGGTGGTGATCGCCAACCGCCCCGAAGCGCGCGGCCTGGATGCCGCCCGCCAACGGGGCTTGAACGCCATCTCGATCCCTTCAAAAGGCCTCGACCGCGAAGTCTACGATCATATGCTCCTGGAAGAACTCCATAAACAGCAGGTGGATCTGGTATGTCTGGCCGGTTTCATGCGCCTGCTTAGCGGATCGTTCATTCGCCAGTTCCCCAACCGGATTCTCAATATCCATCCGTCCCTTCTCCCCGCCTTTCCCGGCTTGGACGCGCAGCACCAGGCGCTGGAACACGGCGTCAAAATAACGGGATGCACGGTTCATTTTGTGGACGAGCATCTGGATGCCGGCCCCATCCTCTTGCAGGCTGCCGTTCCCGTGTTGGACGACGACACCGTGGAGTCTCTCTCGGCCCGCATTCTCCGGGAGGAACACCGGATCTATCCGGAGGCGATCCGCATCGTACTGAGCGGCCGTTACGCCACGGAAGGACGTCGCGTCATCTTCAGTTGAAGGTACTCGGAGAGCTTCATCGGTGGTCCCGGGCCGATTTCCAACTGTCTCGCTACAGCCTTCCGATATTGTCGAAGGATGTCCGGCTGCTTACGGAGGTCCACGCCGCAGGTCTCGATATCCAGCAGGATCTCGATCTCCCACGGTTGGAACGTGTTTCGCGCAATTGCTCCTCGCAGGAGTTCGCTGATCAGCCGGTTGAATCGGTTGAGCATCAATTCCAGTTGAATCAGGTCGTCCGTCGTCACATTTCAGTAATCGGCGGTGCCGCCCCAAAAGTTTAGGCCAGGTCGTTTGTGGAGTGGGCCTTCCGGCCTGCCACGGCTACATTTGTGCGGGCCAGCGGCGGCCACACACGATGCTTGCGACGAAGCGAGCGGCGTTGCTGCTGCAGAATCGGGGTCGGAGGGGCCTCACGGCCCCGTCCTCCCACACCTGTCGAGGCGTGCTGGCTTGCGACGTGATGGCACCGAAGGCGGTCGAAGTCGGTGTCGTGAGAGCCAGAATGGGGGGGCAGCCAGTATTTCATTGGGCGAGGCTCCCACTCATGTTGGCGTCCAGCAGATCTTTGCCCTTCCATCGCGACTCGGCCGTCACGCGGCCGGCAGCATCGAACAGCTTCCAGGTCCAGACGCCGTCGCGCGAGTGGTTCTTCTCCCAGAGCTTGTGGCCGTCCTCGCTCCACCAGGTCTCGACGCCAGTCTTGCGTCCTCCTTGAAAACCCGCCTCCCACTGCTTCTGCCCGTTTTCGTAATAGAACGTCTGCTGGCCCTCCAGCAAGTATCCGCCGTGACGGACGGCAGCGCTCCAAGTCGCTTTGATCTTGCCGCTGGGGTAATTCTCCCGGTAGGTGTTCACCACGAAGAGACCGGTCAAATCCTCGTTTGTTGCCGGTCCTTTGAGCACCCAGGTCTCATTGAGCTCAATGTGCAGATCGGGATTGTTCTTGGAGGTCACGACATGGATCACCCCATTGGGCCCCTGCGTGGCAGTGGTGTATCCGACGGTGGTGATGCCGGGAAGCTGGCGGGTCTCCCAGGTTTCGCCGTCATCGTCGCTCAAGGCGACGAAAGCGCCCGCGCCCTTGGCGCCGAGCTTCTTCTTGTCGAAGAGGTCGGCCACGAAGAACAGGCGTCCGGAAGCCAGACGGATGATGCTTGGCCGCTGGCCGCTGCCGAGGGGCCGGAACGGGGTCTTCGATTTCTCGTAGCTCTTGCCGCCATCGCGGCTGATGGCTTTCGGCATGAAGCCGTCGATCTCCGTGTTCTTGCCGCCGAAGCCGATGAGCGAGCCGTCCTTGCCCAGCACCAGGGTCGTATGACGCCCGGCCGTCCGGCCGCCCGTGTCGTGCCACGTCTTCCCGTCATCCTTCGAAGCGAACAGGACGGAAGTGCCGCCGCTTCCATCTACCGGCAGGTAGATGACGCCGTTCCGGTCGCGGACCACGCTGTTGGTCGGTTGCGGCGTAAACTTCCCGACCGCGCCCTCCAGCTTCGGAAACTCCACCGCGCCCCAGGTGGCGCCATTATCGATGGAGGTCATGAACTGGAACGGCGGCCCGCCCAGCAAGCGCGGCGAGCCGAAGAAGAACCATAGCTTGCCGCGGTCGTTCCAGAAGACCGGCGCGGCGTCGGCGGCGTCCGGGAAGTCCGGCCACGGCTCGGGCATATCCCAGTCTTCCGCGCCGTAGCGCAGCCGCATGGTGAGAATGGTCTGGTCGGGATCGTTCTCTTCTTTGGGGGTGTTGTAGTAGGCGGCGATCAGGTCGCCGTTCGGACAGACCTGCAAGGCGGAATTGTGATAGGCCACACCCAGGCCCGGCTTCAATCCGATTTTCCAGCCCACATCACGCATGCTGCGATTGCCGAGGTTGGGGAAGATCGGGCGTGTGTTGTAGTAGGGCTTGGAGGGATTCGGGCCGACGGTGAGGTCGGGAACCGTCTGCTTCACCGCCGTTTGAATCAGCGGCGCTTCGTACGGCAGTGGCTTGGTCTTGGGCAGATCGGCCTGGACCACGCGGAATCCGATGCCGTGTTCCGGCGACTCGAACCCCGGCGCGATCGCGGCGCGATTCGCCGAGCGCGCGTAATACGGCATCTCCGCCGGCAGATGCTTGCCGCCATCGGTCTTGCTTTGTCTGTAATCCAGGCCGCCGCCGCGCACCACCTTGGCGATGCCGTACTCGGGGCCGACCGGATCGGTCTGCGCGTCGCGCAGGTACATGCCATGCCAGTCGAAAACCCACTCCGCCACACCGCTGTGCATGTTTTTCACGCCCCAGGCATTGGCCGTTTCGGGAGCCGGGGGCTGCGCGCCGGAGGAGAACGCGGTGCGCGTTCCGGCACGGCAGGCGAACTCCCATTCGGCTTCAGTGGGCAGCCGGTACGTTTTTCCTTCCTTTTCGGAGAGCCACCTCGAGAAGGCCACGGCATCGTTCCAGCTCACTCCCGAGGCGTAGGGCGCGTAATAAGGGTTGCCGCGAAATGCGGGCCGAAACTGCCGATACTGGTCTGCCGTCACCTCCGTCACGCTGATCCAGAACGGCTGCGTGATGATCACTTTGTGGACCGGGACCTCGTCGTAGTCTCCGGCGTCGCTGGGCCGGTCATAGACAACACCTGAGGGTCCCTTGATCAGAGCGTTCGGCAACGGCGTGGAATCGACGCCCATCTGGAACGTTCCTGGCGCGATCCGAACCAGCGCCATCCCGATGGAGTTGACGCAGCCTGCGGGCGGCGCCGCGGTGATGATCGCCGCTGCTACCGCCAACGCGGCAAACAGAATGGGGAACGCGTAACTCCGTTTCATGGGATTCACACTAACTATACTCCGGCCGGAGCGGCCTCAAGTCCGCGGCGTCCTTGAGTCGGTCCAGTTCACGGACGCTTCGACGCGAGTCTTCCAGTGGCCAGCAGGATTCCGTAGAGCAGCGCCTCGGGGCGGGGCGGGCAGCCGGGGATGTAGACGTCCACCGGGATCACGGCGTCCACACCGCCGCGCGTTGCGTAGTTAACGCCGAAGATTCCGCCGCTGATGCCGCATGCGCCCACCGCCACTACCACCTTCGGGTCGGGAGTCGCGGCGTAGGTTTTCTCGAGCGCCAGTTCCATGTTGCGCGTTACCGGTCCGGTCACCAGCAGCATGTCGGCATGGCGCGGCGAGGCCACGAAATGAATGCCGAAACGTTCGATATCGTGGACCGGATTGTTCAGTGCGACGATCTCCAGCTCGCATCCGTTGCACGAACCGGCATCCACTTCGCGGATGGCGAGCGAGCGCCCCAGGATCTTGCGGATGGCCGCGCTGACCTTTTTGCCGGCTGCCTCTTCTGGCTCGGGAGTGCGGGGCCGCGTCGGCAGATCCTCGATCAGGTGGTGGTGGTCGCCCCCGTCGTTGAGACCGTAGTCCGCCTTGAGAACCAGGCTGCGCCGATCCTCGGTGGCGAGCTCGAAGTCGCGGGTCACGCGCACGGCGCCATCCGTGGAAACGTCGGCGCACTGGCCGCAGAAGACGCAGAGGCCGTAGTCGATGGTCACGCGCCGCACGAGACCGCGATCGCGGATGGCGATGGCTCCGGTAGGGCACGCGTCGGCGGCGGGGCGGGCGTCTCTCCAGGCGGCGAAATCAAATTCCGGCCGGCCGCGGAAATGTTCGGAGATGACCGCGGGCTTATAAGGATAAGCGACGGTCGCAGACCCGGTCGTCACGGTCTTTTGGAGAATCTTGAACATGGTTCAGCGGTCCGTTCCCGAATAGGACAGGTTGAAGCTCTTGTTGATCACCGGGAAGTCGGCGATGATGTTGCCTTGCACCGCTTCCACCAGGGCGGGCCAGTTGTTCACGGAGGGGTCCTTGATCTTGCAACGCTCCAGCCGATTGCTGGGCGCTATCCGCACCCAGTGAATGATCTCGCCGCGCCAGCCTTCGACGGCGCTCAGCGCACAGCGGCCGGGAGGCACGGGAGCGGGCGGCGCGCACCAGGCGCCTTCCGCCAGGTCATTAGCGGCGGCCAACAGAATGGCGATGGACTCCTTCACCTCGTCGATTCGGACCTGCAGGCGGTGGAGGACGTCTCCGGCCTGATAGACCGGCACGCGGAACGAATAGCGCGGATAGGCGGCGTAGGGGTGATCGCGGCGGACGTCCAGATCGACCCCGGACGCGCGGCCACCGACACCGACGATGCCCAGGGCTTGGGCGGTTTCGGGGCGAAGAATGCCGGTGCGCTCCAGCCGGTCGCGGGTGGAGTCGGAGGACTGAACCAGCGCCACCAGGTTGTCGAATTCGCGCTCGACCCCCTTGATGGTGTCGCGAAGAAGGTCGCTTTGCTCGATCGACCAGTTGCGGCGTACTCCTCCCACGCACACCATGCCGCGCAGCAGGCGGCTTCCCGTTAACGCCTCGTTGAGACGGACGACCATTTCGCGGAGGCGGCCGGCGTGGGCATTGGCCACTACGAAGCCCACGTCGGTCGAGATGGCGCCGATGTCGGCGATGTGGTTGTAGACCCGCTCCAGTTCCAGCAGGATGGTGCGCATCACCAGGGCGCGCACGGGGATCTCCATCCCGGCGGCCCGCTCGATGGCCTGGCAGAACGCGGTCCCGTGCGAGAAGGAGGAATCCCCCGAGATGCTCTCGGCCAGGAAAACCGCGCGCCGGATGGGGATATCTTCGAAGAGCTTCTCCGTGCCTTTATGGGTGTAGAACATGCGCAGTTGCAGGTAGAGAATGGGCTCGCCGGCCACCGCGAAGTTGAAGTGGCCGGGTTCGATGATGCCGGCGTGCACGGGGCCCACGGGGATCTGGAACACGCCTTCGCCCAGGGTGGGGCGGTAGACGTGACGCTCGCCTTCGAACGGCGGCAGAACATGGCGGAGCGGAAAACCCTTGCGCAATGGGAACACTTCCGGCCAATTGTCATGGAGCGCCACCGGGCGAGGGTTGGGATGTCCGACCGCCTCCAGGCCGAACCAGTCCTGGATCTCGCGTTCCTGCCAGTTGACCGAGGGCAGCTCCGCGGCGAGCGATGGGAAGCGCGGCTTGTCGGCGGGGATGGGCGCCTCGAGGATCAGGTAGCTGGGCGCGCCAGGCCGCTCGAAGACGTAGTGGTTATAGAAGAAGCCGTCGGTGAGGGTCCGGTCTTCCGCGAAGACGGTGACCAGCCGGCACGCGTACTCCGCGCGCAGGCATTCCGCGATGGGCCGGACGTCCGGCCCGGCGAGCCCGATGGAAACCTGTTCGGCGGATGCGGCCTCGACGGCGCCGATCAGGTCCGGGAATTTGGCTTGCAGCTCTTGGAAGAGATCCATGCTCACGCTCCGCTCACCACCCGGGCCGCGCGTCGAATCAGCTCGAGCAGCGGAGCGGGCAGCCAGAAACCAATCACCACCAGGATGATGACCAGCACCAGAATCGACGCGTCCCGCCACGGATACCAGCCGGTCCGGGCTTCCTCCGTCGGGCCCAACACGAGCCCGTTGACATGCAGCGCCACACCACCGAACACGGCGGTTCCAAACAGGATGAAGAGTGCTCCCGTCAACCAGTATCCGGCGCCGAAAGCTGCGCCGACGATCAGGAACTCGCTCTGAAACAGGCTGAACGGCGGCATCCCGACAATTGCCAGCGTGGCGATGCAGAAGGCCGACCCGGCCAGCGGCATCACGCGCAGTACGCCGCCTTTGATCCTATGGAAAAGGTCTGTCTTGAAGCGCTGATAGATGTTACCGACACACAGGAACAGCGCGGACTTGGCTACCGTGTGAAACGTCATGTGCAACATCAGAGCCAGACTTCCCAGGGTGCCGCCGATGCCCAGCGCCGTGAGCATAATACCCGCGTGCTCGATGGTGTGATAGGCCAGCAGACGCCGGAAGTTCTTCTGGACGAGAATGAACGGCGCCGAGATCCCCATGGAGAAAACACCGAGCAGCAGCGTGAGGCTTCCAGGATAGCCGGCGCCGAGCGACCGGCTGGCGAGCACGTAAAAGCGAATCAATCCGTAAATCGCGCAGTTCATCAAGGCGGTGGACAGGATGGCAGCCGAGGGCACCGGCGCTTCGCTGTATGCGTCCGGCTTCCAGGTGTGCATC
>JAIQFL010000440.1 GCA_020073365.1 Terriglobia bacterium | reverse complement strand
GCCGGACGTGGACGGGGCGCGGCTCCCGGCGGCGGAGCTCCGGGTGCCGGAGCGCCTGTCGCCCCGGGTGCGGGACGTGGTCCGGCCGGCCCTCCCGGTGGACCCTACGGCCAGATCATGATCAACGATTTGATGCCGTGGGTCGACCGCCACTTCCGCACGCTCGCCGACAAGGACCACCGCGCCATGGCAGGCCTTTCCATGGGTGGCGGGCAGACTGCATCCATCACGATGGTCAATCTGGATAAGTTCTCCTACATCGGCCTGTTCAGCGGTGGCGCCGCGACCGGTTTCGGCGGCCGCGGCCGTGGCGGCGCCGCGCCGGTAACTGCTCCGGCGCCAACCCCCGCAGCCTTGGACCTCAAGACCGTATACAGCGGCGCCATGGCCGACCCCGCGGAATTCAACCGCAAGGTTAGAGTCCTTTTCATGAGCTTCGGCACGGAACCGCCGCTGGAGAACGCCGAGGGCTTGAAGAAACACCAGGAACAGCTCATCGCCGCCGGCATCAAAAACAGCTATATCTACCTTTCTCCCGGCACTACACACGAGTGGCAGACCTGGAGACGGAGCCTGTATACGTTCGCTCAAGTTTTGTTTAAGTGAGGCTTGGTCAACAGAAATGAAACGACCATTGGTTCTTCTCGCACTGACGGCAATCTGGGCCGCTGGAGATTGTCTGGCTCAACCGCCCGCTGCCGGCAATGCTCCGCGGACGCTTGCGCCGTATTTCACACCGGCTACGCGGGTCCCCAAAGCGCCGGACGCCGACGGGTTCCTCCAACGCTGGCTGCTTCTGGAACCGATAGCCAAGCCGAACCGCACGAACACGGTGTTTACCGACACCTACGTGCGGAGCACCCTGAATAACGAGTACTTCCCCAACCAGTTCACGGTGATTCCCAACGATGGCGACAAAGTCAAAGTGGGCGAGCAGGAACTCACGTGGCATGCACTGGATTCCACGGGCTTCAACGTCAAGCTCTTTCGCTTCTCCTACGGGCTGAACAAGACAACTTACGGCGTCATATTCTGGGCCGTGACGGTGATCGACAGCCCGCGTGAGATACAGAACGCGCGCATGGCGGTCGGCGTCAACGGAGCGTCTATATGGTGGCTCAACGGCAAAGAGGCAGTCGACCTCTTTACCGACCGGCGCATGAAAATGGACGACTGCGTGTCCAAACGGCTCACGCTCAACAAGGGCAGAAACGTGCTTCGCGGCGCCGTCATCAATGGACCGGGCTTGAGCGATTTCTGCCTGCGCTTCATCGATGAAAACGGGGAGCCGATCAAGGATATTACGATCAGCTTCGATAGCGCTGGTAAATGATGCTTGGAGTATCTATGAAACCCTACGTTCCGGCTGCTGCGATTCTCCTGGCCGCGGCGGTTCCCGCTCTGTTTGCCCAGGCGCCGGCGCTAAACGGCGAACCCTACATCCACGATCCTTCCACCATCGCGTTCAGTGACGGGAAGTATTTCACCTTCGGCACCGGCGGAGGCGGTCTGATGTCCGAAGACGGCTGGACGTGGCGCGGCGGAGCGCAACGCCCCGGCGGCGGAGTCGCTCCCGACGTCATCAAGATCGGGGATCGCTACTACATGGCCTATGCCAGGGGTGGCGGAGGGATGTCAGGCGGTCACGCCAGCAATGTCTACGTCATGTGGACCAAGTCGCTCGACCCCAACTCCCCCGACTTCAAGTTCAATGACGAAACTGTCGTCGCCTCATCGGATGGCGTCGAGGACGCCGATGCCATCGATCCCGCTTTCCTGCTGGATCCTACGACGGGTCGGCTGTGGCTCAGTTACGGAACCTATTTCGGCTATATTCGCATGGTTGAGCTCGATCCCAAAACGGGGAAACGCGTTGCCGGCAACCAGGCGGTGAACGTCGCGATCGACATGGAAGCCACGGATCTGCTTTATCGCGACGGCTGGTATTACCTGCTCGGCACTCACGGCACGTGTTGCGACGGCGCCAACTCCACGTACAACCTTCGTGTGGGCCGCTCCAGGAACGTCCTCGGCCCCTACATCGATCACATGGGGATCCCGTTGCTCAAGGGCGGCGGCAAACTCGTCGCCGGCGCCAGCGGCCGCTTCGTCGGGCTGGGCCACTTCGGCAGGCTGGATTTGGGCGATGGCGTGGAGAAATTCTCCTGCCATTACGAGGCCGACCTGGACCGCAGCAGCCGAAGCGTGCTGGATATTCGACCGCTGCTTTGGAAAGACGGTTGGCCCGTGGGCGGCGACAATTTTTGGGGCGGCACATTTGAGATTCAGTCCGAACGGAGCGGCTTTGCGCTTGAGCTGGCGGTGGATTTCGTACGCATGGCCGGGCGCGGCGGCGGTTTCGGCGGCGGCGGCCGTGGCGGCCGTAGCGCCGCTCCTGGCGCTGCTCCCGCTGCTCCCGCTCCCGCCGCTGCTCCCGCGCCCGCCCCACCTGCCGTTCAGCCGATTCAGAGCCAGCGGCTCTACGACGTGTTACAGAACTGGCCGGCCGGTAACATCGACCTGCGAATTGGCGACTACATGATGCGGCCCCATCAACAGTGGACCATCACGCCAGTCATCAACGCCGGCGGGTATCCGGGCTCGCCCTATTTCAAGATCCAAATCGCCGACACCGATCGCACGCTCGCCGCGGCCGAAGGCAATGAAATCGTGACGGTTCCCCACTTCACGGGTGCTCCAGAACAACTCTGGCGCATCGACCAGTTGACCGACGGCACGTACCGCATCATGCCTAAAGCGGTACCGAATTCCACGGAACCCGTTGCCCTAATCGCGGTCGGTGCCAGCACACCGACGCTCGCCAGGTTCGATCCGAAAAGTGAGAAGGGCCGCTGGACCTTCAGGAAGCCATGAGGCGTGCCCCGATGGTAAACAGAAGACTATTTGCCAAACAGATTGTCGGCTATTTGCCGGTGTATGCCACGGCGGCAGGAATTGCCGAGGCGCAGCAGGGAGCCCGGCAAGGCGCCGTGCAGTACCCGCCGGGACGAGGTCCATTCGACGGCAGTCCGGTTGGCTCCCCGTTGCCCGATCAGAAGTGGCTGGTTCATGACCACTCGCGGCCTCAGCCGCGCAAGGTGACGCCCGGCGTTCCGATTCCAACGCCCTCGGCGCCATCCGATGCGATCGTGTTGTTCGATGGGAAAGATCTATCGAAGTGGAACGCCGCCAGTTTCGGCGGCCGGCGTGGGGGCGGTGGTCCGCAACCCGGACAGCAGCCGCCGCCGCCGCCGTCCACCGAACCCCAGTGGAAGATCGTGGACGGCCACGCGGAGATGCGCGGCGGCATCGTGACCAAGGAGAGCTTCGGCGACATTCAACTCCATTTGGAATGGACGACCCCGCCGGTGGAGGACCCCATACGCGTCGGGCAGCAGCGAGGCAACAGCGGCATCATCTTCATGGGGCGCTACGAGGTGCAAGTGCTCTCGAGCTATGACAACCCGACCTACGCGGACGGCGGCGCCGGCGCCATGTACGGCGTGTATCCGCCGATGGTGAATCCCTGCCTGCCCGAAGGGCAATGGAACACCTTCGACTTTGTCTTCGAGGCGCCCAGGTTCGAGGGCGACAAGCTGGTCAAGCCCGCGTTTTGCACGCTGTTTTTCAACGGCGTAATGGTGCACAACCGGGCGCAATTCCTAGGCTCGACGGCTCACGAGCCCCTCGCGGCGTACACGCCGCATCCGCCGGAGCTTCCCTTGCAGTTGCAGGGGCACGTCGGGCCGGCCTGGTATCGCAACATCTGGGTGCGCCGTATTTTGGGCTACGACGCGTGAGCCAGGAAAGGAGGCAGTCTCATCATGAAGCGGGTTCTTCTTGCGATCTTGGCAGGCGGCATTTGCTGCGCGCAAACGCCCCCGCAGGTCAAGGTGGAAGCCGGATTGCTGCAGGGGACTTCGGAAAACGGGTTGAGCGTCTACCGCGGCATCCCGTTCGCGGCGCCACCGGTTGGCGATCTACGCTGGCGCCCGCCGCAGCCCGCGGCGAAATGGCAAGGCCTTAAGCCGGCAGACAAGTTCGGCCCCCGCTGTTACCAGGGCGGGAGGGGGGCTCCGGGCGTGGAGACAAGCGAGGACTGCCTGTACTTGAACGTGTGGTCGCCCGCGCGATCGGCGCGCGACCGCGTGCCCGTTCTGGTTTGGATTTACGGCGGCGGATTTAGCGCCGGCGCGACTTCCGAGCCGACCTACAGCGGAGAGAATCTCGCCAAAAAGGGCGTGGTGCTGGTGAGCATCTCTTACCGAGTGGGGCAGATGGGATTTTTCGTCCACCCGGAACTGAGTGCGGAAAACAAGAACCACGCGTCGGGGAACTATGGACTGCTGGATATGATCGCGGGCCTGCAATGGGTGCAAAAGAACATCGCAGCGTTCGGCGGCGATCCTCATCGCGTGACCATATTCGGCGAATCGGCCGGAGGCATCGCGGTGAGCATGCTCTGCGCGTCGCCGCTAGCGAAAGGATTGTTCCAGGGGGCCATTTCGGAGAGCGGCGGTTCGTTCGGGCCGCCGCGGCCCGCGACGATGCCGGGCGAGAATCTGAAGCGCCTGGCCGATGCGGAGCGCTCCGGCGAGGTGTATGCCAAAGGGGCGGGAGCCGCCTCCATCGCGGATCTGCGGAGGATCGCCGCCGACAAGCTTCCGGCCGGAGGCCGCGGCCAGGGCATGGCGTGGCCGATCATAGACGGATGGGTGATTCCGGACGACCAGTTCAAGCTCTACGAAACCAGGCGCTACAACGACACTCCGATTCTGGTGGGCTACAATTCCGACGAGGGACAGAGCTTCTCGCCGCCCCGAACTCCGGAGGATTACGTCGCGGCTGTGAAGGCACGCTATGGCCCGTTCGCCGACAGGCTCATCGCCGCCTATCCGCCAGGTTCAGGGACCGTCGCCAAGGCCGCCCGCGACCTGACGCGCGACGCGATGTTCGGCTGGCACACCTGGGTGTGGGCGCGGCTCCAAGCTAAAACGGGGAAATCGAAGGTTTTCTTCTACTGCTTCGATCAGCATCCGGATTATCCGGCCGGATCGCCCCGGGCGGGCTACGGATCCGGGCATGGAGCCGAGGTCCGTTATGTTTTCGAACATCTCGATCCGGCGAATCCGCAAACGACGAAGACGGACCTGGCGATCTCCGAGGCCATGGCCACCTATTGGACGAATTTCGCCAAGCGCGGCGATCCCAACGGCGAAGGGGTGCCCGCGTGGCCCGCTTTCAGCGATGCCAACCCCACGCTGATGTATTTCGCCCAGACGCCTCATACGGGGCCGGTCCCCAGCGCCGATGCCCTCGGGGTTCTCGATCAGTATTTCGCCTGGCGGCGCACGCCGTCCGGCGAAGCTTTTGTGAAGTAGACCTATCCACCGCCGCGTTCGAATTGGATGGCGTAAACGTGCCCCGCTTTCACGGTGAGCGGCGCGCCTGAGCCGGCCCCCGGCTGTAAACGGATTGACTGGCCGCCATCCCGAACTGCACGGATGCGGCTGCCCGACGGCGGCCGAAGCACGTGCACGCCGTCTACTGTGGGCCTCAACGTAGCGGTAGCGGGCAATCCATCATTCCATTTCACGTCGACTTCCAGCCCTCCGCGCGCGCGAAGCCCGGTGACCTCGCCGTGGCTCCAGGCCTTCGGCAGGGCGGGGAGAAACTGCAGTTCGCCTGCTTCGCTCTGGATCAGCATCTCGGCGATCGCGGCCGTTCCTCCGAAGTTGCCATCGATCTGAAACGGCGGGTGATTGTCGAACAGGTTGGGCAGCGTGGACCGGGCCAGCAGCGCAGTCAGATTTTGATAAGCCTTCTCACCATCGGCCAGCCTTGTCCAGAAGTTGATGATCCAGGCGCGGCTCCACCCTGTACCGCCGCCCCCGTTCGCCAGCCGGCGCTCGATGGTGGCGCGGGCGGCCGTAGCGAGTTCCGGCGTCTTGTGAGGAGTAATCAGGTCGCCAGGGAATAGCGCGAACAGGTGCGAAATGTGCCGATGGCCGGGCTCCACCTCGTCGTAGTCCTCAGGCCACTCCTGGATTTGTCCCCACCTGCCGATCTTGAGCGGATTCAGCTTGGCGCGCGCAGCCTCGACCTTCGCGCGAAAATCCGGGTCGATCTTGAGAATGTTGCTCGCTTCAATGAGCCGCCCGAAAAACTGCTGAAGAATCTCAGTGTCCATGGTTGGCCCCATGGTGAGGACGGCCCGCTCACCCGAGGCCGTCCGATACGTGTTTTCGGGCGAGAGCGAAGGCCCGGTCACCAGGTGTCCCTTGCCGTCGTCGACGAGGTAGTCGAGGAAGAACTGCGCCGCCTCCTTCATGACAGGGTAGGCTCGTTGGGCGAGGAACTTGCGGTCACGCGTAAAATCGTAGTGTTCCGCCAGGTGGAGCGACAGCCACGCCCCGCCCATGGGCCAGATGCCAAATTGGGCGCCGTCGATGGGAACCGCGTCTCCCCACAAGTCGGTGTTGTGATGCAGCACGAACCCGCCGGCGCCATAGTAGAACCTGGCCATGCGCCGGCCATCCTCGCGCGCCGCATCGATGAGGTCGAAGAGCGGCTCAGTCAACTCCGGCAGGTTGCAGGTCTCCGCCGGCCAATAGTTCATCTCGGTGTTAATGTTGATGGTGTACTTACTGCCCCACGCGGGCGTCAGGCTATCGTTCCATTTTCCCTGGAGATTCGCGGCCATGCTGCCAGGCCGGCTGCTCGCGATTAGTAGATACCTTCCGTACTGGAAATAGAGAGCGAACAGGTCATTGTCTATCTCGCCTTTCTGCACACGCGCGAGACGCTCATTGGTGGGCAGCGCGCGCACCGAAGCATCCACCGGAAGCTCCAGGTGTACCCGCCGGAAGAAATGCCGGTGATCCGCGATGTGCTCGCTCCGTAACGCTTCATAGGCGCGCGAGGCGGCGGCCAGATCGCGCGCGCAGGCGGCGGCCAGGTCCTTCTCCCGAATCTCGGTTTCGGCGACGATTGTCAGCGTGACGCTGTCCGCGCCGGAGACGTCCAGATGGCCGCCGGAGCTCTCCATCTTTCCGCCGGAGACAGCGGCCTTTACCTCGGAGCGGAATCGAACACCGGTATTGTTTTCGCCCGCGGCCCGCTTCGGCAGCGCCTGTCCGGTCATGATCAGCCTCCCTGGCGCCGACTCGGTTGACGCGTCGGCGGACCGGCTAATCGTCGCCTGGAACGAAATGCTGCCCGGTTTATCGGCGGTCAACCGAACGATCAGGCAATGGCTGGCCGGAGTGGAAGCGAAGACGTCGCGCACATAATGCACCCCGCCGGCGGTGTACCGCACGGTGACGATGCCGGTGTCCAAATCCAACTCGCGCCGGTAATCGGTCGCATCCGGTCCACTGCCGAAATCCAGCCAGAGATCGCCCAGAGTCTCGTAGACCGGCAGCGCACGAGGAATGCTGATCATCGTCTTGTCAGCCAGGGCTTGCGCTTGCGCCGGATGCCCTTCCATGAGCAAGCGGCGGATCTGCGCCAGCGATTGGGGCGCCTCCGGGTTGCTCCGGTCGCGCTTCTCGCCCGACCAAATGGTGTCCTCGTTGAGCTGGATGTGTTCCTTCCCGACGGTTCCAAATACCATCGCAGCAAGCCGGCCGTTGCCTACCGGCAGAGCCTGCGTCCACGCGCCGGCGGGCTGCCGGTACCAGAGTTTGAGAGCGTCGCCGTCTTGCGCATGGCACAAGCCCGAGCCCGATAACAGCGCGCATACCAGAATGTTGATTAAGGATGTAATTCGCATCTCAGTAGATCGTTTTACCGAACGTGACACCCGGCAAGTCGTCGGTCCGAAAAGGCACGGCGGGAAGGCCCGCGCCGTTGTACAGAGTCGCCGTGGGGAACGACTGCCAGGCGTAACGGACCGCCACCGGGTTAGGAACCGATTGGCACGAGACGATCACCGTATCGCCTTCCATCCGCGCGTCCGCCCAATACCACTTATGGTCGGCGCCGGCTAATGAGAACTCGCCGGGCTTGTCACCCTTCACCACCAGGCCGCCATCGGTATGATCGAAGTGAATCTTCATGGCGCCGGCCGGCATGTTCTCAACGGACGCCAGCGTCGGCCCTGAATACGAAATCTTCTGGCCGTAGGTATTGGCCAGGGCGCAGAAAGCCAGGCGCTCGCCGGCTTGCAGTTTGTCGATGGGGTGAATGTTGTCCGGGTTGCCGGTATCGACTGTGGTCGCCAGACACGAGTTAGCCCAAGTTCGTCACAGAACCGGCCGAACTTGGGCTAACTCGTTCAGAATCAGTTCATGCACTGGCCGAGTCTACACTACATTTGCGATTGAGTTCGAAGCGGTCGGGGAGGTTGATGTGGAGCTGGTAAAGGAGGGATTTCTGTTCGGCGTTGGGTTCGGTGAC
>JAIQFL010000439.1 GCA_020073365.1 Terriglobia bacterium | reverse complement strand
ACCGGCGGCACGCTCGAAAAATATCTGAGCGCCGAGATGGCGGCGTGGGCCATGTGCTTCGGGTTGGGCAAAGTCGTGAAGAGCGGATCGGCGAGCAACTGGACCTACACCTGCACTCCGCTGATCCCGGCGAACGGCGACGCGACCGAACTGCCGTACTTCTCCTTCGTGGAGCAGATCCGCCCGGGTGCTGGCTCCGTGATCGACCGCCTGTTGCCCGGATGCGCTGTCGAGGGATGGACGATCACGGTTGGCTCCGGGCCGGGCCGCGCCAACAGCAAAATCACCGTCGAGTTCCACGGCAGCGGCAAACTCACGGAGCCTTCCGCCATAACCATGCCGGCCGCGACGGTGGAAAAGCTCCTACCGTCCGCGTCCCTGACACTCACGATCAACGGCGTAGACAGACTACGTCACGAGCAAGAACATCGTCTCCCTCGAGACGTCGTGGAAGAACAACATCCGCATGGATGCGGGCTTCTATCCTGGCTCCGGCTTCCAGACGTCCGGCGATGCGACCACCGGCGCGATCCGCGGCAGACTGGAGTTCGGTAACCGGGCCGGCGCTCTCAAGTTCGTGGCTCGCTTTGATCACAACTCCACGGAATTGACGCTGCTCAAGGCGCAGACCACCGGCACGGCGGTGATCCACCTCCAGTTCGACGCCAACAATTCGCTCGACATCACGTGGCAGAAGGTTGCGTTCGCCACGGCGGAAGTGGGCGAGACGGACACGATCGTTACGGTCGCGGTGGAGGCGACTCCGATCTATGACACGACCAACGGCATCATCACCGCAGTCGCGAGGTGCAACGTGGACGCCATCTGCCAGTAGAAAGGACTCGAAACTGCCATGGAAACTCCAGTCTTTGATTCGACCAGACCGATTGCCATCAACCTGCGGACACCGGGCGGCGTGAAGACCGTCCGTGTCCGCTTCCCCTCCGACGACGAATGGATCGGACGCCAGCGACGCCGGAAGGTGCTGGTGAAGCAGTTGGGGCGTGGCATCTCCGAAACCACCGTCGCCAACGGCGAAGATGTGGACGCCGCGCTGGTGGCGAAGATTCGCGCAGGTGAAGACCCTCAGATCGATGAGTTCGAGGCCATGAAGGTCGTCGAACAGTTGAGCCTGGCGGAAGTGGACGATGTTGTCCCGGATGGCGACACATTCAAGGTCAGTCTCCGGGTCCTTGGCGGGACGACCATCCACCTGCTGAAGATGCCCTCTGCCAAGGACGTGTTCGAGTACCGGCGCGGCTTCGCGCGGTTGCTCGACTTGCCCTTTGGCCGGCAGGAAGTGACCATCAATATCGGGTCTGCTGCGGCGCTCTACAAGAAACTCCTCACCGCCACCGAAGGTTACGCGGGTGACGTGCCCATCATCCACCAGGCGGTGGCGGTGAAGGCTGCCATCGACGCGATGGACACCGCATTCGCGGAGGACTTGGAAGCAAGTTTTTAGCCGGGGAGTGGCCGGATGATCCGTCGTTCCGGTTTCTGGTGCATTGGGCACTGCGCCGGGAGGAACTGTGCGATCCGGGCCTCTGCCCCGACGCGCCGGAGGACGATGATCAGCGGTGCGACCACTGCCCGCTGGACCGCCTGGACGCCGCCCAGTGCGCCGAGAAGGGACTGCTCATCCGGCGCGCGCTCGATCTGATGGGCGCGCTGAAACTCGGGGTTCACATCGGCCTTGATGAGATTCGCGCGGACGAGTTCTGCGCCATTTTGATCATCGCCGAGGAGCGGGACTTGCTGGAGCGAGAGAAGACGCCGGGGGTCGGAGGGCGTTATCCTCGGTAGTCGCTTCGCCAAGAACCGGCCACGCGCCAATTCGGCGGTTATGTTTTCGTCGCCGTGCGAATCGGCGATCACAAGCCGACTTGCGAGGACCTATCCGCTGCACCTCCCCCCCGTTTGGGACCAGCTTCCGAATGTGAGTGGGCAGCCTCCTAAGACCTTTAGGGGAGACGATCAGCCAGTCACAAGCGTTGAATGCCGCAACAAACTGCGTCGGCTACACTTCTGCGAAGGACCATCGCATGCTTGGACCGGTCCCGCCATGCTACGCTTGACGGCTTAAGGGAGTTTTCCGCTAATGGCATACAAACAGGTGTTCTTGTCAAGTACGCCTCTAATTAAGGCGCTCGGTGAGGCCAACGCCCACATGATGTGGGCGATTGCCCTCTACTTGGAAGAACCAGACCCGGAGGCGCTTGCGTCGGAAGGGCTCACGGACGGCAAGGGCGACCGTAAGATTGACTTCATATACCTCGACCGTGACGCCAAGCGTATCGTCTTCGCGCAAGGCTACTATGCCAAGAACACCACGAAGAACGCCGCGCCGGCGAACAAGGCATCCGACTTAAATACTGCAGCCGCTTGGCTTCTCTCAGGCGACATAGCGCTCATCCCCAAGCCGTTAGGGCCGATCATTGAGGAGTGTCGTACCGCCCTCGCCGAAGGCGAGGTCGAGAGCATCGAATTACTCTATGTTCACAATTTACCCGAGTCAGTAAACGTAAACCGCGAACTTCAAACTGCTGCCGCCCACATGAGGAAGGCGCTCGGCGATGGCACCCCTGTGCGAGTCATCCCGCGAGAGCTTGGCAGTTCTACCATTGATCACCTCTTCGCGACCCAGGACTCCCACATCGAAGTCAAAGATGAGATTACTTGTCCGTCAAAAGCTTTCTTTAGTGAAGAAGGGCCAAAGTGGGAAGCTTCGGTCCTGTCAGTCCCCGGCACCTGGCTGCACACACTGTTCACGCAGTACGGGGATGCGCTATTCTCGGCAAATTATAGAGGGTTCTTAGGGATAACGAAGCGTCGAAGGATAAATACTGGCATCCGCCAATCAGCCGAAGCCAAGCCTAGTGATTTTTGGGTGTTTAACAACGGCATCACTCTTCTGAGGGAAGAAGGAGACCAAGGATGGGAAGACTATCCTGACCGGGATATCTGTTATCAATGGCGCCCAGACTACGGGTTCGATTGGCTCCGTTGACATTAATAAGTATGACATGAAAAATGTAAAAGTATTGTGTCGGATCATCAAGTGTACTGATGCTGACACTATTAGCGAGATAGTGAAGTACAACAACACGCAAAATGAGATTACGACCTGGGATCAATACAGCAACGACGCAGAACAGAACCGAATTTTCGAAGAATTTGGGCAACTCGGCCTGTCGTACTCACGGAAGCGCGGATTCCGAAGTGGGCCAGAATTGGTCGGCATTGAAGACGTTGCGCGCCCCTGTTGGCTTTCCACGGCAAGTTTCAAGACGCGACCCGCGGTAAGAACCTCATATTTGAAAGGAAGCCCCTATACCGGAACGCTTTCGAGGGCAAGAAAGCAACGCACGTCCTTTTCGCGTACACCTTGGGCCGAGCAGTCGACGAGCGGCGAATCGAACTGAAACACAAGTCTAATTGCGGGACTATCATCAGCCTCGAAGAGGCGCAGTTGTCACTACTTCGAAACCTTCGCTTTAAGAGCTTTCTGATAGCCGTAGTCGCGCGTTGCCTAGAGTCTATTTTGGGCAGGAAGGTCGATTTTGAGACTGTTGCGTTTAACGCTGCAAGTGTAAAAGGTAATTCACTCTACGCGCTTGCGGCAATTTGGTCACCCATTGTCGAAGCTGTGCTGTCGTTCGTTGCCACGCAGATCGATTCCGTAACGTTTGCCGCCAGGAGTGGTGAGGAAGAATTAGTGGAGACGGTAGCCAAGCAGGTAAGCGCCATTCTCTACGCCAGTCGGAAATCGCTCCAATTCGACAATTTCATTTCGATGGTCTCAGATTCGTAAATTCGTAGTCGCGGGCTGATTGAGGTCACGGTGGGCGGCGCAGCCCAAGACGGCATCAGCTTGGCCGACAATTGACGGCATAGACAGCAACGGGAGTTCCACTCCGCTCTCTGTCCGTATCACGCCACTCTGAAACTGGCCGGATTCTGGCGTTACCCACAAGATGTCCCGTTCTGAGAAGCATCGCCAGGATTACTCCCGACAAGCGGGCCAGGGTCCGGCAATCCATGAGAGCGGGTAGTCGGCAAGCAGGAGGAGGGGCCCGCTCACCCATATTCCAGGGTCACCGCGAGTACTCTTCCATAGCGACTCGAAACATCCCCTGAATCGTCATGGCCGACAACAACAAACTCGAACTCGTCGTCGAGGTGGACGTCAACAGGGCGAACGCTTCGATCAAGAGCATCAACACCGGCTTGTCCAGCATGGAGCAGGCGGCGGGGAAGGCCGCGCGGGGCGCCTCTGCGGGCATCGACGGACTGACGGTCAGCATGGTCAAGGGCTCGGCCGCCGGCAACCTTCTCGCGGACTCGATCAAAAAGGCACTGGATTGGGCCAAGGAGTGGACCATCGGTGCTGCGGAGCATGCCGCCCACACCGACAAGATGAGCTTGTCGATGGCAGCCCTCGCGAAGGCCCACGGTGTGAATGCGGAAGCATCGAACCGGGCCGTCGAAGCGGTCAAGAAGGTCGGCTTCGGAACGCAGGACGCGATCCACGCCGTCGACCGACTCATGGTCGCGGACATGAACCTGTCGAAGGCGGAGGGGCTGGCGAAGGTTGCCAAGGATGCCGCCGCCATCGAGAACATCACGCCTGGCGAGGCGCTGGAGAAGTTGCTCATGGCCATCGAGTCGGGCGCGTCGCGCGGCCTCCGGACCATGGGGATCTTCGTCGATCTCAATAAAGAGGTGGACCGCCAGGAGAAGCTGACTGGCAGGACGCTTGACGAAAATGAGGTCCGGCAACTCCGCTACAACGCAGTGATGCGCGAGGCGGCGAAGATCCAGGGCGCGGCGGCCGCGGCGACGGGCAGCGCGGAGGCACAGTCCGCCGCTCTCGCCCGCGAGGTGAACGAACTGAAGGAGGCGGTAGGCGAACAGTTCCAGGGGTATCTGCGCTCGTGGGTCGGCCATCTGCGCGATCTCGTGGGCTTCCTGAAGGACAACTCCGACTGGCTGGTGAAGTTCGGAGAAGCGGCGATCTTCGTGGCCGGCGCGATTGTTACGTACGGCATCATCACGAAGATCGCGGGCATTGCCAGCGCCGTGCAAGGGCTGGCCCTTGCGCTCACTGCGAACCCCATCGGGTTGCTGCTGACCGGCGTTGTCGCCGCCGGCGCGATCATTTACTACGAATACAACAAGATGCACGAGGGTATGGATCGCACCTTCGACGACATGCGCCGCAAGGGAATCCAAAAGGATCTCTTTAGCGGGAAGCTCAAGCCCGATGACGTAAAGAAGATGGGGTACACCGACGACCAGGTCAAAGAGATCATCGGTGGCCGGCGGATGTTGCCTGGCGATACCTGGGACGACTTCAGTGGCGTGGGCTTTCCGAAACTCAAGATCCTGGGCAAGGGCGAACTCTCGGACGACGAAGTCAACCGGATCGCGACGGAGCGGAAGAAGCGGGGCGAAGCCGAGAGGTCGGCCCAGGAACTCTACATGCGCGCCGTCGAGGAGCGCAAGAGCGCGGAGCATGATCAGGCCCGTGCCCGCATTGAGGACTCCATGAAGATCATTGAGTCCACTCACTCCGAAACGCAAGCCGCAAAGGAATCCCTGAACGTCGTGCTGCTCTCGATGCAGGAGCGTCAGGCTGGCATCGAGAAGATCAAGGAGGAGGAGAAGCGGGAGATCGAGCAGCGGTCCACCTACACGGACGAGAAAAGCGGGGCCGTTCGCCACTTCAAGCTCAACGCCTCCACCCTCGAAACCATCCACAAGGCAACCGCGGAAAGACTCGCGGCGTTCGACATGAAGTTCAACGAGGAGGAATCGCGCCGCCTCGAGCAGATGTGGAAGGCGGCCGCCGCGCGCTCCCAGAAGATGTTCGAGCTTCTGTATCTCGAACCGATGAAGCAGAACCTCTACGTATGGGAGCAGGCATCCCAGTGGCAGGACAAGATCGACGACCAGGGCCGTTCGGCAGCTATTGCGGCGGTTGACCAGCGGAAGAATCTGCAACTGGCCCAACTGGAGTCGGTGGATGCGCGCACACTCCAGGACAAGGTAGCGCTGGAGAACGCCAAGACCGCCATCGAAGTCCAGGCGATGAAGGACCGGACCAAGATCGAACTGGAGGAAATCGACGCGCGGACGGAACGCCAGGTGGACGAGGCGCGCAAGGCGGCGATGGCGCAGGGCATTTTCTACGAGCCCTATCTCGACCAGATCGGCAACAAGATCCGCGAACTGGGCCAGCACGAAAAGGACGTTCTCCAGAAGGCCACCACCACTGAGATCGACGTCGCGCAGATCAAGGGCGCGACGTCCACTCGCAAACTCGTCACGGACCAGTACCAGAGCATCTTCCAATCGCTCAAGCAGCAGGCGGGCGGCGTATTCGATGCCCTCGTGACCAAATCGCAGTCGGTGTGGTCGGCGATTGGGAACTCGCTGAAGACCGCGCTTCTTACCGCCATCAAAGATGTCGTGACTTCGCGCGTGGCGGCGATGCTGATGAACATGTTCGTCCCTGGGGCAAACGTGCAGATGCAACAGGGCGGCGTAGGCAAAGGTGGTGGAAGCGGGCTGCTCGGTGGGCTGGGCGGCATCCTCGGGATCGGCGCGGTCCCGGTGTTCGCTGGTGGCGCGCCTGGCGGTACACCTCCGTTCCTGCCATCTGGCGGTGCTGGTGCTGGCGCCGGCAGTGGCGCTGGTCTTGGGTCCATTCTGCCTCCTATCTTCGGTACAGGCAGTAGCATCCGCTTCCCCGGCTCGGCAGTGGGCGGTACGCCGCCGTTCGTACCGTCCTCGTCGGGAGGCGGTGCCGGCATAGGTGCCGCCCCAGCAGCCGGAGGGATCTTCTCGAAAGCGGGCTTGGCTGGCATGTTGCCGGGCCTCAAATCGTTCTTCGGGTTTGGCGACAACAAGTGGGTCGATATGGGCGGTGGCCGCATGGCAACAGGCGGCTGGATCAGCCAGTACGGGTCGTTTGGCGACAAGCTCCAGGCTCTCGGCAAGTCGGACGCCGCGCTCATGGGCGGGGCGCTCCTGGCGATGGATGGTCTTCGGCGTGGCGGCAAGATCGGCGTCGCAGAGACTACGGCGGGCGGCGCGTTGATCGGATACAAGTTCGGCGGTCCTCTTGGCGCGGCCATCGGTGGCGTGGCCGGAGCGGTCGCGGGCATCGTGCGACTGTTTGTGAAAGGCGCCGCGGATAAGGCGAAGGAGAAGATCAAGGCGCTCTACGGGGTCGATATCGCGGATAAGGGAGTTTTGCAGCAGATCGTGGACATGGCCAAATCCGGGTTCGGCGGCAACCTCGACATGGCGATCCGGTCCCCTCAGATCCGCGACCTGATTCAGTTGTATGCCATGACCACCGGCCAGAAGGCGACCGGCATGCCCGGTACTGTGACGCCCCTGTCACTGGTAGAGACGGGCGGATCGCTGTTCCAGTCGCCGCAGTACAACAACGGCACGCCCCTTCCAGCGCTGGGAGGCCTGCCGGGGCTCGACCAGATCGGCGCAGGCACTCCGTCCGGTGGTGGGCTGGTGATTCAACTCGACGGGCCCGCCACGACGGCGCTACTCCAGGGCCAGGCAGTGCAGGCTATCACCAACAACCCGCGGCTGGTACAGAGCGCGTCGATGGCCGCGACGAAATCGAACGCGAACCGGCGCGAACTCACCAGCCTTCAGTTAAGCCCCGGCACGATTGTGAGTTAGCGAAACGCGAACATGCCAGGCTCCGTTCTCAATGCGGCACCAGTGACCGTGCTTCCTCAATCGCTGTGCAAGTCGTTCGTCCATGAGCGGGCATACCCGCTGATCGAGAACGAGTACAAGAACGGCGAGTCGCAACGGTCGGTGCTGGCGACCAATAGCAGGCGGCGGTGGCGCCTGACCAAGCGGGTGACTCCCGCGGCGCTGGTGGCGTTACGGAATTTCTTCGACGCGCGCAACGGGTCCACCGAACCGTTTTACTTTTACGATCCATACGACACCAGTCCGAAGTTCAATTATGATCCAACCGGCGTGGCCACCGTGGGCCGATACACCGTCCGGTTCAATTCGGACTGGCAGCAGTCGTCCGGGCCCGGCAGGTCGGACGTTCAGATGGAACTGCTCGAACTGGCATGAAGGTGGATTCCTTATGAATCGTGTTTTCCTATTGGCATTCGTGGGGGCGGTGACTTTGTTCTCGCAGACCCAGACCCAGATCCGCGATACCGCCTATACCGGAGTTTCGGGAACTTTGTTCAGCGGCAAGGTGGTAGTCTCCGCGCCAGACATGACGACCGCTGATGGCCGTACGGTTCTCCGGTGGCAACAGGAATTCACAATCGCCAACGGGTCTATTTCATGCGATCTGGAGCCGAACGACACCGCCGTACCTTCCGGAACCAGTTATCTGGTCCGTTTCACACCATCGCGGGGCGGCGCATCGGGGGCATGGTCGGAGC
>JAIQFL010000041.1 GCA_020073365.1 Terriglobia bacterium | reverse complement strand
CCGCCCTCCTGCGAAGGCCGCAGTCATTGCAGCCCGGCGCAATCCGCCGCGGTCTCTGCGATTCCCGGTGTGGTCTTCTCCGGATCGGTAGATGGACACCTCCGCGCGTATTCCGCCGTCGACGGAAAGGTGATCTGGGACTTCGATACTTCGCGGGAATTCCCGACCGTCAACGGCGGAGTCGCCAAGGGCGGCGCAATGGACGGACCGGGCCCCACGATCGCGGGAGGCATGCTCTTCGCCGGCTCCGGATACGGAACCTGGGGCGGAGCGCCTGGAAACGTGCTGCTGGCGTTTGAGGCGAAGTGAGGGCGCGCCGGCCCCACGCACTGCATACGGCCTGCACACCACGCAGAAGTCTGTGCCCGAACTGGGTCTGGTGTGATAGTCTGTTCTAACATTGCCATTGTCACATCTGTTAATGGGACTGCCATCGATGGGGAGGGTGCTCATTCTGATTCCGATACTTGCCGCAGTCCCGGTCCTGGCGGACCAGCCCGTGGCCTATTCCCACAAGCAGCATCTGGCGTTCGGGTTACAGTGTCTGGATTGCCATAGTTCCGCGGACACCAGCGCGGCCGCGGGCATTCCTTCGGTGCGGAAGTGCATGCTGTGTCACGCCAAAATCGGCACCGCGAATCCGGAAGTGAATAAGGTAATCGCCTACGCCAACAGCCAGCGCGAGATTCCCTGGCAACGTGTGTACGGCTTCCCGCGCGAATCGTTGGTGAGGTTTCAACACGCGCCGCACGCCCGGGCGAAGATCGGGTGTGCCACCTGCCATGGAGACATGACCCAAGCCACCACCGCGCAACGGCTGGTCAAGCACACCATGGGCTCGTGTCTGAGCTGCCATCGTCAGAACCAGGCATCGGAGGACTGCGCCGCATGCCACTACTAGTGTTCCGACGGTGTGGACGTGTTCCTCTATGTGGGGCAGCTTTTCAAGCTGCGGACCCGTTTTCAACGGGTCCAGGCCGATTGAAAATCGGCCAGCAGGATGGAATCCTGCCCCACAAGGCACTGGACTGAACCCATGGATCGACGCGGGTTCTTCAAGATTCTGTCCGCCACGTCCGCGGGAGCGCTCGCGGGCAGTTGCGGCAAGACCGACAAGCTCATTCCCCTGCTCGTCGCGGAAGGCGAAATCGTGCCCGGCGAAGAACAGTGGCATCCCGCCGTCTGTACCGAATGCGCGGCCGGTTGCGGCACGCTGGTGCGCATCATGGAGGGCGTGCGCACCATCGAGCGCGGGGGCGAGCAACTCCGCCAGCGCGTTGCCGCCGTCAAGAAGATCGAAGGCAACCCTCTCGACCCGGTGAGCGGCGGCCGGCTCTGCGCGCGCGGTCAGGCCGCCGTTCAATCCCTCTATCACCCCGACCGGTTGCGCGGCCCGATGGAGCGCACGGGCGACCGCGGCAAAGGGCAGTTCGCGCCCACATCCTGGGATAAAGCTATTGCGGCCGTCGCCGGGAAGATCGCGAAAGCCGATCCCGCCCGCATCGTATTTCTCGCCGGCCCCCACACCGGCACGCGCTCGGTCGCCATTGCGCGATTCGTCCAGGCGTTGGGCGCCCCCGCGCCGGTGGTCAGTTCGCTTGCCGATTGCGCCGTGGAGCGCCAAGCCGCCGAATTGGCTTTCGGCTGGAAGGGCCTTCCGGTCTACGACCTCGCCCGCGCGCACCACGTACTCGGCGTAGGCGCGGACTTTCTCGGGAGCTGGGCCTCGCCGGTTTACTACAGCAGGCAATTCGGAGCGTTCCGTCAGGGCCGCCGCGAAGTGCGAGGCTACCTGGTGCAGGCAGAATCGCGACTTTCGATTACGGCTGCCGCGGCCGACCGTTGGCTGCCGCTCCGTCCCGGGTCGGAGCCCCAGTTCCTTGCGGCAGCCGGTCGCATTTTGCTGGATGCGGGTCTGGCGCGCAATCGGACGATCGTCCCGGCGTTTGCCTCAGCCGACGTGGCGGTCTTGCTGGCATCCTGCGGTCTGGAGGAGCGGCGCACCCGCGAAGTGGTTCAGGCCCTAGGCGAATCGGATGCGCCTTTGGTGCTGGCCGGCGCTTCCATTCCGCAGAGCAATTCGCTCAACGCCATCCTGCTTTCCCACTTCCTCAACTTCATGCTCGGAAACATAGGCAAGCCCGGCGGTGTGCTGCCTCCAGCGGCTGCCGCAGCGGCTCCGTTCGAGAGCGGCCGCGCCGCCGAAGCACTCGCCCGTGCGCAGGTGGTACTGATCGACGGCGCCAACCCGGCGTATACTCTGCCTCCTTCGAGCGGCGTTCTCCAGGCTCTGGCGCGCGCCGAAACCGTGATCAGCTTCGCCAGTTTCCTGGACGATACGGCCGCGTGGTGCGATCTCGTGCTGCCCGGCCATCACACACTCGAATCGGAGGTGGCGCTGGTTCCGGCCGTCTCGGCGCAGCCCGCCGTGACCGTGGCGACGCCGTTCGTCAAGCCGCTCTACGATACTCGCGCCGTGGAAACGACTCTCGCCGATGTGGCGCGGAAGATGGGCGTAGATTACAGGGCCGTCACCGCCAAGGATCTGTTGCCGCCGGAGGCGGTGTTCGAAGAGGTCGCGCGCCAGGGCGGCCTCTGGGGCGAGGCCTCGACACCACAACCACAAGCGCCAGTAGGACAGCCGCCGAGCCTGCCCGAGCCAGCATCTTTCGCTGGCGATCCAGCCCAATACCCGCTGCTCTTCCAGCCTTACCCCTCGCTGCAATTTCACGATGGCGCGGGCGCCAACTTGCCATGGCTGCAAGAGCTACCCGATCCGGTATCGAGCGGGATATGGGGATTGCCGGTTGAAATCGATCCGCAGCTTGCCGGGCGTGTGCGCGTGGCCAACGGGGACATGGTGCAGGTGGAATCACCGCACGGCTGGTTGGAAGCTCCCGCATACGTGCACCCCGGTGCGATTCCGGGCGTGGTGAGCATGGCGATTGGCGATGGACACCAACACTACGGCCGTTACGCCTCCGGCCGTGGCGCCAACCCGCTTTCGATACTGGCGCCGGTTTGGGAGAAGTCCACCGGGGCGCTTGCCCTTGGCGGCACGCGGGTGCGTGTGGCGCGCGCGGGACCGCGGCGTGGATGGACTCAATTTTCCCCGCAAGATCGACAGGAAAGTGGAGGTGAGCACAGGTGAAGGAGCGCCGCTGGGGAATGGCCATCGATCTCGACCGCTGCACCGGCTGCCAGGCATGTGTGGTCGCCTGCCACGCCGAAAACAACCTGCCGGTGTCTAGCCCCGCTGAAGCCGCCAAGGGCCACACCGTCCACTGGATTCGCGTGGATCGCTACTACGAAGGCACGTTTCCGGACGTCAAGGTCAAATACATGCCGGTGCTATGCCAGCACTGCGACGATGCCCCCTGCGAGCCGGTATGCCCGGTTAACGCCACGTACCACAATGCCGAAGGGCTGAACGTGCAGGTGTATAACCGCTGTGTCGGCACCTTCTATTGCGCCAACAACTGCCCCTACACGGTTCGTTACTTCAACTGGTTCGCGCCCGAGTGGCCCGAGCCGCTCCCGTTGCAGCATAACCCGGACGTGGCGATCCGCATGGGCGGAGTCATGGAGAAGTGCACCTTCTGCATCCAGCGGATCAAGCGGGCCAGTGAGGATGCCGCACAGGAGGGCCGTCCGGTGGCCGATGGCGACGTCCAGCCCGCGTGCGTGCAGTCCTGCCCGGCGGAAGCCATGGTGTTCGGCGATCTCAACGACTCCAACAGCAAGGTCGCGCGCCTCGCGGAGAGCGGCCGGGCCACGCGGCTGCTCGAAGAGCTGGGCACGAAACCCAAGGTCTTTTATCTCCAGAGGGCCAAATAGGCGATGACGACGGCACCCGAACTGCTCCCCTACGGGCGAATCCGGGAAGACCTGTTCCGACCGCTTTCCGGCGTGAGCCGGAATTACGTGCTGGCTACCATCGTGCTATTTGTCATCGGCGCCGCGGGTCTGATTGCCTGGGGCTACCAGCTCCGAAGCGGAATGGGTGTGACCGGCTTGCAGCGTCCCGTGTTCTGGGGCCTCTATCTGGTCAATTTCGTTTTTTGGATCGGCATCTCCCACGCGGGCACGCTCATCTCCGCGATCCTGCGGCTCACCGACGCAAGTTGGCGCAAGCCGGTGACGCGCGCCGCGGAAGCCATCACGGTCTTCGCGCTGATGATCGGGGGCATGTTTCCCATCATTCACCTGGGACGCGCGTGGCTCTTCTTCTGGCTGTTTCCGTATCCCAACGGGCGGCTTCTGTGGCCGAATTTCCGCTCGCCGCTGCTGTGGGATCTGACCGCCATTGTCACCTATCTCACCGGCAGCGTGATCTACCTCTATCTGCCGTTGATCCCCGACCTGGCGCAACTGGCGGAGCATACCACGCCGTGGCGCCGCGTGCTCTATCGGACGCTCTCACTCGGCTGGACCGGCAGCGACCGCGAGTGGCACGCGCTGGAGCGCGCCATGAAGCTGATGGCCTGCATCATCCTCGCTGTCGCCGTTTCGGTGCACACTGTGGTGGCCTGGGACTTCGCCATGACCGTCGCGCCCATGTGGCACAGCACCATCTTCGGCCCGTACTTCGTGACGGGCGCGATCTTCAGCGGGATCGCGGCCCTCATCGTAGTGCTGGCGGCGCTGCGTAGAATTCTTCGCCTGGAATACTACCTGACGCGCCACCACTTCAATAACCTCGCCAAGCTGCTGCTGCTGATGAGTCTGCTTTGGTTCTACTTCACGATGGCGGAGAACCTGACCGTGTGGTATGGCAACGACCCTAAGGAAATGGCCGTGTTCGTGGCGCGCACGCGCACGCGCTACGCTCCGTACTTCTGGACCATGGTGCTTCTGAATTTCGTCGTGCCCCTGGTGCTGCTTGGCGTCCGGCGGTTGCGCACCATTCGGACCGCCACCATCGCATCGGCCTCGGTGCTGGGGGGGATGTGGCTCGAACGGTATCTGATCATAGTGCCAACTCTGGCGAATCCCCGGCTCGCGTCGGCATCCGGAACGTACGCGCCCACTTGGGTGGAGCTCGCCATTACCGCCGCTACCTTTGCAGCCATGGCGATGCTCTACATGATCTTCTCGAAGCTCTTCCCCATCATCGCGGTGTGGGAATTCAAGCCGCATCCGCAGGAGGAAGAGTGACCGTGTTCCTGATGGGAGAGTTCCGCGAGAAGGAGCGGGCGGCCGATGCCATCCGGCAATTGCGGGCAGCGGGAATCGAGCACGGATCGCTGGACCTCTTTTCGGCGGAGCCGGTCGAGCTGGCTCGCGGCGTGCTGGACCGGCCGAGCCGGATGTCACTGGTGGCGGTCTCCGCGGCGGTTGCATTCGGCCTGCTGGCGACGGTCTTCATACGCTACACCCAGCACGACTACAAGCTGGTCACCGGCGGAATGCCCTTGTTCTCGTTCTGGGCCACCGGTGTCATCACCTACGAGATGACCATGCTGGGCGCGATTGTGGCGACATTCGCCTGGTTTCTCCGGGAGAGCGGCCTGATCCGCAGGCGGGAGGGCGATGCTCCCGTGCCGCATGTGGATCCCGGCGTGATCTGCCTGCGTGTGCGCTGCCGGGCCGAGCAGGTTGCGCAGGCCCTTGACGCGCTACGGCGGCATGGGGCGGTTCAGATCGAAAGGAGCGGCCTATGACCGAGGGAGTAGCACACGCGACTTCCAGAATTCTGGCCCTGTGCCTGCTTGCCATGATCCTGTCAGCCGCCGACCGCACGCCCGTTCCCTGGGAAAAGCACCGGCTTCTGATTGGTCAGGCACTGTACCGTGAGAACTGCGCGGTCTGCCACGACATCGATCGGGCGCAGTCGAAAAAAACCGGTCCCAGCTTTTACCAGCTTTTCAAGCGCAACAAAATGCCTCTTGGCAATTTGAAACCGAGCCGCGAGTATATAAAAGTACGCGTGAAATTCGGTGGCTCGCTGATGCCCGCGTTTCGCCAGACGCTGACGGACTCCGAGATCGATACTCTGATCGACTACATCGCGGCGAAATGAGCGCAGGAAGGCGCGAAGGAGATGGTCATGATCGCTCGACGTGACGCACTGAAGTTGCTGGGCGCCGGGATTGCCACAGCAGCTATACCGGGCTCTGGCGCAGCCGAACCCCAGTTTCCAAAAGGCGCGATTATCCGGACAGTCTTGAAGGACTTGCCGCCCGAGTCGCTCACCGGCGGCGCCACGCTATTCCATGAGCATCTCTCGTTGGCTCCCGATTTCATGCCGAGGTGGATGTCGCTGGCGCGATCGCTGTTCCCTGCGCGCGGAGGTCAAGGGAATCCGCCAGCACGACCAGTTCAACCTGCACAACCCGCCCAACCGGCGCAACCCTTTTTCATGCAGGACCCCGATCTGATGGCCGAGGAGATGACTGCGGCCGCCAAAGACGGCGTGGCCTGCATCGTAGATGGCGGGCATCCCGACATGGGCCGCGATTTGGATTTTCTCAAACAGATCTCCGCCAAATCCGGGTTGCCCATCGTGGCGGGTTGCGGTTACTACGCGCAGCCCTTCTATCCTCCCGAGATCGCCACGTGGAGCGAAGATCAGATTGCCGGGGAATTGATCCGACAGGTGAACACGCAACCTGTGGGCGTCTTGGGCGAGATCGGCACTTGGGACGTAATGACCCCGGACGAGCGTAAGGTTTTCCGTGCAATCGCCAAGGCTCATCAGGAAACCAACCTGGCCATCTTCACCCATACCAATTTCGGGAAGGGCGCACTGGAGCAGCTTGACCTTTTTGAATCGATGGGAGTGAAGCCGGGACGCGTGGCGATCGGCCATGTCGGCGGGCTGAGCGACCCCCAAGTGG
Organism: Terriglobia bacterium; assembly: GCA_020073365.1. Taxonomy (GTDB): domain Bacteria; phylum Acidobacteriota; class Terriglobia; order Bryobacterales; family Bryobacteraceae; genus JAIQFL01. The sequence goes on along the minus strand of JAIQFL010000041.1, from coordinate 40,027 downwards.
AGGTGCAGAAGGCAATCTGCAAGCTCGGGGCGTTCGCCGGTTTCGACCGCCAGGGCGGGCCGGGCGATGCCGGGCAGGTGAAGATGGTCATGGCTCTGCTGGAGGCCGGCTATGCGGATCAACTGCTTTTCTCGTCCGATTTCTCGACCGGCGGAAATCAACTCAAGCGCAACGGCGGACCGGGATACGCCAAGACTGTGACGGTGTTCGCGCCGAAATTGCGGGAGGCTGGGATGGACGAGAAGATCCTGCACGGCATCCTGGTGGATAACCCGCGCCGCTTGCTGGCATTTGTTCCCAAACCCCGCAAGCCGTGAGGAAAGCGGTTGGCAGGCGAAAGCGCCGGCCCCACCTTGACAACCGCCAAGGCGGGGATGTAATCTACCGAACGGTCGGTTAAAACCAGGAGGGAGCTATATGAAAAGATCAACCAATTCGGCCGGACCTCTGGCCGTGCTCGGGGCCGTGGCGGCGTTTGCGGGATATGCCAGCGCTCAACAATAACCCTTCCAGTTCTCGGGGGCGCCCTGTGCCACACCCCCAGTCCTGCACTGTCCCGACAAGGAGTGCACGGCAGACAGGGTGATCAACCCAGGACCGGTGGTCGAGATGAAGAGCCGCCGAACCTACTTCCTGGATTATCCGTGCGATCTCAAGCCGGGCGAGAAGGTCACCTTCATCCTGAGTCTTCACGGGGCAGGCTCATACGGAAACTGGCAACGCCACTATTTCCCGATCGTGGATTATAAGGACAAGTATCGCCTCGTGATCGCCACTCCGAACTCCCCGACGAGGACGTGGTCGACGGCCGACGACGAATACCTTCAGAACATCGTCAATTCGGTGGTCGATCAGATCGGCAAGGAGAACATTAAGGCTTTCTGGCTGGTGGGGCACTCTCAGGGAGGCATGACCTCTAACCGGATCGTGAGAACGGAATTCTTCAAAGAGAGGGTCGATGGCTGGCTCAGCCTGTCAGGCGGCCGGCTCGGCGGGAGCCCCGGCCGTGCTTCGAGTTTTGGCGCTCCCGCCGGACTTCCTGCCGCGGCCGCGGCCCGCTCAGGGGGCGGCGGTACTGTGGCGGCCGCCTTCGCCGCGGCTGCGGCCGCCTTGCGCGAACCTCCGCCTGGCGAATTCTCGTTCATCTATGCGACGGGCCAGCGCGAAATGGATGACAAAGGCATACCCGAGACCTCGGACTGGGCCGCCAGATGCAAGTGCGGACCTCGTCGCAAAGCGGAGGAGATCGTTGACCTGAAGGCCGGTTATGTCTACGACAGCACGCGTCAGAATCCGCCCAATCCGTCGTGGGGACTCCTGCCGGCGCCCGGCAAGGCCCAAGTTTACGTCTATCCGGACTGCCAAGACGGGATGGTTGTGGCCGATGTCGTGCGCATCGACAAGGGGCACACCGAAGGACTGGAGCCGAAAATCACCGAAGAACTGGTCAAGCTGATGCTCTCTGCCAAGGGCGGGAAGATCCAACAGGCCCGTTGAGCCTCGCAGGATCGGCGGCACGCCGTCCAGCCATTCGATGTATGCCGATCGGAGTGTGCCATTGAAGCTGGTGCACGGCTCCTCGACTACTTTCCCACCTTCCTTGCGTCGGCATCCCACGCCTTGGACGCGCGGAGTTTCCCCCACGAACTGGCGCCACTTCTTGAACCGAACAATTGTCTCTAAAGGCGTCCATTCCATCCGATATGTATAACGTGGTCCCCTGTGGTCCGCCATGTTCCGTTTGTTCGCGCCGTGGGTAATAGCGATGAAAACCTTGCCTATCACGATCGCCGGGTTGTTGATCCTGGTGCTGGGACCAGCCTCCCCGTCATATGGCCAAAGCCCGGCGTCAACGGTGAACGAGGAGTCGGCCAGAGGCGCGAGCCTCACCGATTTGAGTCTGGATCAACTCATGGCTATCCACGTCAAAGTAACCTCGGCCTCCAAGAAGGCCGAGAATCTTCTGGAAGCCCCCGCGGCCATCTTCACCATCAGTGCCGAGGATATTCGGCGCGGTGGTTTTTCTTCTCTTCCGGAAGCTCTGCGGCTGGTGCCGGGCCTGTATGTGGCCAAGGTGAACTCCCATTGGTGGACTATCAGCGCCCGGGGATTCAATGACTACCTCAATAACAAGATGCTGGTACTCATCGATGGCCGAAGCGTCTACACGCCGCATTTCGGCGGCGTCTTTTGGGCACTCGAAGACATCCCTCTGGAAGACATCGACCGCATCGAAGTGATCCGCGGCCCCGGCGGTACGCTGTGGGGGGCCAACGCGGTCAATGGAGTGATCAACATCATCACACGGCATTCCGGAGACACTCAGGGGTTCTCCGTAAAGACGTCCTCGGGAACCGATGAGGGATCTGCCGCCAGCATGCGCTACGGAGATCGGGTCGGAGACCGCCTGAGCTATCGTGTTTTCGGGAAGGCCGCCTATTGGGAGCCGGGCATCGACTCGTCGGGGATGCCGGCGTTTGACTCGTGGAATATGTCGCAAGGCGGCATACGCTTGGATTTCAATCTCTCAAAGAAGGATGACCTCACTGTCGAAAGCGGGATGTATGAAGGCCGCCTGCGAGCCGAAATACCAAGCTTCACCGGCCCCGGCGCGTACCAGACTATGCCCGCTGATTCTTACATCGCCAGAGGCGGCCATGTTCTGTCCCGATGGACACGGCGGCTTTCGGAGGATTCCAGCGGTAGCCTGTTTGGCTATTGCGATTGGTCGGACGGGCAGAGCGGTGTGGACGACGTTCGCAATACCTGCAAGGTGGAATTCCAACACGATTTCCAGATCCGCCGGCGGCACTCCTTCGTATGGGGCTTGAGCCTCGATACGAACGCCGACACACTGTCCGAGAGTTTCACGGTTCGTGGAACTCCAACCAGACTGCGCACCACCACCGCGAGCATATTCGCCCAGTATCAATTGGAAATCGTTCCCGGCCGCTGGCGATTCAGTACCGGCTCGAAATTCGAGCACAACTCTTACACCGGATTCGAAATTCAACCACAGATCCGGAGCGTCTGGCTGCCCGGCAAAGGGCATTCCATCTGGGGTGCGGTATCGAGGGCGGTTCGGACTCCGTCAAGGGCCTACAACAGCGAAGAGTACAAATTTGCCCGCCTGCCCGGTGTCGTACCCACTTACCTCACGGCTATCGGGAATCCCGCGCTCGAAGCAGAAGTAATGACGGCTTACGAATTCGGCTATCGGTTCAATCCGACCCCTATCTTTTCCCTGGACGGGACCATCTTCTACAATCATTATGCCAATTTGATCAATCTGAACCTGGTCGATCCCCTTGGGGTGGCAGGCCCGCCGCGGATTCATACCAACCCGCTGTATGCGGAAGTCGCTCTTCCGTGGCAGAATCTCGGACCCGGCCAGACTCATGGCCTGGAACTCTACGTCAAGCTTCGGCCGCTCAGCCGCTGGATGCTGGCAGCGGGTGTTACCGAGTTGCGAGGCAATTCAGTGAACATGAACGATTCTCTGAACCTGCCGGTCGCCAATTCCACAGGGCATCAGTTCAATGTGCAATCCCGCTTCGATATCGCTCGCCACGTAGAGCTTGACGCTTCGCTCTACCACTACAATGGGGTCGCGGGCTACGTTTTCGGTGGGATTCCTTTCCAGGACGTGCCCACCCACAACCGCGTGGACGCGGGAGTCTCGTTTGGCCTGAAAGGCGGCTTCACGTTATCGTTATGGGGGCATGATCTGGGCGCCGGACATCACTGGGAGAATCGGCCCCCGCTCTTCACCACCAGCGGCTCCCAAGTACCGGGACAGGTGGTTGCGCTGGGAATCATGTGGCGGCCTGGAGAGAGGCCGATCGCTCCGTGAGGGTGCGCTACTCCTTCTTCGCGTGGCCCTCGACCAGTTCGATCGGCACGCTGTCAGGCCCTTCGATGAACGCGGATTTGAGCGCGCCGTCCAACATCACGCGCGGCTCTTCGACCACCTTCACGCCGTCTTTGCGCAAGCGGGCCAGCATCACCTCCAGGTTTTCGCAACTGAACGCAAAGTGGTCGAGCGCGTGGCCCTTCGGCGAATCGGGGTGTTTCCGCCCTTCCCACTCCGCCGGAAATAGCTCCCGGGCCAGCTCAATCGGGAAGATGGGCACGTTCACGTTGTCGATGTTGAACCCCGAGGTCGGGCCGATCTGGTATCCGTTAAAAAACCGCGGCTGGCGCGAGGGCGGTTGCGCGCGGCGTGGAAATCCGAATTCCTTCTGATACCACTCGCCCGCCGAAACCGGGTCTTCGCTGAGCAGGTGGACATGATCGTAGTAGTGGTGGTTGGCGGTGATGTCCTCGATCATCACGTTGTCCGGCCCCCAGAGGTACATGTAATAGCGCAGCCCGGGCGCCAGCGGCAGCCCTTCCGCCAGATCGCGCATGTGAGTTTCGAACCTCGCCCCCATGGCGATGAACTTCTCGTAATCCGCCTTGGCGTTTTCCGCGCCCCACCCGATGTGGTAGAGGGCCGTTGTGATCTTCCATAGCGGTGGCTGGTCCACCTTGTTGAACAGGATCCAGGACTTCCCGGCCCACAGCGCATCCGTGCCACCGAACTTCGCCCGCTCGCAGTCGAAGTGGCGCGTGTACCACCCCATCGCCAACTCGGGATTCAAAGCGTTCAGGTGCACGTGATGAAAATGCACCAGCGGCTGCGCCGGCTGCTCCTGCGCCATAGAAGAGGCTCTGGCGAGCAGCATCACCAGAACCGTAGCACGAGCGACCTTTGGAGCTTTCATGGGTCTGTACTATATCACCGCCACGTACGTCTGTGATAGAGTGTTGCGAGGTTTTTTATGCTCGCACGGAACCTCTCAATGGCGCTCCTTACCGTATTCGCGGCCCGCGCCGCCGCACCCGATGGAGAATCCCTTTACAAGCAGCGTTGCGCTACTTGTCACGACGGCCAGCCCCAGGCGCGCATGCCGTCTCACCAGGAGCTCGCCGCGCGCACGCCCGAATCCATCTACCGCGCGATGTTTGAAGGCGCCATGATGCCGCAATCCGCCGGACTGGCGACCGAGGAAGGCCGGGCCATCGCCCGCTTTCTTACCGGGAAGGAGTTTGGCGCGAGCGCGGGTGCCCTGGCTGGCAAATGCGCCACGGCTCCTAGCCCGCTGCACATGAGTGATGCCGACTGGAACGGATGGGGCTACGATCGGGAGAACACGCGCTACCAGCCAAAGCCGGGATTGACCGCCGCCGACGTGCCGAACTTGAAGCTGAAATGGGCGTTCGCATTCGAGGGCGATACCGTGCGCGCTGCGCAGCCGGCGGTGGTCGGCAATCGCGTGTTCACAGGCAGCGCCAGCGGAGCGGTGTACTCGTTGGACGCCGCCACCGGATGCACCTGGTGGAAGTACGATGCCGGCGCGATGGTGCGCAACGCCATCAGCATCGGCCAGGCGGGAGGCAAGAGCATAGCGTACTTCGGCGACGTGCGGTCTACCGTTCATGCACTCGATCTAGCAACGGGCCAGCTCCTCTGGAAGGTCAAGGTCGAGGACCATCCGGCGGCGCGCATCACCGGATCGCCGGCTTTCTATGGCGGGCGGCTCTATGTTCCGGTGTCGTCGATCGAAGAGGCCTCCGCCATGCTCCCCACCTATGAATGCTGCAAGTTCCGCGGCAGCATTGTGGCGCTCGACGGCGCCACCGGGAAGCAGATCTGGAAGAGCTTTAGCGTAGTGGACCCGCCCCGGCCACTCGCCGGGAAGAACGCGGCTGGCGCGCAGCTTTGGGGTCCGGCCGGCGCGGCCATCTGGTCCGCTCCCACGATCGACGTCAAGAAAAAAGTGCTATACGTGGGCACCGGCAACTCTTACACCAATGTCTCCACTCCCACCAGCGACGCGATCCTGGCGTTCGACCTCGAAACCGGTAGCCTGTTGTGGTCCAGCCAGGTGCTCGCCAAGGACAACTTCACGATGGGTTGCGGCCGGGGTGCCAATTGTCCCGAGGACCGCGGGCCGGATCACGACTTCGGCACGTCGCCGATCCTGCGCGATCTGCCGGATGGCAAGCGCGTTCTGGTCTGTGGCCAGAAGTCCGGCATCGTCTGGGGGCTCGACCCCGACCATCGCGGGAAGGTGCTGTGGCAGACCCGCGTCGGGCAGGGAAGTGCGCTTGGCGGCATTGAATGGGGGCCCACGGCCGACCTCGAGAATGCCTATGTGGCCGTCTCCGATCTCTTGAACCGCGGTGAGATTCGGCCCGGCGGGCTTCACGCCCTGAAACTCTCCACGGGCGAAAAGATTTGGACCACTCCACCCCCGGAACTGCATTGCACTGCGGGGGCGAAGGGCTGCAACAGCGCGCAATCGGCCGCTATCTCGTCCATTCCCGGCGTGGTGTTCTCGGGTTCGGTCGATGGGCACTTTCGCGCATTCCTCGCCAAAACCGGTGAGATCGTCTGGGACTTCAACACCGCGCGCGATTTCGAGACCGTGAATGGCGTTGCCGGGAAAGGCGGCTCGCTGGATTCCGCCGGACCGGTGATCGCGGGCGGAATGGTCTTCACGAACTCGGGTTACGGCATGTGGGCGGGACTGCCGGGGAACGTGCTGCTGGCATTTTCGAAGTAACGGTGGGGCAGACGATCGACTTTCGTCGTCTGTCAGTCCTCGCCCACGCGCAAGCCGCACCCCGCTGCCCCAAAACGGAACGAGGGTGTCCCGTGCGGACCAGGGGCTCCCGCCCCACCATTTGAGCACTCACCAATTCGCACCAAATGACAGCCGGTTTGCGTGCGCTTGATTTGACCGGCCGGTCGGTATATATTTGTTCTGCGGACGTCTTTACTGGGTTGCGGATTAGGGATGCTGGAGTGAACCTGCGGATATTTTGCATTGCCTCGACGCTCGGCTTCGGCAGCTTCTTTCTGCTCGCCTTGCCGCCGCAGGAGGGCCATCAGCGGCTTAGCGCGGCTGAAGCGAAGAAGCTCAAGAACCCAGTCTCCTATACCAGGAAATCGATCGCCCAGGGCAGAATCTCGTTTGCCCGATTCTGCACGCCTTGTCATGGACCGGACGGCAAGGCTCAGATGGACGTGGTCGCGGATGCAACCGACCTCACCTCGCCCAATGCATTCAAGAGCGGCGTCTCGGACGGCGAGATCTTCCGCAGCATCCGCGATGGCGCGGGCGAGACCATGCCTCCATTCAAAACTCAGATTGACGGCGATACGGACCTGTGGCACCTGGTGAATTACATTCACAGCCTGTGGCCCGAGTCCATGCGGCCGCCTTTGGAAGACGACAAGAGCAAGGAGAAGGACCGATGAAGAACCAGAACGATCGTCCCGACTCGTCGCGGCGGGACTTCCTGGCCGGACCGGCCGCGGCAGCGGGCGCCGCCGCGGCTGCCATGCTGGCTTCGAAACCGCTTAGCGCGGATGTGCCCATTCCATCGATCTCCATTCCAAAAGAGATTCCGGCCAACCTGAGCGAGGCGCCCAAGCCGGGTTCCTTCGAAGGCCGCGGGATGAGCGGAGCCGAGATCTTTGCCAAGCTCTGCGTCGAGGAAGAACTCGCCGCGATGTTCTGTTGCCCCGGCAACTACACCGTGATCAACGCCATGGCGGCGGCCGGCGTGCCGGCCTACGGCGGACGGACGGAAGGCGCGATGTGCGCCGCGGCCGACGGTTTTTCGCGCGTCACCGGCGAGGCCACCGCTTGCTCGGGCACGGAAGGTCCGGGCTTCACCCACATGATCATGAACATCGCCGGGGCGCACGCCGCGCGGACGCCGCTACTGGTCCTCGCCAGCAACATGCAGATCTCGGGCGACGACCGCGAAGCATTCATCCAGACCGGTTATCAGCAACCCACCACCACAGGGATGAAGAAGTACGGCAAGCGCCTGATCGCGCCGGACCGCGTCTGGGAATATGGCGCCTACGCGTTTCGAAACATGAAGACGGGGGTGCCGGGACCCGTGCATCTCGATTTCCCGGGCGAAGTGGCGCGCGCCCGCTTCACCGATCCAACCAAGTTGAAGGACTATTACGCCAAGAATAAATACCGCAGCGAGTCGCGCCCGTACCCCGCGCCGGCCGACGTCAAGAAAGCGGTGGACCTGATCGCCAAAGCCGAGCGGCCGCTGATTGTCGCCGGCCAAGGGGTATTCCAGCGCAAATCCTGGGACGTGCTCAAGGAGATCGCCGAGAAGAACGATATCGCGGTGGCGGCCACCGGGCCCATGAAAGGCCACTTCCCCGACGCGCATCGCCTCAGCATCAACCAGTCTCCCGATGCGCTCATGAGCGCCGACCTGGTGCTTTTCGTCGGCCAGTATTGCATGCCGAGCCCCGGCGAGTATGCTTTCAACCCCGACATCAAAGCCATTCGCGTGCATCCCGTGCCGGAAGACCTCGGCCGCAACTGGCCCCTCGAACTCGGCATCGTCAGCGACGAGCAGACCTTCCTCAATGCGCTCAACGACTCCCTGCCCCGCAAGAAGCGCGACACATGGGCTAACGAGATTGCCACCGCCCGGCAGAAGTACGAGAAGACCATCCTCGATCAATATGAGTTGGGAGTGAAGTACAGCAAAGATACCAACCATCTGCATCCGTCCGTGATCGGCAAGGAAGTCCACGATTTCTTCTATAAGGGGAAGATCGATCCCAAGCAGACCGTCATGGGCATGGGCGGCTGGACCATCGGCAACTTCATGGGCCGCTGGGTGCGCGCCTATCGTCCCGGCCAGGCGATTTCCTGCGGATATCAGTACGGGGCCATCGGGCCGGATGTCGCGATGACCATCGGCGCGGGTGCGGCCGTGCAGCGCGGCATCGGGCCGCAAGCCGCGTATAAGGGCGCGCCGGTGTGCTGCGTTTCGAGCGATGCCGGCATTGCGTATAGCCTCTTTGAGCTCGATACCGCGCAGAAGTACAAGATCCCCATCATTGCCGTGATCTACAACAACAACTCCTGGGGCATGTGGCCGCAGGCTGTGGGTTCCGCGCGGTCGATGCACATGTACCTGTTCCAGGAGAACCTCCGTTACGACAAGATGGCGGAAGGACTGGGCGCGCGCGGCGAATACGTCCACACGCAGCAGGAGTTCAAGGATGCTCTGGCGCGTGCTTACACCGCCGCGAGCAAGGAATCGGCCTCCACGCTCATCAACTGCCAGGCGCTCAAGGAATTCACTTCCGCTAAGGACTACCCGCCGGGCAACTTCATGAATCCGGAACCTGGAGGGGGAGCGTTCCAGCACTGAACATCCGGGAAAAGATGGTCGGCGACATCCTGCAGGGCTATGCGGACCGTGGAGTGTTCCGCGGGTTCAGCCGTGGTGCATCCCGCGACGGAAAAGCCAGGTTCCAGATGATCTGGCACCGCGACCGGCCTTTCGATCTCACGGTGGACACGCGCCGCGGTGCCATTCACTGTCCCATGGTTTTACCGCAGGTCCCCGCCAGTTCGGCGATGTACCGGGAGTTCCGGGCATTTTTGAAGGCCTGTCAGAGCGCGGATCGTCCCGATCACCGGCGCATCGACGACCGCAAGGCTCTGGTCACCTGCGCCAATCGCAGCGGCGACGTTTCGCTGAAGATGACCATTCGCGACGCCGATTACGAGTACGGCATCCGCAAGTTCATTCACCTGATCCAGGAAACCTACCTGGTGTTCCTCACGGAACATTTCGACTACCAAGTGGAGGCATTCGACCTCGATCCGGATCGGCCGTAGGAATGGTGAGACAGGCGATTCGCCTGTCCAGTTACCTACGTGCACTACCCCTCGAAAATCCGCCGCGGATTCTCCACCAGCATCGTGGCGAGCTGGCCCTCCGTAACTCCCTCGCGCTTTAGTGCCGGGATCACATCGTTGTGAATGTGCAAATAGTGCCAACGCGGCAGCATGGCGGGGAGTTGCCGTTCGGGCAACCAGTGGTTGAAACATGCGGCGTCGTGCGAGAGTACCATCTTGCCGGCGTGTCCGAGCCGGCACATGTGCGCGACCGTTTTCACGCGGTCCTCGAATGACAGAATGGAGTCGATTCCAAACCGGTCCATGCCGAGGTACGATCCGTTGGCAATCAGCTCCTCCAGGTACCCGATGTCCGTGGTGTCGCCGGAATGGCCGATCACAACGCGCGACAGATCGACACCCTCCTCGCGGAAGATCCGCTGCTGATCCAAACCCACGCGGCGGCGGGCGTAGGTGTGGGTGGAAATCGGAACACCGGTGCGACGGTGCGCCTGCGCGGTGGCTCGCAGAATCCGCTCCACACCTGGCGTCAAACCCGGCGCATCGGTAGCGCACTTCAGCATGCCGGCCCGAACGCCGGTGCCGGTGATGCCTTCCTGGATATCGCGCACGAACATGTCGGCCATCAACTCCTCGCCGCCGAGCACAGTGCCCGGGCCGCGATATTGAAAATAGTGTGGCAGATCGCAGTAGGTGTAGATCCCCGTGGCGACGATGATGTTCAGCTCCGTTTCGGCCGCGATCTGTTGAATGCGCGGGATGTAGCGGCCGAGCCCGATGACGGTGAGGTCGACAATGGTGTCCACCCCGCGCGCCTTCAGCTCGTTCAGACGCGCGATTGCGCCGGCGACCCGCTCGGCTTCCTCACCCCAATCCTCCGGGTAATTCGAGGCTATTTCGGCATCCAGCACGAAGATGTGCTCGTGCATTAGCGTGACTCCCAGCCGCGTGGTATCCACTCTTCCGCGTACCGTTTCGATACCGGCCATTCGGTAGATTATAGCCTTGAAACCAGACCGCGGTCTGGGTTAATATTGTCACCAGCACCACGAGACCGAGGAGGGATGCATGCGTTTGTTTGCGCTGAGTTTGAGCTGCGTAGCCATTGCCGCAGCAGCAGGTTCGAGTCAACCGGCCACTTTCAACAAGGACGTGCTGCCGGTACTGCAGAAGAATTGCCAAAGCTGTCATCGGCCGGGCGAAGTAGCGCCGATGTCTTTCCTGACGTATCAGGAGGCGCGGCCCTGGGCGAAGGCGATCAAGGCCGCGGTGCTCTCCCGGAAGATGCCGCCATGGTTCGCCGATGCGAAGTACGGGCACTTCCTGAACGAGCGCAAGCTCACCGAAGCGGAAACCAAGGCCCTGGTAAGCTGGGCCGACAACGGCGCTCCGGAGGGTGACGCGAAAGATAAGCCTGCTCCGGCGCACTTCATGCAGGGCTGGAATATCAAGCCGGATGTGACCATCGAGATGCCCAACCCCTTCGAGGTGCCGGCGTCCGGGATCATCGAATACCAGTACATTGTCGTTCCCACCCACTTCGATAAGGACGTCTGGGTTACCGCTGCCGAGGTGCGTCCCGGCAATCGCGCCGTGATGCATCACGTGATCGTCTATGTGCGCCCGCCGGGATCGACGTATCTGAAGGATGCCAAACCAGGCATTCCGTTCGTGCCCGTAACATTCGAGCGCGATGCCAACGGGGCCGCGATCCGGCGTATCCCGCAGGCCCCGCCACAGCCCGCTCCCCAGGCCGGCACCGAGGCACCGCGCCCGCAGCCCAACAACGGGATGGCCGGTATCGAACTGCTGACCGCCTTTGCTCCCGGGCTCCAGGAGCAACGATTCGATACGCCGATCGCCGACGCCGCGAAGTTCGTCCCGGCCGGCTCCGATCTGGTGTTCCAGTTGCACTACACGACCAACGGCAAACCCGCCAGCGATCGGACCAAGATCGGCCTCACCCTGGCCGACAAGCCGCCCAAGTACCGATATTTCACGTCCAATGCGACGCAGCAGCAGTTCGAGATTCCGCCCAACGATCCGAACTACGAAACGCATTCCATGATTACGATCGGCGAGCCCGCGCAGTTGGTCTGGCTTATGCCTCACATGCATGTCCGGGGAAAGGACTTCCTTTACCAGGCTGCCTACCCGACGGGTGAGAGTGAGACGCTGCTGAGCGTGCCCAAGTTCGATTTCAACTGGCAGCTCGGTTACGAGGAAGCCAAGCCGGTCCCGCTGCCGAAGGGCACGCGCATCGAGTGCACGGCGCATCATGACAACTCGGTTAACAACCCGGCCAATCCAAACCCGAACGTCACCGTCCGATGGGGCGATCAGACCTGGGAAGAGATGATGATGGGCTGGTTCGCGCTGGTGGTAGACGCCAGCCTGAAGCCGCAGGACGTAATTATCCGGCAACCGCCGCGAAGAGCGGCGCTGTAGCGATGGGCCATCCGGTTCTTACAGGCCCGGAATTCGCTGCCGCAGCAGTTTTGACTGACGTTCGCTGACGGCGATCTCGGCCGCATCGGGCATCGCCAGCAGAAAGCTGCTTTTGAAGTACGGACGAATCTCCTTCACACGGCCCAGGTTTACCAGCACCGAACGGCGCGCGCGGAAAAACGACGGGGGCAGAGCTGCTTCCAGTTCCGCGAGCTGATAGGTGACGAGGTATGAATCGGTAGCAGTCTTCGCCTTCAGCAGACCGTTCTCGGCGCTGAAGTACAGGATGTCATCGGGACTCAGCAGAATGAAACGGTCGCGCTTGCGCCCGACGATCTGCTGCAGGACCGGCGCGCGGCTGCGGACCGTATCGGCCACGCGCCGCTCTTCCTCGCTGCGCAGCCGCTCGAACTCGCACAGCTTGGCTGCGCGTTCGAGCACCGCGGCCAGGCGCTCGGTTTCAACAGGTTTGAGAAGGTAAGCCAACGCGTTTGCCTCGAACGCTTCCAGCGCGTGCTGGTCGAAGCCGGTGACAAAGACGATCAGCGGGCGCGGCACGGCCGGCCGAAGGGAGCGAATCACCTGGAAACCATCGAGGCCCGGGATCTGGATATCCAGAAACACGAGATCGGGATGCAGCCGCTCGATCCTCTCGATGGCCTCCAAGCCATCGGCTGCCTCGCCCACGATTCGGACCTCCGGGTGCGCGGACAGCAGGCGTGTGAGGCGCGAACGCGCGGACGCTTCGTCATCCACAATGAGACTGTTCATCTGGCTCACACGGCTGCCTCGTTTCGCGGGATGAGGATGGTCACACGGCTCCCCAAGGACTCGGCGGCTTGGATGTCCAGGCTGGCGCGCCCCTGATAGAGCGTTCGCAGGCGTTCCGCGATGATCTTCAGCCCGAGCCCGCTACCCGCCGGATGAGCGGCCGGGACGGCGGCCGCGCCAACGCCGTCGTCCTCCACGGCGAGCCGGACGAACTCGCCCTGGCGCCCGGCCGTAATGCTGATATGCCCGTTCCCGATTTTGGGCGCCAGCCCGTGTTTGATGGCATTCTCCACCACGGGCTGCAAAATCAGCGATGGAATCGTCTCTTCGGAAACGGTGGGATCCACGTCCATGCTGACCCGCAGACGCGCGCCGAATCGCACCTGCTCGATGCCCAGATACGTTTCGAGGAACTCCATCTCTTCCGACACGCGCGTCAGTTGCCGGTCGCTGTGCATCAGAACATGGCGGAAGACCTTCGCCAGCAACACGGTCATGGCTTCGGCCTTGGCCGGATCGGTCACGATGAGGTCGGAGATGGTATTCAAGGAATTGAAGAGGAAATGCGGATTAACCTGCGCCCGCAGCGCCTTCAATTCCGCCTGCGCCGCCAGTTCGCGCAGCGTGGCCTCGCGGCTCCGCCTTTCCATGTTCTCGCGCTCGTGCGCGAGCGCCTCGAGGCGGTTCCCGATCTGGCCGGCGGCGTTCTGCAGAAACTCCAGGTCGCTGTTCAACAGGCTGCGCCGGGAGCGGCCCGGGGCCACGGCCATTACGTGAGTGATCTCGCCGTGCACCCTGATGGGAAGCAGCACATCCACATCCAGGTCAGGCAACAGCCGCCGGCTGGGATCGTTGCAGCACAGGTCCCAGGAACGTCCGGCGTTCGCTCCGGCATGCGCTTCGACAGCAGGAATCTCGTTGCGCGGTAGAACGCGCGCGGCGCTCACATCCAGCGCATGACATACGATGTCCTCGGCGGCGGTGAAGAGGTCGGTCTCGACGTCGATTCGAACCATCTTGTCCCAGAGGATCCGGAGGGTGGCCCGAAAATCGGGTTGGCGCAGGATCCAACCGTCCACGATCCATCCAATCATCCGGGCCACGAGATAAAACAGCATCAGAAGCGCGGCCATCAGACTGCCTGCGACTCCGTCGAGCGCAACCTTGGGAAATGCGCCGAGGCGCATCGCCAGCAGGGGCAGCGTTTCCGAGAGGAAGAACCAGGTCCACACGCCGATTGAAACGGCCGCCACTACGCGCAGACTGTGCTTGATCAGCACATCCGAAGAACGGAAGTTGGCGAAGAAAAACATGGCGCCAAGCACGGCGAGGAACGGAGACTGTTCCCTGGCGATCGCCAGCACGCTTTCCAGCCGTGGTGAAACCCCGACATGTTCCAGCAGCAAGATGGAGACGGTCGATCCCCAGGCGCCAACCAGTGTCAGAATGAGATAGATCCGGTCTGCCGCCACCCTGAGCCGCCCTCTTACCAGCAGGAACGCTCCGAGAGTCATCAGGGCGGAAGCGTTCCACGCCACAGCATGACTGCTGAAACGCAGCAGCCAGGGGCTCGCCAGGAAGGGGCAAGCGAACAGCAAACCGATGATCCAAATCGCGTTCGAGTTCGCAGCCCGGAGCAGCCAACGGTTTACGTTGCCGTGCCACGTCACCGGCGCTGCCGGACTGGCCCAAAGCTGGAGGAAACTGACGGGAAAGACTGCCCCACCGGAGAGATACAACGCACGGGCCAGGACAACCGGCCATGCGCGCAACGGCATGCCGCAGAAGATGAGCAGGTTCGACATCAGGCCGAAGACATTCCACAGCAGAGCACAGAAACCCAGCAGAGCCGTGCCCGGGCTTCGGTACGCCGTCCGGCGAATTAGCAAAACCAGGAGGACGGAGAGAACCGTTCCCGTGCTGAAGCCGAGAAGCTCGGCGATCAGCAGGTAGTCGGGCATCGATTGCTTCATGGCCCCTCACCTCATTGTGCTTATCTTATACCTGTTATGCCGCTCTCCGTGTCGAATGCGCCAGAATCCTGGGTCGAACGCGGATTTTAACGTCCGACCGCGGAGCCGTCGGGGTTGAGCGCGCGGGTGCGCGTCTGCGGCGGTGCGCACTCGCGCCCGAATTTCCGCGTTCGTACGATTCTGCTGGATCGCTCGCCGAGGAGGCGGTTACGCTCCTTATATGATCTGGCTGCGTGGATGGATTCTGGCAGCAGGCGTGGTGCTGGCGCAGGGCGCACCTCTCGAGCGACACGAAGGAATCAACCTGCCTGTCGGCGGAAGTACGGATGCGATCGATTCTGCCCGTGAAGCGGTGCGGGAATCAACGGCGGCATTCGGAGCCGATCATCCTCGAACCGCCTTCATGCTTCGCAACCTGGCGCTCGCCTTTGAACAGGGCGGCTATCACAACTACGCCGAGTCCTACGCTCAGCGCTCGCTCGCCATCCTGGAAGCGGCCTTCAGTCCGGAGGATGTCAGCCTGGTGCCGGCCTTGAATGTGCTGACGGAAGCTTACGCGTCGCAGGGCCGGTTTACCGAAGGTCGTGCGATTGCGATGCGGGCCGTCGCCATCGGCCCCGGCGCCGGCGCGCACTACGCCACGGCCCTGCACAATCTCGCAGCGACCTTCCAGGGCGAGGGGAGGTTCAAGGAAGCGGCGGAATTCTATCGACGGGCCCTTTCGCAGAAAGAAGCCCTGCTGCCACCGGGCCACCCCTACATTCAGCTTACGCGCGCGGCGCTCGAGAAGGTCGAGCGGGCAGGCCGGTTAAGCGCACATCGCTGAACTCATAATCTTTCGCCGACCCGGCGCGAGTCCGTCTCTGGTATGCCACTACCGAGGCTGGCCAGATCGCGGAACTCTCTCCCGTTCGCTCATCCTGATACCAACTGCGGCAGCCCGATTCCCACACCGTTCCCGGCAGCCGCCTGCGGATCTCTTCCACAAACTTCTGCTGGCTGGCCGGACGGACGTCCATGACGCCGTTTCCGCGCTTCTGCATCAGGTGCAGGCAGCTCATCACGTACCGCACCTGCGCCTCGATCATCAGAACCACCGAATTGTGTCCCAGGCCGGTGTTCGGACCCAGCAGCATAAAGAAATTCGGAAAGCCGCTGGCCGTGATCCCCAGAAACGCGCTGGTCCTTTCCTTCCAGGTCTCGTGAATCTCCACGCCGCCGCGTCCGGTAATGCGAATGCCGCGCAGCATCTCGGTAGCGCGAAAGCCGGTGCCGTAAACGATCACGTCAACTGGCCATTCCGTGCCGTCCTCCGTCACTATCGAATGCGGGCGCACTTCGGAAATGCCCGCCGTGACCAGCTCGACATTCGGCCGCATCAGTGTTGGATAGAAATCGCTCGAGATCACAACCCGCTTGCAACCGAACTCGTATCCGGGAGTCAACCGGTCGCGCAGCTTGGGGTCGGGAATCTGCCGTTCCAGATGCATCCGCGCCTGTTTCTCGCCCAGCCGGCGCATGGTGCGGTTTCCCAGAAATCCGAAGACATACATCTCGAGCCTCCAGAAAAGCAGCGTGCGGACCAGCCACGTTGCGCCCGGAACACGGCGGAAAACTCGTCTCCACCGCTCCGGGATCTCGCGATCCAATCTCGGCAGAATCCATGCAGGCGTGCGCTGAAAGACGTAGAGTCTGCCGGCCTGCGGGGCAATCCGCGGCACAAATTGGGCCGCGCTCGCTCCGGTCCCGATCACGGCGACATTCTTGCTTTCGAAATTCACGCTGGGATCCCAGTTTGCGGAATGAAATGCCGGCCCCGCAAATCGCTCCAGCCCGTTCAACTCGGGATAACGCGGGACGTGCAGCGCGCCCATTCCCGACACCAGCACCCGCGCGTCGATGCGGACGCCGTCACCGGCGATGGCGTGCCAGACACCCTGCGGCTCATCCCAACTGGCTTCGCGCAACGGCGTTTGCAGGCGAATCCGCGACGTAATGCCATGGCGTTTTGCAGCGGCCCGCAGGTAATCCAGGATCTCCGGCTGTTCCGCATACATTCTGGTCCATTCGGGATTCCGGTCGAACGAAAAGGAATACAGGTGCGAGGGAATATCGCAGGCGCAGCCGGGATATCGGTTGTACCACCAGGTCCCGCCGATCTCCTCACCCTTTTCCACGATCAGGAACGAGTCCATGCCGGCTTCCCGAAGCTTGATGGCCATGCACAGCCCGGAGAAGCCGGCGCCGACGATGAGAACATCAACCACCTCGCACATCAGCAGTGGATTCCAGTCGCAGGCGGGGCAGGCGATTCGCCTGCCTCCATCCGGCGAGCTTCGCTCGCAGGCAGGCGGAGCGCCCGCCCCACCAGGAAAGCAGAGGCTTCGCGTATCGACTGGCGAGCCTCGGGCAGCATGGGATAGGCGAGTTGCCACGCGTGAGGCACAACCGGCCAGATCTTCAGCTCAACCGCCACACCGGCCGCGCGCGCACGTTCGGCCAACCTACGGGAATCGTCCAAGAGCACTTCGTCGCTTCCCGCATGGATCAGCAGGGGAGGAAAGCAGGACAGATCCGCATAGAGCGGCGAGGCCAGCGGGTTTCGGGCATCTTCGGCTGCCAGGTAGCGGCGCGCTCCCGGCCCGATTCCGGCGCCGGCGAACATCGCGCAGCGCCGGTCGTTTACGCGGATCGAGTCTCCGGTGGCGGCCAGATCCGTCCAGGGCGAGAAGAGCGCCGCAGCCGCGGGCAGCGGATTGCCCCTGTCGCGGCTCGCCACCAGGAGCGCCAGTGCGAGTCCGCCTCCTGCGGAATCGCCCGCGACCACCATCTCCCGCGGCGAGTTTCCCTGCTCGATCAACCCGCGCCAGACTGCCGCGGCATCCTCCACCGCGGCCGGAAACGGGTGCTCGGGGGCCAGGCGATAGTTCGGTGCAAACA
Organism: Terriglobia bacterium; assembly: GCA_020073365.1. Taxonomy (GTDB): domain Bacteria; phylum Acidobacteriota; class Terriglobia; order Bryobacterales; family Bryobacteraceae; genus JAIQFL01. The sequence goes on along the minus strand of JAIQFL010000041.1, from coordinate 22,149 downwards.
CCCGGAAGCCCTGTTGCGCGAATCCCAGGGTAATGGGACGGTGCGTCTCCGCGGAACAGGCGAAGTATCCTCCGCCATGCAGATACAGCAGCGTGTGCTCGCTGCGTTTCCCCTCCACCCATTCACCCGCGATCCCGCCGACCTCGGCCGGCGTGATGGTCACTCCTCGCGGTATTCGAATGGGCGGCGGGGTCATCAGCTTCCGCATCCGCAAGATATCGCCGTCCGCTCTCGCCAGACTGGGCTTGAAGCGCAGCCTGAGTATCCATACCGCAAGATGCGCTTGCCAACTGGCCATCAAGGCTCCACTTCGGCGTCGAATATTCCGGTTGCGATTTCGCCCGCCCGCTTCATTTGGACGAAGATGCGGTACGCTCCCGGTTTCGGAAATCCGTAAGGAAACGATGCTTCGGACGGCAGACCGGACTGCATCATCATGTGGGCGGCGTGCAGGTTCTCCGGTTGCGCCAGTTCGATGGCCGGCATCGGCACCGATCCCGATGGATGCACATGCGCGAACACGCCGCGGTCTACGCTGACGAAGGCGGCGTGCCCCAGCATTCCCATGTACAACTCCACGCCATCGGCCGGTTTGCCTTGTTCATCTTCCAGGCGGAAGCGGAACTCGTAGGGCTGCCTGGCACGCAGCTTGTCCTGGCCGCGTTCCCACACCATGCGATAGCCGTGGGCCAGCGGGCTGGCGATTCGCGTGTAGTCCGCATGGGTCACGGCGGGCCCGACGCCGGCAGCATCGTCGCCAATGAGCGGGAGACCGGCGGTTTCGGGCATCTGGATTTCGCCCGTCGCCGTCTCCGCCAGGCCGTTGGCGTGCACCACGTCGCCGTAAAGGGCATAGCGCCCGGCGGGCATCGGCGGCAAGCGCTGCTCGAAATTCCCGTCGGCTCCTCGTTCGGGGTGCAGATGCCAGACCAGGTCCATCTCGGGCACGTGAATCACGTAGAGGTGCATCAGGTGGTTGTGGTCGGGCAGCAGATCGTCGGTGCGGCGGTTGAGCCAGCCCGGGTCGTCCAGTTGCAGCGCCAGACGGCTGCCATCCTGAACCGATGTCTTCAAATGAAGCGGCTTAAAAATGATCCTGCTATAGAATCCGGCCTCCGAATCCCACCAGGTATTGCCGAACCACACCGCGGCCACAACCAGCACGGCGGTAACCAGCATCACGATCCGGCCGCGGCGTACGCGGGCTGGGTCTGGCTGCTTGCCCTGCTCGAGCATGGCGTCGCGCACCGCCGCCCCGGCGATGCTCACCAGCCCGACGCACAGCACCAACGCCAGGGGTATCAGGATCGCCGCCATGGCCTTCTGCATGCCCGCTACCCGCGTAGCCAGCGCCGGGACCGGTACCGATATTCTTCCCTCGCCCTGCGCGCCATCCACATCCACGCGCACCTGCCACGATCCGGTGGCCATCAGCCACAGAGCGCCGGTATAGAATTGCGGATCGTCATGCGAGCGCTGGGCCAAGTCCGGTACCGGCGCAAACTGTGCCACCTTGTACCCCAGCCGCAGCGGCACAATGTGGATCTGCCGGACATCCGGCGAGGCGCTACGGATCTCGATTTCCGCCACGCCCGGCACCACCTGGGGCGGCCGGATGGTGATCAACAGCCGGTATGGCCCGGCATTGCCTTCAAAGAATACGTCGGGGCTGCCCACGTGCCCAAACACCGGGAGGGCCGCGACGAAACAAACCGCGAGGAGCTTCATACTATCTTCGGATTCGCTGCATCCAGTTGCCCCACGCCAATCCCAGCCAACTGGTGCAGATGGCAGCGACCAGCGCGAACGCGGCTTCCTGCCAGAAGGCAGCGCCCTTCTCCGCGCCGACGAAGCCGAAGCGCGCCGAGAGCGAGCCCGCCGCCACGTAGTAGCCGAAGTACTTGCTGCCGAAGAACCAGTTACGCGCCGCCGGCGACGCCAGGAAACTGGCGAAGGGCCACTGGACCGCGGCGAAGAGTCCCAGGAACACTACGCCGGAAACCAGCGCCTGCCGTAGCGTGCCCCACCCCGCGGTCCGCCGCCAGACCAGGTCCAGGGCCAGCGCCGGGATGATCAGAAGCAACGGAAATTCCGGCGGCGTGAACTGGGTGACCTGATGATAGACCGGGCCGAGTTTGGGCTCCGCCGGGAAGAGCGGCAGAATCCGGCCCATCAGAAAAACAAACATGAAGTAGATACTGGCCACTGTTGTGGCGGCCCATTTGAACCTGCTGGCGCGCGCCACCCCGGCCAGCACCGGCGGGGCTACCAGCGCCACCAGGTAGTAAAAATGCGCCATGTGCATGAAGATGCGCGCTGTGATTTCCATCTGCAGCACGGTCAGCATCACCAGGATCATGCCTCCCACGTAGAGGAACAGCTTCTGCAATCGCTCCCGCAAGGCTCCCGAGGCGCGGTTCATCTGGCCCAGGATCAGGATCAGCGCTCCCGCATGCACCGCGAAGAGGCCCAGCGCCAGAACCATGTGCGGAGGGCTGATGATCTTGACATCCAGGCCGTACGTGTCGTGCCACCAGTTGTCGAAGGGCGCCGACGTGAGCATCGCGATGCCGCCCCAGGCGGCGATAAACGCGCCCAGGGGCCCGCGAAATCCCCAGATCCAGACGGAACAATCGCGCAGCAGCGAGCGCGGGCTATAGGTTGTGGACAGCACCAGGTATCCGCAGGAGATCCCCGCCAGTACGCCGCACATGTGGATGGCGATGTGAGCGGGCGTCCAAAACGTATCGCGGCCGATCGACCGGTGCCAGGAAATGTCCCAATGCACTCCCACCATGGCGAACGTCACGGCAGCCACAGAGCACCAGACGTACCATGGAACGCTGTCGTGGTTTTCGGAAGTGGGAGTCGACGACGTAGGCGGCATTGCCCCTCCGTGAATTCTCGTAGTATACACCGGGAGCATCACTTCGCGGAATAAACTGGTGGGCGCGTTGCCAAGCGCGTCGAGCACAATTGCTGAGCCCGCCTGAGCGCTTCGAGGACTTGGCAGGGCTCCGCACAGGAGAGTTGCTCCATCGCTCCAGGACTGTCCTATATTGAATCCATGGGATCTGTCTGGCGAGACTTGAAGTACGGGCTTCGGACGCTGCTCCGCAGTCCGGGATTTACAATTGTTGCGGTCCTTTCGCTGGCGCTGGGCATCGGCGCCAACACCGCTATCTTCACCTTGACCAACGCCGTGTTCCTGAATCCGCTGCCCGTCAAGGATCCGGCGCGGGTGATTCAGCTCTTTACCGTGGACCATGCCACCACCACTACGGTTGCGAACTTTCTGCGCACACCGATGTCCTTCCTCAACTACAAGGACTTTCGCGACCAGAACAACGTGTTCTCGGGCCTGGCGGCATTCACTTTCACAGGTGTGACACTCACCGGCCACGGCGACCCCAAGCCGGAGACCGGCATGCTGGTGTCGGCCAACTACTTCGACGTGCTCGGCGTGAAGCCCGCGCTGGGCCGCACCTTCTTCCCGGATGAAGATCGCAGCGAGGGTGGGAACACAGTCGCGGTCTTGAGCTACAGCCTGTGGGCGCAGTTGTTCGGTTCCGACCCCGCGGCCATCGGGAAGACGGTGGATTTCAACTCCATTCCCTACACGGTCATCGGCGTCATGCCGCCGGACTTCAAGGGCACCCAGACCCTGGTGAGTCCCGAACTGGCGTGGATGCCGATCAGCATGCATGCCCAAGCGTTGGCAGGGCCGCTCGAAGCGCTGTTCAACGAGCGGCGGATGCGCATGATCAGCGTGTTTGGCCGGCTGAAACCCGGGGTGGGGCAGGCTCAGGCTGCGTCCAACCTCCAAGCCATCGCGGCCAATCTGGAGCGCGAATTTCCCCGGGCCAACCGCGGCCGGACGGTGGAACTGTCGTCGCTCTCGGAAGCCGCCCTGGGGTTCCTGCCGCGGAACCAGGTGGTGACCGCGGGCATCGCGTTGAGCGCCGTGGTGGCGCTGGTCTTGCTGATCGCTTGCGTGAACCTGGCTAATCTGCAGTTGGCGCGATCGGCCAAACGAACCCGCGAAATGGGCATCCGGACGGCCCTGGGAGCCGAGCGGAGCCGACTGGTGCGGCAACTGCTCACCGAGAGCCTGCTGGTCTCCGTGGCGGGCGGCGCGGCGGGACTGTTGCTCGGTTGGGGAGGCTCCCAATTGCTGTGGTCGTTCCGCCCGGCCGGCCTGACCCAGAACAGCTTGCCGGTGGGGCTGGATTGGCGCGTCTTTCTTTTTACCGCGGCAGTCACCGTGCTCACGGGCATCCTGTTCGGCCTGGCGCCCGCGGTGCGCACCTCGATCGCGAGCCTTGCGGAGATCCTGAAGTCCGGCGGCCGCGGCGGCAGCGAAGGCTTCGCGCGCAACAAGCTGCGCAGCGTGCTGGTGGTGTGCGAAGTGTCCCTGGCGCTCATCTCCCTGACGGGCGCGGGACTCCTCATCCGCAGCATGGACGCGGTACAGAAGATCAATCCGGGCTTCGAGACGCGCAACCTCTTCGTCTTCAACTTCGACATCGGACCGCAACACTTGACTCCCGAAAAAGGCCTGGAGTTTCTGCGCTCGGCTCTCGACCGGGCGAAAGCCGTGCCCGGTGTGCGCTCGGTGGCACTGGCCAACAGCCGGCCGCTGGGCGGTGGGCTTCTGGCGACGGTCCTGGCGGAAGGGCAGGAGAGCGACCCGAATCAGCGCGGCACGCTCACCTTTATCGATTCCATCTCGCCAGGATTCTTCGACACCATGCGAATTCCGCTGATCGAGGGCCGCGGCTTCACCCCCTTCGACCGCCAGGGTTCCAAGCACGTCGCCATAGTGACCGAAGCGATGGCACGGCATCTTTGGCCCGGGCAAAGCGCGATCGGCAAGCGATTCCATTTCACCATTGACAACGACTACCGGGAGATCGTGGGCGTCTGCGCGAACTCGGTAACCTTCGCGATCGGCGAACAGCCGCAGCCCATCGCTTACATGCCGCTCGACCAGAGTTACAGCTCCTTCGCGGTTCTGCACGTCCGCACCGACACGAATCCGGCGGCGGTGATGCCCGCCGTGATGAAGCAGGTCCAGTCGCTGAACTCCAACATGGCGTTGACCAATCCGAACACGGTCCAGGACCTGATCGCGCTGGGACTCTGGGCGCCCCGCGTCGGAGCGGCGCTGTTTGGCATCTTCGGCCTGCTCGGGATGGTGCTCGCTTCGGTTGGGATCTACGGCGTGATGGCCTATATGGTGGCGCAACGGACCAACGAAATCGGCCTCCGCATGGCGCTGGGCGCGCGTCCCGGCGACGTGTCGCGCCTGGTGGTGGGGCACGGCATGCGCCTGGTGGCCGGCGGCATCGTCCTGGGAATCGGAAGCGGGCTGGCCGTCACCCGGCTGATGGGCAGCCTGCTCTTCAACGTACCGACATACGATCCTTTGACGTTCGGAGCCGTGAGCCTGCTGGTCGCCTGCGTCGCCCTCCTCGCCGGATGGCTTCCCGCCCGCCGCGCCGCGCGGATCGACCCCGTAGTAGCTTTGCGGCAGGATTAAGGGGGGGAGGGGTTGGCAGACATAGGCGTTAAGATAGGCGCGGCGAGTGGAGGATCCGATTGGCGCCGGACGGCGCATCGGAAGTATGCTTTCTCGCGGGATTGCCACCCCGCGAAGCCTTTCACTTGTACGAAAGCGGCGTTATCGTGCCCAGTCGCCGGTTGCTGGCGTGACGGGGACTTCACGGGAGTGATGTCCCAGAACGCCGTTCTGAGACTGGGGGAGCGACTACAGCTTGACTTCCGCTTTTCTAAGGTGTAATCACGGCAGCCGTGGGAAGATGTGAAAGTCAGTGCGATGGCCATAACGAAAAAGTACGACGTAGCCTTATCCTTCGCCGGCGAGGACCGCTCGTATGTTGAGATGGTGGCCGATGGCCTTCAGGCAATGGGTGTTAGCGTATTCTACGACGCATTCGAGAGTGCCGACCTTTGGGGGAAGAATCTTTACGAACACCTTGTCGAGGTTTACCAAAAGTCAGCTCAGTATACAGTGTTGTTCGTTTCCAAGCACTACCGAGACAAGGTTTGGACGAATCACGAGCGTAGAGCCGCGCAAGCGCGGGCTCTGAGCGAGAGCTATGAATACATCCTGCCAGCACGCTTTGATGATACTGAGATTGAAGGTCTCTTACCGACCATCGGTTACATTGACTTGAGGAAGCGTTCTCCTCATGAGGTTTGTGTACTTCTTTACCACAAGCTGGGGCGCGATCCATTAAAGTCCAAGGCTCTCGCGGTTGCGTCTCCCTGGGCACCGTCTAACGATGGCGCAGTCACCTTCAACTATTCAAGGTTCAACGGGCGGTTTAGGATCGGTGATGGCTTGTATCTGTTCGAGACGCAGTGGTCAAAGGCAAGTGACACTTTCATCTACTGCTTAACGGATACGCCATCCATTAGAGGCGTCGCTCTCGCACAACGTGGCGCGGTGCTTGCCGACATCATTGACGCCTCGACACTCGACTTCACATCTCGGGTCCGGAGCGCGGAAAAGGGAGGCTTTGTCGTGCTCCAGAACGTAAACGGCTTCTACGCCGCTCTGAAGATTATCGACATTAAGGACGATACGAGGGGTGACCCCGCCGACGAGCTGACGTTCTACTACTGGATTCTGACAGATGGCACGAAAGATTTTTCCAGAATCATGACTCCGTAAGCGTGAACGCCCCACTCGTGGATGTGGCCCGAGCGACGCTTGCCGGAGGCCCCGCTGTGGGAGGTTGTGGGCTTCAAGCCGTCCGCCGCGCGGGGAAGATCCCGTGAAACGCCCATCACGCCGAAACCACGGTTGCCCAGCCGGAAAGTTCCAAAATCAGGCCATGGACCGCATGGACCAAGCGGGCCAAGCACCTCGCAACACATCTCATGACCAGATCCTCTATACTGAAAGCGTGCAAACGCTCTGGAGAGAGACTACTGTCGGTCAGCACGGCGAACTCGTTTTGGAGGGCCTTCCGTTCGAGCCCGGCCAACCGGTTGAAGTGTTGGTGGTCTCCAAAACCGCAGGATCATCGACGCCTGGGGAACGAAGCCTTCGAGATTCGGTTCTTGAGTTTCGTGAGCCGTTGGAGCCTGTTGCCAGCGAGGACTGGGACGCCCTGCAGTGATTCTGCTGGACACCCAGATTTGGGTCTGGTGGGTTTCTCGGCCGGAACGGCTGCAACCAAGGCACCGCGAACTTCTCGAACTCGGCGCTGACCGCGTCTTCGGCGTCAGCATCATCTCGTGTTGGGAAGTCGCTAAACTCGTGGAGTACGGAAGGCTGAAGCTCGATCGGAGAGTGGGGCTTTGGATAGAGAGCGCCCTCGCCGAACCGGGCGTCTCGCTTCTGCACCTCCATCCGCATATCGTGGTGGAATCCACCCAATTGCCTCAACCTTTCCATCGCGATCCAGCCGACCAGTTGCTGGTCGCGACAGCCCGCATCCTTCAGTGTCCGATGATGACTGAGGACAGCAAGATTGCGACGTATCCGCATGTCCGGCTTGCCTGACCCCTAACGGGTAACAGGAGTGATCTCTCAGAGCGCTTCGATGCGCCAGTTCTGGGCCACGTAGTGAGTCAGGCTCGGAGAGTCCCCCTGATCTCCTTGATTCCGAGGCCGAGACGACGACGCAGGAGGACTCGCAGAATCGCGCCTTCGCTGTTACCGCATGGCGCTGGGCGCGCGTCCCGGCGACTTGTCGCGCCTGGTGGTCGGGCACGGCATGCGCCTGGTGGCCGGCGGCATCGTGCTGGGAATCGGAAGCGGGCTGGCGGTCACCCGGCTGATGGGCAGCTTGCTCTTCAATGTACCGACATACGATCCTTGAACGTTCGGAGCTGTGAGCCTGCTGGTTGCCTGCGTCGCCCTCCTCGCCGGATGGCTTCCCGCCCGGCACGCCGCGCGGATCGACCCCGTAGTAGCTTTGCGGCAGGATTAGCGTGGAACGGATGACACGGATGTAATAGGTGTTCCGGTGAAGGCGGTTACAACGGGTCGCCCCAAGGGGGCATCACTCTGGCCTGCCCGGCCGGCAGAGCAGTGGGGATCGCCCCCCCCGGTGCGGTACAATGGTCATATGCAAACGGAAGACTCACCCAATACCGCAGTAGTCGTCGCTGACAATCGGGAAACCGTTCTGCAAGCAGTTTCAACCACTCTGGAGAAAGCCGGTTTTACCATTCTGCCCGCTTCCAGCGGCGCTGAAGCGCTCAAGTATTGCCGTGAAAGCCCTCGCCCTGTGGGTCTCGCAATCATCGACACGGGGACGTCCGGGCTCAACGCGGCAGAACTCGTGGGACAGTTAGACGCGTTCTCTCCAGAGATGCGAACGTTGTTTCTGACCGGCGAGGATGAAGAGGAATCTCTTCGAGGAGTAGGAGCGTCCGGGCACATCCGCGGATTCTTGCGAAAGCCATTCCGGAGAGCACAATTGCTGGGACAGGTCCTGGAAATGATGGATCGGCCCTTAGTGGTTACAGCCTGAGTACACTCCCCGTTCTGCATTCAGAAGCTGGCTTGACGCCTCTTCGCAACTCACTCGCCAGGCTACCGTAACCGGTAGACCGGTTCCAATTCGAGGAGCGATTTCAGGAAACGCCCAAATCGTAGCAGCAGTGTAAAGGCCATTCGGAACATATGCCCGGGCCTCCTTCTCCAAATCGAAACACTCTCTGAGAGTAGTGTCCATCTTTCGCCTTCGGAATGCAAGGGTAGAGCCAAACTGCCAAACTGGAACAGGCCTTTCTCTGTTCGGTCCGGCCATCCCAACTCGCCGAGTGCGCCGGCCCGCGGTGACGCGCCGCAGCCGATCTTCGAACCCGGATCGGGCCGGGTTGCCCAGCCGCGGCCAGGCGAACGTGGATGCGGAGGGATTCGCCCGGAGTAGCAGTCGTATCGAATGCAGCGCTGCCGGGCAGGAATGCGAGCGACCACGTCGCCGCGAAGGTCGCGAAGCCCCGAGCGGTCGGGATGCGCACTGGCTCGCCGGTCATGGTGGAAGGCGCCCCAGATCCCAGCAGCGCTCTTATCCGCGGGCCGCGCAACGATTCCCAAAAACAGACAACGGGGAGTCTGGCGCTCTTCAGGGGTACGTCCAGGGGAATCTCTCGTCTTCTGAGATAATTGTCTTGCAATCAAGCCTTATCGAGAGGTAACCGGTCCGTAGCATAGCGAATGTGATAACCGTACTGGCCGGCTGTAGGGAAAAGTCGCTTTGGCGAAGCAGGCCACAGCAGAGGAGGTCGAATCGATGGCAGCGCGGCCAGCCGCGAAGACTGCGAAGCAGAGCTCCGGCCCGGATAGCTCGTGGGAGACTGCGGATTCAATCGATCTCAAGGATCCCGAGCTTTATCTGAACCGCGAATTGTCTCTTCTGGCATTCCAGCGCCGGGTGCTGGAGGAGGCCGTCGATGAGAGGAATCCGCTCCTGGAACGGCTGAAGTTCCTGGCGATCCTGGCATCCAATCTGGACGAATTCTTCATGGTGCGGGTGGCCGGTCTGTTCGCCCAGATGGACGCCGGAACCCTGGACGTCGCACACGACGGCATGAGCCCGCGTGCCCAACTCATCGCCATCCGGCGCGAAGTCAAGAGACTGATCAAGGAAGCGCACAAGTGCCTGGAGGGAATGATGCCCGCGCTCGATGAGAATGGCATCTTCATCCACGATTACGGGGACCTGAACGAAGTCCAGCTTCACACCGTAAAGAAATACTTCGATGAAACGGTTTTCCCGGTCCTGACCCCCCTGGCTTTCGATCCGGGGCGGCCTTTCCCGCATATTTCCAATCTGAGCCTGAATCTGGCGGTGCTCATCCAGGACGAGCAAGAGCATCAGCGCTTTGCGCGAGTGAAAGTCCCGGATTCGCTGCCTCAATTGGTTCCGCTGAAGAGACTGGCAATAAAACCGGGAAAATCGGGCCCCAAACGGATCGATCTCGTCTGGCTGGAACAAGTGGTAGCGGCGCATCTGACATCGTTATTCCCCGGCATGCAGGTGCTGGAGGCGCACCCCTTCCACGTCACGCGCGACGCGGATATCTCAATCAAGGAACTGGAGGCCGAGGATCTGCTGGAAACCATCGAGGAGGGAGTGCGGCAGCGCCGTTTTGGCAGCGTGGTGCGCCTGATGGTTACGCAAGATATGCCGCCTCGCATCCTCGATATCCTCATGAAGAATCTGGAGCTGGACGCGAGCGATGTTTATCGCGTTGCGGGCCCGCTCTCACTCAAGCGATTGATGGATGTCTACCAATTGGACCGGCCGGAGCTCAAAGACCCGCCGTTCGTCGCCGCGGTACCCCAAGTGCTCGTAATGAACGGCGCAGAGGACGATATTTTCGCGAGAATCAGGAGCCAGAGCATCCTCGTGCATCATCCGTTTGATTCTTTCCAGCCGGTAATCGAGTTTCTACGGAAGGCCGCGCGCGACCCGGCAGTTCTGGCGATCAAGGCATGCCTTTATCGCGTGGGAAGAAACTCCCCGGTGGTGGAGGGGTTGCTCGATGCGATTGAAGAAGACAAGCAGGTGGCCGTATTGGTGGAACTCAAGGCCCGCTTCGACGAAGAGAGTAACATCGAGTGGGCGCGGGCGATGGAAAAGGCTGGGGTACACGTGGTCTACGGGCTGGTCGGCCTCAAGATCCATTCGAAGATCGCGTTGGTGGTGCGGCGCGAGGGCGGCAGGATGGTGCGCTATGTCCACCTTTCCACGGGCAACTACAATGCGATCACGGCGCACTTGTACACCGATATCGGGATGTTCACCTGCGATGAAGATATCGCCGACGATGCCACGAATCTGTTCAATTACCTCACCGGCTATTCCGCCAAGGCCGACTACAAAAAGCTACTGGTAGCGCCCTTGAATTTGAGGGCCCGCTTCGCGGCCATGATTGAGCGGGAGATCGAACACGCGCGGGCCGGAGAAGAAGGCCATCTCATTTTCAAGACGAACGCACTGGTGGACGTGCCTCTGATTCGCGCGCTGTATCGCGCCTCCCAAGCGGGCGTAAGGATTCAACTCCTGGTGCGCGGAATCTGCTGCCTGCGTCCGGGAGTGCGGGGCGTCAGCGATAACATTGAAGTCATCAGCATCGTGGGGCGGTTTCTGGAACACAGCCGGGTCTACTACTTTCGCAACGGCGGCGAGGAAGAGATTTATATCGGCAGCGCCGACCTGATGCCCCGCAACATCGACCATCGCGTGGAGGTCCTTTTTCCGCTGGACGACCCGGTCCTGGTGCAACGCGTTCGAGACCAGATCCTGGCCGTCTACCTGGCGGACAATGTGAAGGCGCGGCGGATGCTTTCCAACGGCACGTATGTCGCGAAATCGCCCGGCGAGAACAGGAAACGCGTGAACAGCCAGGAGTTCTTGCTGGCGAAGCGCCGGACATCCCCTCAGCGACCGAAGAATGGCCGCTCCAGGCTAGATTCGTGATGCGGTTTCAGACGCTCTCGGCCTGCTCGGCGTGGTGCCGGACGTCGATACCCTTGACCAGGAAGACCACATCTTCGGCGATGTTGGTGGCGTGGTCGCCGATCCGCTCGAGGTTGCGCGCTACGAAAATCAGATCGATCGCCGCCGGCACGACGCCCGGGTCGCGCTGCATGGTTTCCTGCAATTCCGTGTAGACCGCGTCGCGAAGAGCGTCCACTTCATCGTCCGCAAGAAGCACCGAGCGGGCCAGCACGTCGTCCCCATTCACAAACGCGTCCAGACACTTCAGCAGCATGGATTGGACCAGGGATGCCATCTTGGGGATGTCGATCATCGGTTTGACCAGCGGATGATGCATCAGGGAGAGCGAGCGCTCCGCGACGTGCTGGGCGAGGTCGCCGATGCGCTCCAGGTCGGTGTTGATCTTGAGGGCCGAAGTCAGGAAGCGCAGGTCGCGGGCCACCGGCTGGCGGAGCGCGAGAAGCCGGGTCACCATGCCGTCGATTTCCATCTCCATCCGGTTGATTCTCGGCTCGTCACGGATGACGTGCTCGGCCAGTTCTCTGTCCTGATCCACGAGGGAGCGAACGCTGCGGCTGATAGCAGACTCCACCAGCCCGCCCATTTCCAGCAGCTTCTGATTCAGTTCTTCCAGTTCAACCGTAAAATGGCGCAACTCAGTTTCTCTCCCTTTCCTCCATGTCCCTGTACGCGATCATAGCGAACCCGAGGCTCTCTACCCAAATCTTCCCGTGATGTAATCTTCAGTTTCCCTGCGGGATGGGTTCTTGAAGATGACGTCCGTTTTGTCGTACTCGATCAGCTTCCCCAACAGGAAAAACCCGGTGTTATCGGCCACGCGTGCCGCCTGCTGCATGTTGTGGGTCACGATGACCATGGTGCATTGATCCTTAAGGCTGAACATCAATTCCTCGATCTTGGCCGTGGCGATTGGGTCGAGGGCGGAGCAGGGTTCATCGAGGAGCAGGACCTCCGGGTCTACAGCCAGGGCACGGGCGATGCAGAGGCGCTGCTGTTGGCCGCCGGAAAGGGCGTAGGCCGATTCGCTCAGCTTGTCTTTGACTTCGTCCCAGAGGGCTGCGCGCCGCAGGCTGTGCTCCACTTTGTCCTTCATCTCTCCCCGGCTCGCCATCCCGTTGATGCGGAGTCCGTAGGCGATGTTGTCCGCGATGGACTTGGGGAACGGATTGGGCCGCTGGAAGACCATGCCGACCCGCCGCCGCAGGCTGGTCACATCCACGCTGCGCACGTCTTCGTTGTCCAGCAGGATCGTGCCTTCCATGTGGGCGTTGCGAATGGTGTCGTTGATGCGATTGAGATTCCGCAGGAAGGTCGACTTACCGCAGCCGGAGGGTCCGATGAGGGCGGTGATGCGGTTCGCATGCATGTCCAACGAAACGTCGTGCAACGCCTGGAAGGAGCCGTAAAAGAAATTGACGTTGCTGGCCCGCAGTTTGGGTTCGGGATCTGGAGCGGAAATCGGCAAGGGAGCCGCCTTTTGGCCCTGGCTTGTTTTAGGCCGGGACGTGTATTCGGGTGCCATGCTCATATGGTTCTCGGTGTCAGCCACGTGGAACAGAAACTCCCTTCGCCAGTACCAGGCGGGCCAGTATATTAGCGGTCAGAACCATGCCGATCAGAACCAGTCCGGCCGCCCAAGCCTGCCGGTGCCAGTCGTCGTAAGCCGATACGGCTCGGAAGTAAATCATAACCGGCAGGGAAGCCGTCGGCTGGGTGATCGACCCGTTCCAGAATTGATTGTTGAAAGCCGTAAACAGGAGAGGCGCGGACTCGCCCGAGATACGGGCAATTCCGAGAATCATGCCCGTCAATATGCCCTTGCTGCCAGCGGGCACAACCACGCTGGCGATGGCTCTCCATTTGCTCGCGCCCAACGCCAGGGCTGCTTCACGAAGGGAACTGGGGACCTCGCGCAAGAACTGTTCGGTTTGCCGCGTCACGATCGGAATCAACATCACGCTGAGGGCAATCGAGCCGGCCAGGCCCGAAAACCGCCGCGTCGGGACCACCACCAGAGCCCAGGCGAGAAGGCCCACCACGATCGAAGGAATGCCGTTCAACAGGTCCGCAACATATCTAACCACGGGCCCGAACGCCTTGTCTTCGAACTCGGCCAGGTAAACACCGGCGAAAAACCCGACCGGGAGCCCGATCAAGGCAGCCACGCCCACGATTTCCAGGCTTCCGAGAATCGCATTGGCCAAGCCCCCGCCATCCTCGCCCGGTGGGAGCGGCAGCTTGGTGAAGAAATTCAAATCCAGCGAACGGCTTCCGTAGTACAGGAGGTACCCGAGGATTAAAAAGAGAATCGAAACTGTGAGCACAGTGAAGACGCCGGTAAGCCCGAGCATCACACCATTGACCGTTCTGCGCCAGATCAAGCGTTTGCTCATGATCGCTTGGACCCCTTCCTGGTAGTCGCGACAATCATCAGCCGCGCCAAGCCGTTAATGAGAATTGTGAGGCAAAAAAGCACCAACCCGAGTTCGATGAGAGCGGACTGGTAGACTTGGCCTGGCGCTTCAGAGAACTCGTTGGCAATCACGGCCGCGATGGAATAACCAGGCGCCAGAAGGGAGGCGCTGATTTTCGGGTCATTTCCGATGACCATGGTGACTGCCATGGTTTCGCCCAAGGCGCGTGCGAGTCCCAGGAAAACCGATCCCAAAATGCCCAGCTTCGCGTACGGCACTACGATTTGCCAGGTACTCTCCCAGCGGGTGGCGCCCAATGCCAGGGCCGCTTCCCTTTGCTCGCGGGGCACGGCCAGCAGGGCCTCCCGCGACACGGAAATGACAAACGGGGCAGTCATAATCGCCAGAGTCATGCCGGCCGTGAGAAAGCCCACGCCATATGCGGGCCCCTTAAACATCGGCAGAAACCCGAGTGTCGATTTGAGGAAAGGTTCGCCGTAGGAACGCATCAACGGCACGAGGGTGAAGAGTGCGAGCAGTCCGTAGATTACGCTGGGAATCGCGGCCAGAAGCTCGACCAGAAATGTAAGCGCGTTGGAAATGCGGGCCGTCGCCAATTCTGCGAGGAAGATAGCAGAACCTAATCCGAGTGGTACGGAGATCAGAAGCGCAAGAAGGGAGGTCACCACCGTTCCATAAAGAAACGGCAGCGCTCCGAATTCTTCCGTCACCGGATTCCAGGTGCTGGATGACAGGAAACCGAATCCCGCTTTGTGACGGGTCGGCGCGGAACTGGACCAAAGCTGCCAGACCAGCACGATAGTGACAAGAAGAATACTCGCGGCAAAAGCGAACGTAACCAGACGGGCGACTAAGTCCCCCGTCTGAACTCGCTCACGAATCGCCGGTGCACTTACAACCGCTGGAGTGGCCATGCTGCCCATTCGAGTGTGCGATGATTACTTGACCAGCGCGATCGCCTTCTCCTCCTTGGCAACCACTTCTTTGGGCAACGGAGCGTACGAGAGACCGGCGGCATATTTCTGGCCATCGGTAATCATCCACCTCAGAAATGTCTTGATGGTCTTGGACTTGTTCGCATCCGGGATTTGGCTGGGGATTAACAGCCAGGTGAAGGTGGAGATGGGATACGCGTTCTTTCCCGGAGCGTTGGTGATCGAAACCCGAAAATCATCCGGCATGTTCTTGGCCGCGCCGGCGGCGGCTTCGGTAACCGTAGCAAAATCGGCCTTCACGAAATTCCCGGCCGCATTCTTAACGTCGCCATAGCCCATCTTTTGCTGGACGGCATAGATGAGTTCCACGTAACCGATCGAGTTGGGTGTTTGTTTCAAGAGACCGGCGACACCCTCGTTGCCTCGCCCCCCCAGGCCCACGGGCCAGTTCACCGAAGCGTTGACTCCCACCTTGGACTTCCATTCAGGGCTGATCTTGGAAAGGTAATCGGTCCACGCAAACGTCGTACCGCTACCTTCTGCACGGTGGACTACTACGATATCCTCATTCGGGAACTTCACACCGGGGTTGTCCTTGGCCAGGCCCGGATCGTTCCATTTCTTGATGGTACCGAGGAAGATTCCGGAGAGCGTCTCCGGCGTGAACTTGAGCGTTTGATTAAGGCCAGGGATATTGTAAGTTGGCACCACACCGCCCAACACCGTCGGGAAGTGAAGAGGCTTCACCTTCATCTTCGAAATCTGTTCGTCCGTCATGGGCATGTCGGACGCCCCGAAATCCACGGTTCCACTGCTCAGTTGCGCGATACCCCCGCCCGACCCGATGGATTGGTAGTTGATTTGTACATCGGCGTGCAGTTTGTGGTATTCGTCGAACCACTTCTGGTAGATCACCGCCGGAAATGTTGCGCCAGCCGCGTTGATCTGTTGGGCTGGAGAAACTCCAGCGCCTGCGAACAGCAGGGCTCCCAGCGCAAACGACACTGTTTTCATACGTGTTTCACCTCGATTTTGTCACTCGATTGTTACAACTCGGTTACGATCCGCTGAAGTTATGGCTTTTACTTCACCGCCGGCGCACTGCCGGGAAGAGTGTACCGTACGTTGATGTAGATGGTGTTGTCGTGGGTGCCCTTGGGGGCATTCACGGCGACGAACCAGGGATTGCGGAACAGGTATTGATACTGTCCCATCAAGTTGAGCGCGCCATATTTGGCGTCCTTCCACAGGGTCTGGTTGAAGCCAAAGGTGCCTTCCTGAACCGTGCGGTTCTGACTGTTCGCGGAACCCCGGTAGCCATAACCAACCAGGCTGGTACCGTTGGCATCGACTACCACGTTGCGGCCGATGTAGATGCCACCATAGTAGGCGTACAGTAAGGTGTTCTTGTTCACCACGGCCTCAAAACCATCGACCGTCCCGCCCGAATGGATGGGGCTCACGCTGCCATCGGCGCGCACCACCAGGTCGGGGGCGTTGCCAAAGAAGTAGCGGCCCACGCCATCGCCCCACAAATTATTGGTGATCAGGCGGAGGTTCTTCACCACTTCGAAATTGGCGTTGATCGCTCCGCCGCCGCCCGCCTTGGTGGAGTACTGGCCCGAGGCGGGCTGGCCGGTGGTGGTGTTCCAGGTCTTGAAGGTCCGCTCGATACCGGCGATTTCAAAGTGGACGCGGGCATTGGGGTCGAACGCGAACTTGGCGATAATGTCCGGATGGAGGTTGGGTATATTTTGCACGCTGCCGGTCGCGTTATCCACCTGCGAATTCGCCAAGCCTGCCAGAGCCGTGGGAAGTACTACGGTGGAGCCGCCGCCCGACCCGCCAATGTACTGGTCGGGGTTTTCGAAGGAGACGCCGAAGGTCACCTTGTCGCTCGGGTGGTAGAGGAAGCGGACACCCGGCTGGCGGGTCCAGGGCAGGCCGATCACGTAGTTTACGTCGATGACCTGGCTGTAGAAGAGGTCGCTGGGCACTGCCGAGAGGCCCTTGCGGTTGGGGGTCAACATGCTCCAGCTTTGTCCGGCCAGGAACTCGAACTGGTCCTTGCGGACATCCACCCAGTACAGACGAATGCGGGGCACGAAAGCGCCATTCGTAACAGACATGTTAAACGCCCCGCTGGTGCCGAGGAAGTCGAACTCGTTATAGCCGATAAAATGGGCACCCTTCCAGTTCCCGTCCACTCGGAAGCCAAGGCGCGAGTTCTGCGGGCTGAAGCGGAATTCGGAGAGCTTAGCGGCAGGGACGTTGTTATAGGGAACGCCGCCGAAATTGCTACCGAGAGACCCGCCGGCGTTCTTGTCTTTCCAGGACAGCGTGAGGTCCATGAAACCGACCGGCATGATGGTGGCATCGCCAATCTGGAGTTGCAGCGGCGACGATGCGGGCGCCGTGGCTGCCTGCGGCGCAGCCGACCGGGCCGGCGCTGGTTCCGGCAAAGTGAGCGGCGCCCTGGCAGGCGTCGTGACCGGCGCGGGCAGGATCATCTGGACGGCCGACGCCGACTCACCGGCGGACTGGCTCCTATGCTCCGGCGTCGCGGGGGCGGATGCCGAGAGGCCGGCTTGCTCCAGCATCTTCTTCTGCGTTTCCAGGGCCGCGCGCAATTGTTCGATCAACTTTTGCTGCTCGTCGAGTTGTGCCTTCAACTTGGTCAAGTCTACCGGCGCAGCGGTGGCAGCAGGGCTGGCAGGCGCCGCCGGCGGATCGGCAGCCCAAGCCGGATTCAGCATTGTGACCGCTAAACACGACAACGCAACAGTCTTGATTCTCGATCTGATCATATTACCCGTCCTTTTGTTGGAAAGAGAGTAAGTACATTCGGTTTGTGGCTAGCGATTTCTGAATTTAGAGCCGATTTCCCGAGAAAAATACCGGGATTACCGGTACCAGTTTAACTCCCGCGACCATTGAGGCGAGCGACGCCCCTCGTTCGGGACACACAATGGAGCCGCAACAACTCTTAATCGGGAGCTAAGCGTTGAGGGTAACGGAAGATTGTTAGGATACGATGACTAAATGATTAAGACTGACCTACTGGCGGGGATACCGGGGCAAGGTGAGCATGAAAGTAGAGCCTGTGCCCAGGTGGCTTTCGACCGCCACAGCCCCGTTCATCTGCTCCATGGCATGCTTCACAATCGAAATGCCCAAACCGGTTCCGCCCACTTGGCGGGATCCTATGAGACTGGCAGCGGGGAAAATCCTGCCGGCCCGAAGGATGGGAAATACAAGGATGGGAAATACAAGGTATCGGGGCTCGTGGCTCCGCCATCCTCAGGTCATCCGCGTGTCGTTCCGTAACCGGAGGGAGCCTTCGTACCGGGCTATCGATTTCGGGTTTCGTTGCGCCGGGGAATAAAGTTCAAAGTCTCGTGTTTTGAGTTGATGAAGCGGCAGCGGGCCACCCACCACCCGCCTCTGCGTACACCATCGCCCACGCGGAAGCACCCCAAATCACTGCCGCTAGCCGCTCCGGAATCGCGTTCGTGAAGGAAATCCCCGGGGGAAAATTCACAAATGGAACTTGTGACATAACGCGCAGTTGGCGTGGTTCTAAGATGGGCCGCTCAGTGTATGCTTTTACTATCGGGTCCCAAAGAATCTTGGAGGGCAAGCAATGAGAACTACGACGATTTCCTGCGCCGGACTTGTGCTTTTGTGCACGTCCGGGCTGATGGCCGCCACGGCGGAGACGATTCCCTTCTTAACGCTGATGCAACCGGCGAATGAGGTACCGGCGATCACCGACACCTCGCTCGGGAACGTCATCATTTGGGTCCACGTGATCCGCGACAGTAGCGGAAACATCACTTCCGGTTCCGTCGATTTCGACGTTGCCTGTAAGTTCTCCGGCGCGGTGACGGTGACCGGCCTGCACATCCACAGTGCGGCGGCGGGCGTCGCGGGCCCAATTGTGATTCCCACGAATGTGGATGCCACCACTAACAGCATCGCCGTTGACGCCACCGGAAGGACCAGTGTCCTCAAACAGGTTCAATTCCCGCAGACCACTCCCGCGCTTCCCGTAAGCATCGTCCAGGACCTGATCGCCAACCCCCAGAACTACTACGCCAATATTCACACCACCGATCATCCCGGCGGCGCCATGCGCGGACAACTCGTGCGCGCGGAAATGAGAGTGCTCATGGCCATGATGAGCCCCAACAATGAGGTTCCGCCGACCGGGGTAAACGCTTCCGGAATTGCCACCGTGACAGCCTTGCGGGCGCTCGACAGCTCCGGGAACGTCGCCTTCGCAGAAGCCATTTTCCACCTCGAATACACTGGGGTCGACGCGGCTTCAGGAACCACTTTCACGGGATTCCATATCCACAATGGCGGAGCCGGCATCAATGGACCTGTGATCATCAACACCGGGATCGGCGGAGGAGCGAATTCCGTGGCTGCCGACCCCTCCGGGACCGGCAATCTGACTTATGAAGTGCCCGTAGCGCCCACGGATGCCAGTTTTGCCACCGAGGTAGGCACCATCAACGGATTGTTTACGGCTCCGGCCAACTATTACATCAATATTCACACCACGGTTTTCGGCGGCGGCGTGATGCGAGACCAACTGAAGACGACCGATCAAGCCGTGTTCCAGGTGAACATGTCATCCGCCAATGAGACCCCGGCGATTACCGGACCTGCCGCCAGCGCCCAGACCGCCATTCCCATCTACCTGCTGCGCAACGCGGATGGCACCGTAGCGGCGGGAACCGTGATCTTCGACGTCAACTTCCGCGGCTTCCCCGCCGCCACCACCATCACCGGCCTGCATATCCACCAAGCCGCCGCAGGGGCCAACGGCAGTATCGTGCTCCCCACCGATGTGAATGGAGCGGCCAACAAGGTAGTCACCGATACCGGAAATGGGAACATTTTCAAGATCGTGACCATAGCGACAACCACGGGCATTACGGCGCTCAACCAGCTCGTAAAGGATCCCTCGGGCTTTTATGTGAATTTGCACACCACCGTGAATCCGAGCGGCGCCATGCGGGATCAGCTCGCGGCGGTGCCGGCCAAGCCGGCCGTCTCCGGGGCTGCGGCAACATCCTCGACGGTTACGACCACGGCGCCGGGCGCCATCCTCTCCATTTACGGGACCGGCCTGGCCACTTATACTTCCGATTTGAACGGGTTCAACCAGGCCACGCAACTGGCCACTTCGATGAATGGGGTGACCGCGACCATCGGCGGCCTGAAGGCGCCGATCTACTTTGTCAGTCCCGGGCAGTTGAACGTCCAGGTGCCGTTTGAAGTTGCGTCCGGTACTCAACCGATCGTCGTAACCTCGGCCGGCGGGGCCAGTCCGGCGACTACCGAGGCCAACGTTACCATCGCCAGCGTGGCGCCCAGCATCTTTATCGTGGATCAGACCAACAGCCTGGGCGCGGTCGTGAAGAACAGCGACTTCTCGCTGATTACGCCCAGCAACCCCGTCAAGGCCGGAGATGTGATCGTCGTCTTCTCGACCGGGTTGGGACAGACCACTCCGCCGGCCCAAACCGGCGTCCTGCTGCAACCGCCGGCTGGCGGCTTTAACAATACCGGCACTGTATCGGCAACCATCGGGGGCCAAACCGCGGCGGTAGTCTATTCGATCGCCTCGCCGGGCTTTGCCGGTCTGTATCAGACGGCTGTAACGGTGCCGGCCGGCGTTAGCGGAACAGCCAAGATGGCCCTGAGCGCCGGAGGGACAGCCTCAAATACCGTGAACCTTGCCGTGCAGTGATCCCGGCTCTCCGGTTTTGCTCGTCACCCAGTCGGCTGCGTATTACTTAGCCAGGCTGAATCGGCGGACCAGGAGCCCCACCCCACTTTGAAGTGGGTATGCTGGTATTGGGAGGGGCTATGTATCCGTTGAAGAAGGGCAGATTTGCGGCCCAGGCGCACGTCGGGATTCCCGAAGGCACGTATGAAGAGGAGCATGGCCGTAAGGGATTCTACGGCAAGAGCGCCCATCTGTACCACACGCACCCGCCTACCGGGTGGATTCGCTTCGAGGGCAAACTGCGGCCTCACCTGTTCGACTTGAATCGGCTCGCGCCCTCGGACTGTCACGATCCGGAGGGGATGCCCGTGGCGTTCCTGGGAAATCGCGACGTCACGTTGTACGTTTCGCGACGGTCGCAGCCCATGCCGTTTTACTACCGCAACGCGGACGGCGACGAGCTGATCTTCGTGCACCGGGGCAGCGGGACAATCGAAACCGATTTCGGGCCGCTCTCGTTCGAGGCCGGCGACTACCTGGTGCTGCCGCGCGCCGTGACCTACCGGATCCTTCCCCGGACCGAGGACAATTTCTTCCTGATCATTCAGTCCCGCAGCGAGTTCGAGCAGCCCGACAAGGGGCTCCTCGGGCACCATGCGCTCTACGACCCGGGCGTGATTTCCATTCCCGAGCCGGCGCCGCAGCTTGACGACAACCGCGAATGGGAAGTGCGGATCAAGGTGGATGACGAGATCTCCAAGGTCTTCTACCCGTTCAACCCTATCGACGTAGTGGGGTGGAAGGGCGACCTCACCGCGTGGAAGATCAATATGCGCGACCTGCGGCCGATCATGAGCCATCGCGCCCACCTGCCTCCCAGCGCCCACACCACGTTCCTCACGGAAGGCGCGGTCGTGTGCAGCTTTTTGCCGAGGCCGCTGGAGCAAGACGCCGAAGCGTTGCGCGTTCCTTTCTTCCACCGCAATACCGACTACGACGAGTTCCTCTTCTACCACGACGGCGATTTCTTCAGCAAAGACAACATCAAGCCGGGTTACGCCACGCTGCATCCGCGCGGCATTCACCACGGGCCGCACCCCAAGGCGCTGGCCAACCAGCATAAGAAGACCCATACCGACGAGTACGCGGTGATGCTGGATGGACTCAACCCCATCCACGTGCTGCCGGCCGGGGAACAGGTGGAATGGAAGGAATACTGGGCCAGTTGGATGGAGAAGAAATAGTTGATCGTCGATCCCGCCGCTACCGATCCGCGCGACATTGCCAAACTGCTGGTGGGGGCCGTGGTACCTCGCCCCATCGCGTTCGTCTCCACGCTCAGCGCGGAGGGCATCTTGAACCTGGCGCCCTTCAGCTACTTCACCGTGGTCAGCGCCAATCCGCCGGTGATCTGCTTCTCGCCGATCGTCCGCAGGGACGGGACCAGGAAGGACACCCTGATCAATATCGAAGCCACGGGGGAGTTCGTGGTGAACGTGGTCTCCGAGGATTTCGCCGCGCAG
>JAIQFL010000438.1 GCA_020073365.1 Terriglobia bacterium | reverse complement strand
TTCGCGGAACACCATACTTATCCATCTGCCGCCACACGGTTTCCGATTGCGGCTCAACACCTCCGACGGAACAAAACAAGGCGATCGCACCATCGAGCACACGGAGGGACCGTTCGACCTCTATGGAGGCGCTCGGCGCGTTGCTGGCGATGGGCGCGGCAGGCGTGCTGCTCTGGCAGCACCTTTATGCTCCGGCAGCTTTCGCGTTGCTGTTTTACGCGCTGCTCTATGCCTGGGTGGCGGCACCGAGTGGGGCAGGCGCTTCCGCCTGCCAACCCATGCGTCTGCCCTACCTCTATGCCGCCGCGGCGAGCGCCGTCGCCGCCTTCCACCTGGAATTGTTGGCGGTGGGCTGGGCGCTGCTCTCACTGCCGTTGTTCTTTGTGTTGGCGGCGGCGTTCTCCACAGTTGCGATATGGCTGAGGCGGCGCGGAAATCGCCGCGAAGCGCTGCCGATGGACCTCTCGGCTGCCGCAGGCGCAGCGGCCGGAGCCGCGATCCTGCTCTCGCTGCCGTTCGGTCAAATCACCACCATCGGTTGGATGAGCGGGCTGGCCTATCTCGTTTTGTATTTGCTGTTGAGCCACTACGGCGCCGGGCACGTCTTTCTCGCTGGCGCGGGCCTGGCGGGAGCCTTCGCGATCTACGAATTCCTCCCGGCCTTGGCGCAGGTCACCGCGGGCAACCGCATCGCCTTCCTGATACCGATAGCGCTGGTCCTGGTGCTCCTCGGCCGACGGCAGCAGGGCGGCCGGGACCTGCGCGGCGCGTGGGCGCTCTACGCCGCCGCCATCGCGGTCACCGTGGCAGCCAGCTTCTTCGTGTTGGGGCCGGTGGCGGTTCCGGCCGCGGCGCGCATCGTG
Organism: Terriglobia bacterium; assembly: GCA_020073365.1. GTDB lineage: Bacteria > Acidobacteriota > Terriglobia > Bryobacterales > Bryobacteraceae > JAIQFL01. The sequence goes on along the minus strand of JAIQFL010000438.1, from coordinate 7,670 downwards.
CTGCTGGTGGCGCTGGCAGTGTGGCTCGCGTTGATGATGGCGACGGAGCGCGAGATCTTCATCTACTGCGCCACCCTCACCCTCGCAATCCTGGCCTACCACTTCGTGCAGAACTCGACCGATCTCTTCGGCCGTCACCTGGTGGCCTTCTTCCTTTGGGGAACGGCTCTGCTGGGGCTGATCTTCCTGGCCGCCGTGTCGCGCAATCTGGTGCGGTTCCGCCGGCCCACGCTGTTCCTGCCGGCTCCCAAGTGGCGCCATCGTTTCCTCTACGCGTTCCCGGTGGGCCTGCTGGGCGTGGCGACATTCGGAAGCTGGGGCGTCGTCACCAGCTCCAATCCGATCTTCTGTGGAAGCTGCCACGAGATGCGCTCCTACTTCAGTAACTGGAAATCGTCTCCGCACGCTAAATCCGAAATCGGCTGCCCGGCATGCCACTACGAGCCGGGCATACGCGGCTATGCCAAGGCGAAGATGCAGGGCGTTTCGCAACTGGTCATCTCGCTTACCGGAGCGCCGGCATCCAAGCCCTCCGCCCGCGTCAATGACGAGACCTGTCTGCACAGCGGCTGTCACAGCACTGCCCAATTGGCGGGTGTACGGTATCCACGGCGTCTTTATTACTTCAATCACGCCAAGCATCTCGGGAGCACGTTCGCAGCGGCGAGCTTCGGCGGGCCCGGAGGGCACCCCGCAAAAAACTGGCGCGGACCGGAATTGCGCTGCACCAGTTGCCACACCGACGTGAGTCCGGAAAGCCACTTCGCCGTCGACACCAACGCCTGCTTCACCTGCCATTTCGAGACCGCCGGGCCCAGTGGGCACGACCCGCGGCCGTCGATCGCCGGCGTGGGCTGCGTCAATTGTCATGCCCTTCCGCAAGGTGGGGCGCCCTCCGGGCCCGGCGCCGATCGCTTTGACCATGTGGCTGCTGGAGTGACGCCGGGCGACGATTGCGCCGGCTGCCATGTGGGTTTGTCACGCGGGTCAGTGGCTGTGGAAGAGCGCCAGTGCCGGCATTGCCACCTGGAGCGCTCGGAAGACCTGCTCCGCGCCGGCATCGCCGCCATTCACAGCCGGCACGTGCGTGATGCCGCGATTGGCTGCGACTGGTGCCACGGGGTGATCCGCCATCGCCTGGAGGGGCGACCGGCGGCTGCCGCCCGGGTGATGGCTTCCGCCAAAGAGAGGGAATGAAGGAGTGAAGGGCCGTTGGGATTGACTTGCGCCCCGAAAGTTGTTTAACTAAAGAAAAGGTTTCCGGATAAAAAGGTCTGTATGACGTCTAACCCCAGCCTGAGAGAAATCGACGATTTCCTGGGAAGCGCGCATGTTTTCGCGTCCGCCGTCACCGATATTATCGATCAGCGGCTGCTGGAGAAAGCGGCGGAAGGACAGGTCACGGCCTCGCAAATGAAGCTGCTGAAGCTGGTGGCCATGACGGATTCCTACACGCTCGGCGATGTGGCTCAGTTTCTTCGGGTCAGCAATGCGGCCGCCAGTAAGGCGGTCGATCGCCTCGTGCGGCGCGATCTGCTGCGGCGCATCGAGGACCAGAAGGACCGGCGCGTCATGCACCTCCACCTCACCCGGGCGGGCCAACGGCTGCTCTCGACTTATGAGAACGCCCGCCAGCGCAAACTTCAGAGCATCTTCGTCCAGTTCCCGCAGGAAGAGCTGCGGCGCGCGTCGGAACTGCTGGACCGATTGTCCGCGGACATTGTGGACCACACCTCGAATCCCGAGGAGCTTTGCCTCAAGTGCGGAATCTATTTCCGGGAGCGCTGCCTGGTGCGCCAGCTCGTCCCGCGCAATTGTTTCTACAAGCGGGCGCAAAAGGCGTCCCGGCAGCGGACCAACCGGGGCATTAACGGGAAGGAATGAATTATGTGTCTGGCAGTGCCGGGTAAAATCATCGAGGCGGAAGAGCGCGACGGCAACCGCATCGCGAAGGTGCAGTTCGGCGGCATTGCCCGCCAGGCTTTCTTGAACTTCGTTCCCGAAGCTCAAGTGGGCGATTACGTCATGGTGCACGTCGGCTTTGCCATCAGCCGCGTGGACCCGGAAGAGGCCGCGCGCACGTATCGGCTGCTGGAGGAGATGGGGCTGCTCGAAGAGGAACCTGGCGAGCGAAACCAGCCGGAGCCGGGAATGCCATGAAATACATCGACGAGTACCGCGACGAGCATGTTGTGCAATCGCTGGCGGCGCAGATTGCGCGCCGCACCACGCGGCCCTGGAACCTGATGGAAATCTGCGGGGGCCAGACGCACACGATCATGAAGTACGGGCTGGATGAGCTGATTCCAGCCGGGATCCGCCTGGTGCATGGACCCGGATGTCCGGTGTGCGTCACGCCGCTCGAGGTCGTGGACAAAGCCATCGCGATTGCCTCGCGCGCAGAGGTCACGTTCGCCTCCTACGGCGACATGCTGCGCGTGCCGGGGTCTCATTCCGACCTGTTTCGGGTCAAAGCCGCGGGCGGCGATGTGCGCATCGTCTACTCGCCGATGGATGCCGTGAAACTGGCACGCGCGCTGCCCCAGCGCCAGGTGGTGTTCTTCGGCATCGGATTTGAAACCACCGCTCCTCCCAATGCCATGGCGGTGTGGGAGGCGCGCCGTGAGGGCCTGAACAATTTCTCCATGCTGGTTTCGCACGTGCTGGTCCCGCCGGCCATCCGGCTGCTGCTCGGGTCGCCGCGGAACCTGGTGCAGGGGTTCATCGCGCCGGGACACGTTTGCACCGTCATGGGCTATTGGCAGTACGAGGCGCTCTGCCTCGACTTTCATGTGCCCATCGTGGTGGGCGGCTTCGAGCCCGCCGACCTGCTGGAGGCCGTGGACATGCTGGTGGCGCAACTGGAAGAAGGGCGCGCGGTGGTGGAAAACCAATATGCCCGTTCGGTGCGCTACGAAGGCAACGTGCCGGCGCAACGCATTATGGAACAGGTGCTCGAAGTCTGCGATCGCAAGTGGCGCGGCATCGGGGTCATTCCGCAAAGCGGCTTACGCCTGCGGGAGGAGTTCGCCGCCTACGACGCCGAGCGGCTCTTCGGAGTCGGCGAGATGACGGCGGAAGAGCCGCCCGAATGCATCAGCGCCGAAGTCCTGCAGGGGCTGAAGCGGCCCACCGACTGCCCGGTCTTCGGCGCTGCCTGTACGCCGGAGAACCCCATGGGCGCTCTCATGGTTTCCGCCGAAGGGGCCTGCGCCGCCTACTATCATTACCGGCGGCATTCCATCCAGAGCGAGGTTTCGTGATGCGGGAGGAGCAAAGATCGATTGCCGAAATGGTTTGCCCCGCGCCCCTGCCGGCCGGCGATCGCGTGTTATTGGGGCACGGAAGCGGAGGCAGGCTGAGCGCCGAGCTGATCCATGATGTTTTCCTCGCGGCGTTTGACAACCCCATTCTGGCGCGTATGGACGACCAGGCGATCGTCAATATTAACGGTTTGCGCCTGGCCTTCACCACGGATACGTTCGTAGTGAAACCGCTGTTCTTCCCCGGCGGCGACATCGGCTCGCTGGCGGTCCATGGCACCGTGAACGATCTCGCCATGGGTGGGGCGCAGCCGTTGTTTTTGAGCGCCGCGTTCATCATCGAGGAAGGGCTTCCCATGGAAACCTTGCGCCGCGTGGCCGCCTCCCTGCGGCGGGCCGCGTCCGACGCCGGCGTGCAGGTGGTGACCGGCGACACAAAAGTCGTGGAGAAGGGGAGCGGGGACGGGCTATTCATTAATACTTCGGGTATCGGTATGGTCGCGGATGGGATTCAACTTTCCGCCGATCGGGCGCGCCCCGGCGATCGCGTCCTGCTGAGCGGGGCCATCGGCGAGCACGGGATTGCCATCCTGGCGAAGCGCGAAGGTCTGGAGTTTGACAACCCCCTGGAAAGCGATTCCGCCGCCCTCCACACGCTGGTGGCTGCCATGCTCGCCGCCAGCACGGAGATCCGCTGCCTGCGCGATCCTACGCGCGGCGGGCTTTCCAGCACGCTCAATGAATTCGCGGCGCAAGCGCGGGTTGGCATTGAAATCGACGAGCGGGCGATTCCCGTGCGCGAAGAGGTGAAAGGCGCGTGCGAAATGCTCGGGCTGGACCCTTTGTACGTGGCCAACGAGGGGAAGCTGGTCGCGATCGTGGCCCCTGACGCGGCGGATCGCGTGCTCGCCGCTATGTGCCGGCATCCACTGGGCGGGCAGGCGCGGATCATCGGATCGGTAACCGCTTCCCATCCGCGCCTGGTCACCATGAGAACCACGGTCGGACCCACCCGCATTGTGGACATGCTGGCGGGCGATCAGTTGCCCCGCATCTGCTGAGGCCGGCATCGCTGAGTCAATCATGCACGAACTGGGAATTGCGAATGCAGTGCTCGAGGCGGTACAGACGGAAGCCGCGCGCCACCCCGGAGCCGTTGTTCGGAAGGTTGCCGTCACCGTGGGAGAACTCGCGGGCGTCAATCCCGAGGCCCTCGCCTTCAGCCTCGAGGCGCTGACGACGGGAACCGAGTGGCAGCATCTGGTCCTGGAGATTCAGACCCGGCCGCGGCTGCATCGCTGCCCCGCGTGCGGGCTGAGCTTCCGCGTGATCGATTACCAGTTTGCGTGTCCGAAATGCGGCGCCTCAAGAACCGAATGCACCGGCGGCGATGAGCTGGAACTGGCATACCTGGAGATGGAGGAACCATGAACCGTGTACCGCTGGAAAGGAAAGTGCTGAGCGAGAATGACCGGATTGCCGGCGAGTTGCGGGAGCGTTTCCGCGAACACGGCATCCTATGCCTGAACCTGATCAGCTCACCAGGGGCCGGGAAGACCCTGCTGTTGGAGCGCACCTTGGAGAGCTTCGCGCCGGGCACACGCGTCGCCGTCTTGACGGGCGACATCCAGACCGACAACGACGCCCGGCGGCTGGCGCGCTCCGGTTTCCCGGTGCGGCAAATCACTACCGGCGGCGCCTGCCATCTGGATGCCCGCATGATCGAGCGCGCATTGGCGGAGTGGCGGCTGGAGGATCTCGATCTGCTGCTCATCGAAAATGTCGGCAATCTGGTCTGTCCCGCCAGTTACGACCTTGGCGAGGCGGCCAAGATCGTGGTGCTCAGTGTGGCGGAAGGAGAAGACAAACCGCTGAAATACCCGTCGATTTTTTTCAAATCGACGCTCCTGGTGCTGAACAAAATCGATCTGCTGCCGTATGTGCCATTCCGCATCGAGCAGGCGCGTGAGAACGCCCGCAGCGTTCATCCCGAAATGGAGATTATCGAAGTTTCCTGTACCACCGGCGAAGGCCTGGATGCCTGGCGGCAGTGGCTCGCAGCGCGGCGAGAGGCGGCCCGGTCCGAACTGCGAGAGGTTCCCGCCCGCTGACTGCCTGCTGACGGTGCGCCCGACGGCGCGACGGCGAATCGAACCTCAGGGACCGATCAGGCGGTGGGGTTTCGGCCGTATGTCTACCATCTGGCCGGCCGCTGGGGATTGCGCGGCGGGAACCCCGCGCCGGGCGTCCGACCCGAGTGCCTAAGTACTTTGTGATGTGGCGCGCCTGGAGAGACTCGAACTCCCGACCTACGTTTATCGTCTGTACGACTTCACTAAAGCCCAGCTCATCTCGCCTGATAAGGTGTACTGCATAGCGGGCAAGGTCAACAGCGCCGAGAGATTCTACCTGGTGATCGAATCGGTCAGGCCGGACGCCAAACACGCTCGGTGTTCCAATGCCCCCGCTCGTATTGACGCGCGGGAGCGTCGCTTATCGAGTGACGCCGACACTTCGCTGAACAGGCCAAGTGCCGCGCTGCGCCTCAAATTCGCTGCACGGGATAGCCGTCCGGTGCCTCGGCGTCTGTGCCGGCGCTCGCCACGAGGCCAAAACCGGCGAAAATGTGCTCTTTTGAACCGGCGCTAACACTAGCAAGCGAGTGAGGACTCGCAACATTCCGAATGCCCCGGTGCTCCGGGTGGAAGGACAGTCGATTTCATCATGATGTGGGATCGGATTCACTATAGCCCGGTGCCCTAACCGCCGCGGCTGGAGGGTCCGTGCGGCGCGGACGGTGAAGCCCAGGCAGCACCAGTCCAAACTCGAGCGCTCATCATGCCTGGGTTGTTGAATCCATCACAAATTCACGGGGGATTTCAAGGGACTGGGCCTCGCCCCGCTTGCCGGAGGCCGAAAAACTGATATATATTTTTGGATACGGTCCGGTGGGCTCATCGTGCCGATGACGGAGGGGGAATCAGGGTGGAGCAGGATCTTGTTTTTGACATTGGGCTCAACAACGGCGATGACGCTGCCTATTATCTCCATCTCGGGTATCGGGTCGTGGGAATTGAAGCCAATCCGCTGTTGGCGGATCAATGCACCCGGCGATTTGAAAACGACATCAAGCAAGGGCGGATGACGGTCATCAACGCGGGGGTGTTGGAAAAGCCGGGAGTGTTCACCTTCTATCGTAATCTCCTGAGCGACGGCTGGTCTTCCTTCGAACCAGGAAAAAGGAGACAGGCTGGGGAATGGGAAGAGATAGACATCTCTTGCATCACGACCCCGCAGCTTATTGCTGAGCATGGGAAACCTTTCTTCATGAAAGTCGACATCGAAGGTTCGGACCTGCAAACTCTGCAGTCCCTCACTCCAGCCACCGCCCCCCCCTATGTCTCCCTCGAACTGAACTTTGGCGATCCTACCATCGAAAGGTTGATCGAATTGGGATACTCCGCCTTCAAGTTCGTGGATGGCGAGACCTACTGGCACACGCCGCCGATATTCGATCACCAGATCGGCTGGCGACTTCTACGGAAAGCTGGGTGTCTTTCTCCGTTCGTTCGGAACGCAATCAGCAGCCTTCCGCAGCGGTTTCGTGCCAAGTCCGAATGGAATCCGCCTGGCAAGTACAGCCCCGATCACTACCCGTTCACGAATTCCCATTCCGGCCCGTTTGGAGAGCAAGCCGCCGGTTCCTGGATGAAACCGGCCGCCGCGCTTCGCTGGCTCGAAGATCTAAACAATTACTATCGCAGGGCCGGCAAGGAACCCTCGTTCTGGTGGGACGTGCATGCCCGTCACTCCTCGGTACATAGCTGATCCGAATCCGTTCGTTTTCACTATCAGGCGGAGGCAAGAGTAGGCTCTGCTCCGGACCGGAATGGGCGGCCTACCGCGATAAGGCCTGTCGAAAGCAACGGAAGGCCCCAGGGGCATCAGCGTTGACGTTTTTGCCTTTCCCGATTGAACGGTTTCCGCCCACTCCGCTTCAACTCCCCGTGCCGTTGCTGCCGCAACGTTTGGTTCACCCACCCCTATACCTCCTCCCGATACCGCCCCGCCCATCGAACGCAACCTCCACTGCCCTCCAGAAACGCCCAAATCCGTTCCGGCTCAACTTCTCTTTTGCCTGCATGCTGAGGCTCTACTCCCAATCCTCCACGCTCATCCTGCATGAGACAAGACTGTGCTGCGGTTCAGACAGTAATTTGAGCCTCCGGCGGCTCGATTCGGCCTCAGGGCGTACTGTAGCGGGGCGCCGCCGGTTGACGGGCTGCCGGTGGACTGTTGCCGTCTTAGGCCGGCTGTCCTGATCCCGCTTTTGTTTCCAGTTGAAGGGGTTTTTCGGAGCCTCCTCATTTTTCCGGCCTACAGCAAAGTCGGCTGTTATGCGGTTGC
>JAIQFL010000437.1 GCA_020073365.1 Terriglobia bacterium | reverse complement strand
CACTGTTAATCACCGAGGCCAGCGGCAAGAGTGCCGACGAGGCCAAGCAAGCACAAGCCCAGCAACGCGAGATGATTGAACTGGTTAAGCAGGAAAAAGATGACGCCACGCTGGAGAGAAAGCTGCGGGAGAAGCTGGCTGGCCAGGTCCCGGAGGCGCAGTTGGGCGCAAGCATCCTGCAGTTGTGCACGGTAAAGGTGGCGAGGTCGTAAACAAAACCAACCTGGGTGGTGTAAGTCATCTGGATCAGGCGGTCCTTCCACGCGATGATTCCTTCGCCGAAGTATTCGCCGGGCAGGTCGTGTTTCTGAACCACTTCGCCCGTCTCCAACCGCACCTTGCGAACGGAAGATTGTTCGGGCAGCCCGGTGCTCTCATACAGGAATCCGTTCAGGTAGAACAGCCCTTCGGTGAAGGCCAGCCGATCGTGCGGATAGGTGTGCACGATCTCGTAGGAATACTCGGGAATTCCGCCCGCCTCGGTGACCGGACCACACGCACACGCGGTGATTGCGGCCGCAACAATCAGGATTCGCATGTTACCGTACATTGTGCCACAGCGCCGCGGTCCGGCGAATCCTAAGGATCTACACAAGAGCAACCTGCTCTTCGGTGGGCTCCGCTCAACAGTACCAGGGCTCGGTCAGATAGGGGATCGTTGCGCGCGCGGCCATCGGCACATCCGGAAAGCTCCCCGCCTGCGACAGATCCCAGATCTTCCGGAAGATCTCCAGGCGGCTGGCCCGCCGGCGTTCCTCGCGCCTGACGGTTTCCTGAATGGCGGCCGAGAGCGAGTCCATCTCGCGGTCGCGGTTTCGCCATGGGTAGCACAGGCCGCGCGGATCGAAGGGTTCAATCATCGCGCGAACCTCGGGCAAATCCAGCATCAGCGAGCCTTCAGGAATCAACAGGCGCAGCGCAAGCTGGATGGGCGCCACTTCGCCGGCCAGGTCCAGTTCCAGGAGCGCGCGGAGGAGTTCGCGGTAGCTCTCGCGGGTGGTCCACGGCGTGAAGGGGATGAACGTCGGCGACATCGGCAGACCCGCGGCGCGCATCAGGGACAGGGCCTTCGTGAAATCGGCGCGCGTGTGGCCCTTCGCCAGTCGTTCGAGTACGGCGTCGTCCAGCGACTCCACCGCGGAGGTCACGAACAGGCAGCCGGTCCGTTTGAGCACGGGCAGCAAGTCGCGATGCTTCAGCAGGTGCTCGATCTTGATGGTGACGTCGTAGGTGAGGGCGGGCCACTCGCGGTGCAGGGCTTCCACAATGGGGATGGCGTGGCCGGGGCCGTTCAGAAAATCGGGATCGCCGAAGGTGATGTGCTCCGCGCCGGCGGCCACCTGCTGGCGAATGTCCGCGAGCACCACGTCCGGTTGGACGATGCGAAACTGGCCGCGGTAGACCGGGACCACGGGGCAATGGCGGCACAGATGCTTGCATCCGTGCGATGCCTCGGTATACCCCACGCGATGAGTGGTGCCGTTGGTCACAATTTGGGCATAGGCGGCCAGGGGGGGCAGACCGGTGCGATCGGGGACCAGGAAGCGCTGGCGCGCCAGAGAAACCGCAGGGCCGGTCCGCGCATCGCCTCGCGCCCAATCTACCAGGCCTTGCTCGAATTCGCCGCCGATGATGGTCGCGATTCCGGCGCGGCCGAGCAGCGCGGCATTCAAGGGTGCGTAGAGCCCATAACCGCACAGATGGGCCTGTGGGTTCAGGGCCTTGACGCGCTCCACCACTCGCAGGAACAGGCGCGTGGCGGTATGCATGGGGAGGAAAAATGCGATCCGGTCGGCCTGCTCCACCGCGGGGCCGGGCAGGGGACGGCACGCGAGATCGGCCACGGTCACCTGGTTGCCTTCGGCGCGCAGCCACGCGGCGGGAGATGCCAGCCCAAACGGCTGGCGGCCCAATTCGTAGGTGGAGATTAACAGGACCCGCACGTAACTATTATGGAGGCTTTGATAAGATGAAGGAGTCTCCCCCATGCTCGCCCAAATCACCATCGCCGACGAAATCCTGGACCTGAAGAAGCAGCGGAAGGCCATTCTGCTGGCCCACCACTACCAGGAACCGGAGATTCAGGAACTCGCCGATGTGGTCGGCGACAGCCTGGAACTGGCCCGCAAGGCGCGCGAATTCTCGGGCGACGTCATCGCTTTCTGCGGCGTCTGGTTCATGGCGGAGACGGCCAAGGTGCTCAACCCGAACCGCATCGTGGTGGTCCCCGACCGCGAGGCCAGTTGCAGCCTGGTGGAGAGCTGCCCGGTGGAACCGATTCGCGAATTCCGGAGCAAGCACCCCGACCACGCGATTGTCAGCTACATCAATACGTCGATCGAGGTGAAGGCCGAAAGCGATATCCTGTGCACATCGCGCAACGCCGTCAAGGTAGTGAACTCCATCCCGCGGGAGCAGCCGATCCTCTTCCTGCCCGATAGCAATCTGGGGAACTACGTGCGCAGGGAGACGGGCCGCGAGAACATGCAGATCTGGCAGGGCACCTGCATCGTGCACGCCACGTTCCCGGCGCGCCGGGTGGCGGAGGCCAGAGAGGAGCACCCGGAGGCCATGGTGGTGGCGCACCCCGAGTGCCCGGAACCGGTGCTGGCGATGGCGGACTTCATCGGGTCCACTTCGGCCATCATCGAGTGGTGCGCGGCGTCGGACGCGCTGGAATTCATCGTGATGACGGAGAGCGGCGTGAACTACTCGCTGGCGAGAGTGGCGCCCCACAAGCGGTTCTACTTCGTGGCCAATGAGAACTGCAATTGCAGCGAGTGCCCGTACATGAAGCTGAACACGCTGGAAAAGCTGCGGGATTCGCTGGCCTCGCTCGACCCGCGCGTGGAGTTGTCCGAAGAAATCATGCGGCGCGCGTTGGCGCCGCTCGAGCGCATGCTCGCAGTGAAATAAATGCCGCCATCCGCACCGCTCGTCGATTCCTTCGGCCGCGTTCACGACAACCTGCGCATCAGCGTCACGGACCGGTGCAACATCCGCTGCTTCTACTGCATGCCGGAGACGGATGTGCACTTTGTCGAGCGCCGCGAGATCCTGGATTTCGAAGAGATCGAGCGCTTCGTCGAGATCGCGGTGAGCCTGGGGATCAACAAACTGCGCGTCACGGGCGGGGAGCCGCTGGTGCGGCGGGATCTGCCGGTACTGATCCGGCGGCTGGCGGCGGTCCGCGGAATTAGAGATCTGGCGCTCACCACCAATGGCGTGCTGCTGCCCGACCTGGCGGAACCGCTGTATGAGGCGGGCCTGCGGCGTCTCAACGTGCACCTGGACACGCTCGACCGCGAACGCTTTCGACAGATTACCCGGCGCGACGATCTGGATAAGGTGCTGGCGGGCCTGGCGCGCGCCAAAGAGATCGGATATAGGAAGATCAAGATCAACGCGGTGGCGGTCAAGAACCTGGTGGAGCCCGATATCGTGCCGCTGGCGCGCTTCGCGCGCGAGAACGGCTTCGAGGTGCGGTACATCGAATTCATGCCGCTCGACGCGCAGAACCTCTGGGACCGGAGCAAGGTGCTGCTGGCGGACGCCATGATCGAGATGCTCTCGCGCGAGATCGGCCCGCTCCACCCGGTTCCCGACCCGGATCCACGCGCCCCTGCCACGGAATACGAATTTGCGGACGGCGGCACGGTCGGATTCATTGCCTCGGTGAGCCGGCCGTTCTGTCTGAACTGCAATCGCGTCCGGTTGACGGCCGATGGCAAGTTGCGGTACTGCCTCTTCGCGATTCAGGAAGACGATGTGAAGGGCCTGATGCGCTCGGGGGCTTCGGATGACGAGATCCGGGCGCTGATCCGCCGCAATATCGCCGGGAAGTGGATTGGCCACGAGATCAACTCGGCCAAGTTCGTGGCGCCGCCGCGGCCAATGTATTCCATCGGGGGGTAAATGCCGGGGTCGCAGCGGGTGAGAAGCTCACCGCGGAGACACGGCTCTCGATTTGAGGCGGTCGATGACGTATGAGTTCAGGCTCTTACCGTGCCGCCGGGCTTCGAGCGTAATCTGTCTGTGTAACTGGGGAGGAACTCGCAAGGTGAAGGTCCCCGAGAAAGGCCGTTCGGGCTCCTCGTTGCGCTTCCTGCAGAAGGCCAGGTAGTCATCCACGGAGTCCTCAAATGCCTTTTTGAGTGCTTCCACGGATTCCCCCTGGAAAGTGATCACATCCCGCGTGTTAATCACTTCGCCGCTCAAGACTCCAGCCTCCTCGTCAAACTCCACAACCGCCTCATAGCCCTTATACGTCATACATCTCCTTCCGGCACAATTCCAGCCTCCTCCAGGAACCGCTTCATCGAAGCAACTGCGCCCCGGCCTGTTTCCTTTTGCGGGTGAGGCCGGTGAAAAACGGCGCGAACACCATTCAGAGCGATTCGAAGCCGTGAGCCGCTACCCTCGCTTAACTCGGCGCCGTGATGCTTCAACAGGCTTTCGATAATCGTTCCAAGCAATGTTGGCGCGCTTTTCGAAGATAGCTTCGAGGGTTCGCCTGTGGCTGGCCACCTTTCAATGATACCACTTAGTGATACCGCGACGCTCCTGCGGGATGAGCCTGGCGGCGATCTCCAAACGCGCCCGATGAGGCAGGGTTCTCCGAATCGCCATTGCCCTCCAGGGCCCGTGGCCAAGGTGCTCCAGTCCAATCTGGTATACAATGATGCCCTGGAACTTCCTCGGAGGAGAGATCGCCTATGAGAACGAATCCCAGGATCGCCTGCGGCGTGAGCCTCGTGCTGGCCGCATGTACCGCCGCGGCCCAGGGCAGGCGGGGCGGGGCGCCTGACGACCCGACGCAGACGGGCAGGGGGCAGACTCCACCGGCGGCCCAGGAACCGCGGCGCGGGCCGGCACTGGAAGAGAAGTCCTCGGTTACGCACCACACTGCGCGAGTCGGCGGGCAGCCGATCGCCTATACGGCGACGACCGCCAATTACGTGATCAAGTCGGACGATGGGATCCCCAAAGCCAGCTTCTTCTTCGTGGGCTACACCAAAGACGATTCGCCGGATCTCTCGAAGCGGCCCGTCTCGTTCGTCTACAATGGCGGCCCCGGGTCGGGATCGCTGTTCACCCACATGGGTCTGGGGCCGAGACGCATCCTGCTGACCGACGATGGGCACGGCATGCCGGCGCCCTACTCCATTGTGGACAACGGAGACTCCTTCCTGGATGCCAGCGACCTGGTGTTTGTGGATGCGATCTCGACCGGCTACAGCCGTCCGGCGCCCGGCGAAAATCCGGCGCAGTTCTATGGGACCGTTCAGGACGCCACGTGGTTTTCGGACTTCATCTATCAGTACCTGACGCGGAATGAGCGTTGGGCGTCGCCCAAGTTCCTGATCGGCGAGAGTTATGGCACCACTCGTTCGGCGCAGATGTCGGCCATTCTCCAGCAACGACACCAGATCTACCTCAATGGCATCGTCCTGGTTTCATCGGTGGGATTCGGGAATTGGGGGGCCGATGACCGGACTAAGTTCTTCCTGCCGACATTCGTGACTTCGGCGTGGTATCACAAACTGCTTCCGTCCGATCTGCAGAACGAGAACATCGAGTCGGTGGCACAGGCGGCACGCCAGTTCGCCCACGGGGAATATGCCGCGGCGCTGGAGAAGGGCGACCAGTTGAGCTCGGCCGAGCGTCAGAAGGTGGTCAAAGACCTTGCGCGTTTCACGGGGCTTTCAACGAAATACATCGAGGAGAGCAATCTGCGCATCAGCCCGCAACGCTGGTTCAAGGAACTGGAGCGCGACAAGCGAAAGACGGTGGGACGGCTGGATTCGCGGTTCGAGGGCATGGATGCTGACGCCGCCGGAGAACGCAACGAATACGATTCCAGCGAAGCTTCGTACGAAGGCGCCTATTCCGCGATGTTTCAGGATTACGTGCGGCGCGACCTGAAATGGTCCACGGACATGTATTACACGATCAGCGCCAACGTTCGTCCCTGGGACCAGGGGCAGCCAGGCCAGGTTGCGGAAGCCCTGCGGTCGGCGATGACCCAGCAGTCCAATCTGAAAGTGCTCGTGGCGTGTGGGTACTACGATCTGGCGACGCCATTCAATGGTATCGAACAGACGGTGTCACACATGAACCTGGAACCTTCCATGCGGAAGAACATCGGCTTTACGTACTACGAGGCCGGGCACATGATGTACATCGATAAGAAAGCGCGCGAGAAGCTGCACAAGGACGTGGACGAGTTTATCGCGGCGAGCTACCCGCATTGAGGCGGAGTTGACGCCCTCTGACTCGCGTAGACGCGTTCCGATCCGAATCGTCGGGTACCCGGAATGAGCGGCGTTTCGCGCGGGCTCCTGGTACGCCTGATCTCCCGGTGCGCGTAATAGCGTGAAAGTGACTGATCACACCTTCGACATCGTCGTCGTCGGTGCCGGCCCCGCCGGCCTCGCCGCCGCGAAGCGCGCCGCGGAATCCGGCGCAAGCGTGGCCCTGCTCGACGACAACCCGCAGCCCGGCGGCCAGATCTGGCGATCCGATCCAGCCCAATGGCAGCCCCTGCTCGGCAAGCTGGAGCCGATTACGGGCGCCCGCGTGATTGCCGTACCCGAACCCGGCCGCCTCACCCTGGAAAAGTTCGACGGCGATCTTGAAATCGGCTACGGCAGACTAATCCTGGCCACCGGCGCTCGCGAACGCTTCCTCCCCTTCCCGGGCTGGACGCTGCCCAACGTCATGGGCGCTGGCGGCTTGCAGGCGCTCGCCAAGTCCGGCCTGCCGATAGAGGGCAAGAAGGTCGTTGTTGCGGGTAGCGGGCCCCTGCTGCTGGCGGTCGCCAGGTTTATGCGCGGTCACGGAGCGAAGCCACGGCTGGTGGCCGAGCAGGCCAGCGACGCCGCTCTGCTTCGCTTCGGCCTGGGCTTGGTTGGCCACCCCGGGAAGCTGCTGCAAACGCTTCAATTCGGGGCGGCCCTTCTGGGCGTTCGGCATCTCACGTCGTGCTGGCCGATCGCCGCCGATGGCTCCGGCAAACTCGAAAGCGTCACGCTGTATCGCGCCGGCAGGATCTGGAAAGAGCCCTGCGACTACCTGGCCTGCGGCTTCGGGCTGATTCCCAACGTGGAGTTGCCTGCCCTGCTGGGCTGCCGTTTGAGCGAGACCGGCGTCGAGGTGGACGATTATCAGCAGACTTCTGTACCAGGTGTGTATGCGGCCGGCGAGGTTACCGGGATTGGCGGTTTGGACCTGTCGCTCGTGGAGGGTGAGATCGCCGGAAACGCGGCCGCGGGCAAGCCCGAGTTGGCGGCGAGCCTGTTTGGCGCGCGGACCCGTCACCGCCGCTTCGCGGCCTCGCTGGAAAAGGCGTTCGCTCTGCGCGAGGAACTCAAGAACCTCACGCAGGACGACACCCTGGTCTGCCGCTGCGAAGACGTCAGCTATGAGCGGGTCCGCCGGTGTTCCGGCTGGCGCGATGCCAAGCTGCACACGCGCTGCGGCATGGGCCCCTGCCAGGGCCGGGTCTGCGGCGGAGCGGTGGAGTTCCTGCTGGGTTGGAAACCGGAGTCCGTGCGCCCCCCGGTGTTCCCCGCGCGCATCCAGAGCCTCAGCGGCCCCAGATGTCCCCGACCGTGAACCCATCCGGAAACGGATCCTCGGGATCCACCACATAGTGAGCGAAGCGGCGGCTAACAAAAGGCGCAGTCACGGCATGTTGCCCCCTTTGCATCTTTGGAGGATTGGCGCTAATGATGGAGCATGACACTGGAAGCCATCAAGGAAGCGATCGTGCAACTCCCTGAAGAGGAGCGGCTCGCCCTCGAGTCGTGGCTGGCTAAGGCGTGGGACGCGCAAATTGAGAACGACTTCTCTCCCGGCGGGGCGGGGATGGCGCTTCTGGAGGAAGTTGACGCTCAGATAGAAGCGGGCAACTTCGGCCATTTCAAAGTGACCCGCCCCCGTGAATGAACGCAGATCGGTTCCCTTCCGGTCGTTCTGGAAGCTGTATGCCGAACTGCCTGCCGAGGTCCAAAGGTTGGCCGACAAGCAGTTCGCCCTGTTCGTCGAAAACCCGCATCATCCCACTCTGGGTTTCGCCCAAAAGCGTCAGGTCTACACGGTTGAGATTGGCCGGTCTCATCGAGCCATTGCCCGGCTGAAGGATGGTACGTATTTCTGGTTCTGGATCGGCTCCCACGAAGCGTACAACAAGCTTCTCAAACGAGTGAAATAAGCCGATGCCGGGATCCGGGCAGGGCGGTAGCTGGAGAAGTTCGAACGGCGATCTCGAAATGACGTTGGGCAGCGTCCAGCCCGGGAAGGGGAGAAAGCATTCGCGTGCGCCGGTGGCCAGGACTAGTTTGTTGTAGCCGATCTGACACCCTGGTCTGCCGCTGCGAAGACGTCAGTTATGATCGTATCCGCCAGTGTTCCGGCTGGCGCGATGCCAAGCTGCACACCCGCTGCGGCATGGGCCCATGCCAGGGCCGCGTCTGCGGCGGAGCGGTCGAGTTCCTGCTGGGTTGGAAACCGGAGTCCGTGCGCCCCCCGGT
>JAIQFL010000436.1 GCA_020073365.1 Terriglobia bacterium | reverse complement strand
AACCCCGACAACCCCATCATCAACATCCGCTCGTTCGGAGAGAATCCGCAGGATGTGGCGGCCCAGGTGAAGGCTTTCATCGAAGGGGCGCATGCGGACAAAAAGAATCTCGTGCTGACCACCGCCAAACATTTCCCAGGACACGGCGACACGGCGACAGACACGCACTTGAACCTGGCGACCATCCCGGCCGATCGCGACCGCCTGGAGCACCTGGAACTGGTGCCCTTCCGCGCGGCCATCGAGGCCGGTGTAGACTCCATCATGACGGCTCACGTCGCGGTGCCGGCGCTGGCGCCGCCCGATCTGCCGGCCACGCTTTCTTCGGCGATCCTGACCGATCTGCTGCGCAAGCAGCTCGGTTTCAATGGGCTGATCGCGACGGATGCGCTGGAGATGGGCGGCATTGCCAAGGGCTACAGCGCGGGCGAAGCTTCGGTGCGGGCGCTGGAAGCGGGCGCCGACACCCTGCTGATGCCGGCCGATCCCGACCAGGCGATCAGCTCCGTGTTGGCAGCCGTCGCCAGCGGGAGGCTCACCCGGCAACGTATCGAGACCAGCGTCGTCAAGTTACTCGCCGCCAAGGAAAGGGTGGGCCTCGACCGCAAACGATTCGTGAACGTGGAAGCCATCGGCGACGTGATCGATTCCCCCGAGGCCAACGAGATGGCGCAGGAGATCGCCGACCACGCGGTGACGCTGGTGCGCAACGGCGCAAACATCATCCCCCTGGCGGCGCCGGAAAGGACCTGCTACGTGGTGATGCCCGAGACCCGATACTCCTCCCAAGGGCAGGTGTTCACGCAGGAAGTGCATAAGCGGTTTGAGGTGGGCATGAGCGGCTCTCGGGCTGCTGGGGGCGCCAAGGGAGACCCGGCCCTAGTGACGGTGGATCCCTCGATGCCGCGCCAGCAACTGGAAGAGCACATCGGAAGGCTTTCCGGATGCGAGAGCTACGTGGTAGCTGCCTTCGCATCGGCCAACGCCAACCGCGGCTCCGTAGGACTGGCGGGCGAACTGCCCTACGCCATCGAGACGATCGGCGCGAAGGGCAAGCCCGTGGCACTGGTGGCGCTGGGCAGCCCCTATCTGCTGCGAAATTTTCCGAAGGTAACCGCCTACCTGGCGACCTTCAGCACCGTGCCGCCTTCGGAGATCGCGGCGGTAAGGGCGCTGTTCGGCGAGATCGATATCCGCGGCCGTCTGCCGGTGTCGATCCCGGGACTGGCCAGCTACCGGGACGGCATCCAGGTACACGCGACGCGGACCGTGCGGATTACTGGATCCGCCCAATAGTCGCTATACTTGTGGCTCCATGGGGCTCACTCTTCCTCCACCAGGTGTGGGAGTTATTCTGCTAACGTTGGTTCTAATCGCAGCAGTATACGATGTACGGTATCGGCGTATACCCAACTGGCTAACCGCCGGCGGCGTATTGATCGGCTTGGCCATGAATACATTTCTTTCGGGCTGGCCCGGGCAAGGCACATTTCTCCACGACGGGTGGCCTGGGCTGCGGCTAGGCCTGGTGGGGTTTGGGATCGCTTTCGCGGTTAATTTCGTGATGTACTTATTGCATTTCAGGGGCGCGGGCGATGTGAAGCTGATGGCCGCTATTGGGGCGACGGTGGGCTGGGCGAATTGGTTCGGAATCTTCCTCTTGAGCGCGATTGTGGCAGGCTTGCTATCGCTGATCGTGGTGTTCGCCAGGAAACGGGCGAAAACGACATTCTGGAACGTGACATTCCTCATCAGCGAGTTGGCGAGCGGGCGTGCGCCCCATCTGAAGAGGGAAGAACTGGACGTATCGAGCGGTAAGGCGTCACGGATACCGGCCGGCGCGACGATCGCGATCGGGACGGTCTTCTTCCTGGCAGTTGCCGCGCATTTCACGCAGTAACAGGGGAATAGCGCACGAGGACGCCGGCCCAGCCATCGGGCGGCCGAGGCCGCGGTAGAATCCACACAGATGCGAGCGGCGTTTTTTGAAGGCAACCAAACCATCGCCGTCGGACCCTGCGTCCCGGTCGAACCCGGGCCGGGAGAAGTCCAGATTCAAGTCGCCTATTGCGGAATCTGCGGAACCGACCTCCACCTGTTTCACGGCGCGATGGCGCATCGGCTGCATCTGCCGCACGTGATGGGTCACGAGATGTCCGGCACCATCGCGGCGGTGGGACCGGGGGTGGATGGTTACCAGCCCGGCGACCGCGTTACCGTGCGGCCGCTCGACCCGTGTGGCGCGTGCCCGGCCTGCCGCGCCGGGCATCGGCATATCTGCCAGAACCTGAAGTTCATCGGGATCGATACGCCAGGCGCTCTCCAGGGGCTTTGGACCGTGCCGGCCCACACGCTGCATCGCCTTCCGGTGTCGCTGTCCCTCGAACAGGGAGCCATGGTGGAACCCATCGCCGTGGCCTGCCATGACGTCCGCATGGGTGAGGTGGAGGCGGGAGACTACGCAGTGGTGATTGGCGGCGGACCGATCGGCGTGCTGATCTCGCTGGTAGCGCAGACCCGGGGCGCCCGCGTGCTGATGGCGGAGGTCAATCCGTTTCGACTCCGGCTGGCGCGTGATTTGGGGATCGCGGCGGTGAATCCGGCCGAGGCGGACCTCGTCGCGCTGGTCAACGAGCGGACCGGCGGCGCCGGGGCGGATGTGGTATTCGAAGTCTCGGGATCGGCCGCGGGCGTGGAGACGATGACCAGGCTGCCGCGTACGCGGGGACGCATCGTGGTGGTAGCGATTTTCGGCGAAGCGCCCAAGGTCGATCTGTTCCGCTTCTTCTGGCGCGAATTGAGACTGACCGGCGCGCGGGTGTACGAGCCGGAGGATTTTGAGGCGGCGATTGGACTGGCCTCCAACGGACAGTTGCCCCTGGAGAGGCTGATTACTATGGTGGTGCCGCTCGACCGGCTCGGCGACGGTCTGCGCCAACTGGAGCGGGGCGGGGACGTGATGAAAATCCTGGTGAATTGTGCGGAGTAGACTTTGAGTATTCTCGATCGGTTCAAATTGGATGGAAAGACGGCGCTGGTTACCGGCGCCCGCCGCGGCATCGGCAAAGCGATGGCGGCGGCGCTGGCCGAAGCGGGTGCCGACATCGTGGGAACCAGCGCGAATCTGGAGGAGCATGGCGGCGATCTCCGCAAGGATGTCGAGGCGCACGGCGGCCGATTCTGGGGCTATGCCTGCGACCTGGGAGACCGGAAGGCGGTGTACGGCTTCATCGAAACGGTGAAGCGCGAGTGCCCGCCCATCGATATCCTGATCAACAATGCCGGCTCGATTCTGAGGAAGCCGGCCGCGGAGCATCCCGACGACTACTGGGACCGGATCCTCGAAATCGATTTGAGCGCACAGTTCCTGCTGGCGCGCGAGTTCGGGCGCGACATGCTGGAGCGCGGAGCCGGGAAAATCGTCTTCACGGCGTCACTGCTGAGCTTCCAGGGAGGCATCACCGTGCCCGGGTACGCGGCGGCCAAAGGGGGCGTGGCGCAGTTGACCAAGGCGCTGGCCAACGAATGGGCGGGCCGCAACGTCCAGGTGAACGCCATCGCGCCGGGGTACATTTCGACCGACAATACCGCCGCTCTTCGCGCCGATCCGGTGCGCAACCCGGCGATCCTGGCGCGGATTCCGGCCGGGCGGTGGGGCGAGCCCAGCGACCTGGCGGGTGCTGTCGTCTTCCTTGCGTCGCCCGCCTCGGACTACGTGAGCGGAACGGTGCTGACCGTGGACGGCGGCTGGATGGGACGTTAAGAGGGACGAATTCCTGCATCCCCAGACCCGTCCCGCGCGTTCTATGAGTTATGAAGCCGAGCCGCTGGTGGATGTTGCTGGGCCTTCTTCTGCCCTGTGTTGCCCAGACGCCGTTTCGCGTCGATGTACAACTGGTTAACGTTGGTTTCTCGGTCCGCGACGCCGGCGGGAAGCTGGTCTCCAACCTTACGCTGGACGATTTCGAAGTGCTGGAGGACGGCGTCCCTCAAAGGATCGCGTTCTTTGCCCGAAGCATGGAGGTTCCCCTGAACCTGGGACTGGTGGTGGATATCAGCGGCAGCCAGGGCGCCTTCGTCAAACAGCACCACAAGGACCTGAAGACGTTTCTGACGGAAGTGCTCACCGAGCGGGACCGCGCTTTCCTGCTGTGCTTTGCCGCCCACCCGCGGCTTGTCACCGAATACTCGCCATCCGCGAAGTTCCTGGCCGACGCTCTGGAGGGATTCCAGGGAACTGGTAACAAGGCCGACTACCCGATTCTCGGTGAGCATGAAATCCGCACGGGAGGCACTTCGTTTTACGATGCGATCTACCATTCGGCGCGGCAGATGCTGTCCAACGTGGAGCGCGGCCGAAAGGCGCTCATTATCTTCAGCGACGGCGAGGATAATGCCAGCGCCCACCACATGATGGATGCGATCGAGGCCGCCCAGACCAACAATGTGCAGCTCTTCTGCGTGCGCTACACCGACGTAAGGAACGGCCGGCTCAACGCGCGGAACAAGTACGGCACGAGCGTGATGGAGCGGATTGCACGCGAGACCGGCGGCGCGGACTACGACGCCCGCGAGAAGGGGCTGGCGCAGAACTTCAAGGAGATCGGGGAACAGTTGCGGTCCTCTTACGAAATGGGCTACCACTCCACAAATCCGGTGAGCGACGACTCCTTCCACAAGATCTTGATCCGCGTAAAGCCGGGCGCGCCCGGGGCGGGGCTGACGGTTCGCTCCAAGACGGGGTACTACTCACCCGCGGCCGAGCGCTAGCTGTCAGACCTTGTGGTTTGGTGCTTTGACGCGACCCCTCCCTCACGGACGGGGCTCCGATCAGAGGCGAGCCTCAGCGAGACCGCGAACGGGCTGGCGGTGTTTGATGCCAGCAGGCCCGTCGAGCGGCAGGTACTGCGCCGGGCACAGGGGCTAATCGCCGACCACGTCACGGATGTCGCGATCGGGCGCAAGGGAATGGCGGTCGCCACACCGGCCGGGATCACCATGATTGATGCCGGCGGCACACATAGCGTGTGCGACTTTCACGGCCTGGTGAATCAACACGTCTACGCGCTAGCTGAAGGCGGCGACCAGTTGCTGGCAGGGACGCTCGGGGGCCTGTCGGTATCGGAAGGCCGGTGGTCAAGGCCAGCTACACTTCCTTCAACTCGCATTTGAAGCACAACCGGATCACGGCTATCCAGCGTGAAGGCGATGACTGGTTTGTGGGGACGTACGGCGCGGGTGTCCTGCAATTCCGGCGTGACGCCGTTCGCCGCGGCGCCGGTGGCGGCCGCTTACGTGAGCCGCCGGCCCCACGGGATGCGGTGTGTGCGGCGCTCAAGAGTTCCAGTGAGTCTGCTGACGTGCTGAGGGAGCCTCGGAAACCATGAGAACTACGCAGCGACATGCAGCGTTCCAACGAGCGTCAGACTCGTTGTCCCGGATGCGTTGCCAATGTAGACGGGGTAATCGCCCGGCATAATCTGCCAACGATTCGAGTTGACGTCCCACCACGAAAGCGGATGCGACGAGTCGTTCGCGTCGACCTCCACCGTCACACGCTGCTGCGCGCCGGGCTGCAAGAAGACCTTCTGCCATCCGACAAGACGCCTTGGCGGCTCGCCCGTGCCGGCAGGGAGGCCCACGTATACCTGGGCCACTTCCGCACCGGCAACGGGGCCCGTATTCTGCAAATCGAACGCTACCTGGAAGGTCGGCTTGTCCGCCGCAAGGTTGTCGATGAGGTTCAACTTCGAAAACGCGAAGGCTGTGTAGGAGAGCCCGAACCCGAAAGGGAACTGCGGGGGGATGTTGTGCGCGTCGTACCACTTATAGCCGACCAGGAGACCTTCGGAGTAATTCACGGCAAAGGGAGCGTTGGAGTTGGGCGGCGCCGCAATGGCCGGGTGGGGCAGATCGGCCAGGTTGGCGGGAAACGTGACCGGAAGTTTGCCGGAGGGGTTGACGCTGCCAAACAGAATAGTGGCGATGGCCTCGCCGCCGCGCTGGCCCGGATACCACGCCTCCAGCACGGCGGGGACACTATTCAGCCACGGCATCAGTTGCGGCCCCCCATTCTCCAAGACGACGATAGTGTGCGGATTGGCCGCAGCGACAGCCGCAACCAAAGCGTCCTGATTGGTGGGAGTCGTATGGATGACGTCCGTGAAATTCAGGCTCGGGAGGTCCATTCCCTCGCTGGCCCACTGGCTGACGAAAACAATGGCGACGGCCGAAGAACCGGCCAGCGACGCCGCCCTCGCAGCATTGGTGCCGTCGTCAAATCGCACCGTCGCGTTAGGGGTCATGGCCTGGATTGCCTTGAGTGGCGAGGATGGGTCCCAGATCACCGGGGCCCAGCACGGCGGGCACGGATAACCTTCGGTCAGGGCCGGGCCGCCCGTGGGCATCACCTGCGCCGAGCCGCCGCCGGAGAGAACCGCGATATCAGCGTGAGACCCGATCACTGCGATGGAGCGGATGGCGGAGGCGTCCAGCGGAAGTTGTCCACCCGCATTCTTCAGCAGAACCGCCCCCTGCTCCTCGACCTGCTGCGCGATCGCCTGGCCGGCGACGGTATCGATGGGCGTGATGGCTTCTGGATGGTCGAGGAGTCCGGCCTCGTACATCGCGCGCAGGATGCGGTGCACCATGTCGTCGAGGCGGGACTGTGGTACTTGGCCATTTGCCACGGCCTGGCCCAGGCCACCCAGCCAGGCACTGTCTGGCTGTTCCTGGTCGAGACCGGCCAACACGGCGGCCGCGGTGCTATGAGTGGCCCACCAATCTGACATCACGAAGCCCTTGAAGCCCCAATCACCCTTCAATACATCGTTTAAGAGGTGTGGGTTCTCGCAAGCATAAACCCCGTTGACCAGATTGTAGGAGCACATCACCGACTGAACATTGGAGTCCTTGATCCCGATCTCGAACGCCAACAGGTCGGTCTCGCGGGCGGAACGTTCGTCGATGCGGACGTCCGCTGTGGTGCGGCCGGTCTCCTGATCGTTGAGAGCGAAGTGCTTGATACCCCCGATCACGTACTGGTCCTGGGTGCCGCGAATATGAGCGGCGGTGATTCTCCCCGCCAGAATGGGATCTTCGCCCTTGGTCTCGAAAGTGCGGCCGTCCCGCGGCTCACGGCCGATCAGATTGACGTTACCGCCGAGATTGACGTTGAGGCCGTAGGCCCGCATCTCGGCGCCGATGACCTTTCCGAACTGATACGCCAGGTCCAAATCCCAAGCGGCGGCACTCGCAACCGACGAGGGAAGGGCCGTCGCCGGCGCTTTACCGTTGGCCAATCCCGTGCTGCCGTCGCAGAAATATAGATCCGGGATGCCGAGCCGCGGAATACCTGGGATCCAGCCCCCGGCGCCGCGCGGAAGGGGAGGGATGGCTGTGACGGGACCGCCGGCCCCGTGTACGAGCCGGATTTTCTCACTCTGCGTCATCTGCGCCAGCAACAGATCGGCGCGCTGGTCCGACGACAAGGGCGCCGGGACCCGAAATCGCCCCGTGGCGCCGTTGATGGTGAGTGTGGCGTCTACGTACGGCGACCCCGTCGCGACACCGGACGGGTATGTGAAGTTCAACTGGTCAATGAGTTCGCCCGGAGCGGCCCCGCAGTAATCAACGTTGGCCGCCCGGCCACCGATCGTCAGTTGGCAACTGGCCGGGCTGCCCGGCACCTCCAGCGGAGTCAACGAGCCGTTGAAGATGGTGGGTACGCCGTCTAGCTGAGGCGAATTCTTCGGCCCGAATCCGTTGGCCCAGAGTTGGTATTCGGTCCCTGCCTGGACTACACATTCCGTGGTTGCACACCCCTCTCCGGTCACCCAGGCAACGCCATTCGTGAATTCACTCAGGAACATCGACGGAGAGGTTGTCGCTCGGATGGCGATCGCCTCGCTATTGCTGTCCAGGCCGTTTCGCGTCACTTTTATGTCCACCACCATGCCGGGGGCGGTCTCCCAAGGAACCTGGAAGCTTATCTGCGTTGGAGAAATGTAGGTAAGGGGTGAGTTCACGCCGTTCACGGTCACAGTAACACCGGCAACCGAGGTGGGGAAGGCGCTCCCGGGCTCCGGTGAAATCAGGTGTATATCGTCGGCAAGCTGGTTCCCGTACACCACGGCCAGGCTTCCGGGCGCAAGGGTCCCAAGGTAGGAAGCCGCGTTCAGGACACGTCCAGGTGTGATCACCGGCGTCCCGGCAGTGATAGTGGTCGCCTGGTATACCCTCACGTAATCCACCAGCATGTCCTGCGCCGGAAACGGCGCATTGGGATCGGGTATCCCGAGGAACGTGGTCTTACCGCCGATCGCCAGATTCAGGAGGATCACTCTTGTCCAACACAACATTTACTGCGAGTGACTGCGCCAATTAGTTGAGGGTCATTCACGACGCCGTGACCAACTTCTCCGCTGCCTTGCGGTGGCGTGGCCCTCCTGTCAACGTAGTGGGTGAACCAGACGCTCATCACGGTTCCAACACTCGCCTCAAGGAGGGCACTGTTTATGGTACAGGCTGCCAGCTTGTTCAAT
>JAIQFL010000040.1 GCA_020073365.1 Terriglobia bacterium | reverse complement strand
AAAGAACCCCGAGGTCCTCCCTTTCTCCATTCCACAAACAAAAAGGTGATGCTGCTCTACCACGGATTCTCGTGTCCAAAGTGCCCAAAAGGCGAGCGCCAAAATGCGTTCCGTCGCTTTTCACGCAAAAGCCGCGATCTCACAGCAACTTAACCCGCTTCGGTGCACCACGTTGCGAAATCGCTGGGCCGCGAGGCAGGAGCCTTGACGTGGCGTTTTCCCGTTTTGCTAGAATGAAATCACCCGTGGCGCTATCGTCTAACGGTTAGGACAGAGCCCTCTCAAGGCTTAAATACGGGTTCGATTCCCGTTAGCGCTACCATGTTTTCATAGAGTTACGGGCATTCGGGTGCCACCGGGTGCCACGCGCAACCCGCCAGCAAAAACAGCCACAAGAAAAGAGCCACAGAGTGCGCCGAGGTTTTGGCCCCATTCGCGCCGTGTCGCGCCGCCGACGGCTGGCTGGTAGGGTAGCGGCCGAGGTTGGTACGGGCGGGCAGTTTCCGAGTCCGCCCGTGATCCGATCTTGAGATGGGACCGACAACTTCCCAAAACTTCACGGGAGCAATCTGCCGGGACTGCCCTCGACGATATTCGCGCATCCTAGCGCGTTTATGGTTCCCAATCCTGGGCTGGACAGTTTCAACGCTTTGGGCGTTCGGTGGCTATGTGCTGCAGTGATGCGGTTCGTACTGGATCAAGCGCGGCTCTCCGCGCTTTCGCCGCATTGGAGATGAGGGCCTTCTCTTCCGGCGGAATCGCATCCGACATGGATAGAGTCAACGAAGGAAACGGGTGGACTCTAAAGCTCGATAAAAGTGAGGCTCTGCCCTTGGTTCGAAAGATCAAATACCTGTTCTGTGAGCCTGAGGCATTCTCCCGCCCAGCGCCGAAGAGAATCGACCTTTGCCAGTTCGGCGGAGGTGAAGGTCCTCGTCTCAGGCACTAGGGGCTTTTCTGCCGCGACGGTGAGGAAATTGTTTACGGTTGCGACGAAGATGTCGTCGTCGGCTGTACGCAGTTGTTGGAGGAGTTCTTGGTAGGCCGCTTGGCTGCTGGGCCCAAGGCACGCCAAAAGAACGTGCGTCATCTCGTCCTTCACAAATACGTTGCACGCCATTGCAATCGGGGTCTCGGAGTTGTTGGCTCGTCGGCCAGCCAGGTCATGGGACGGGTTGAGGAGTCCCCCGAAAAAGAGGGGTTTCGAGCAAGGAAGACTGCGGCAAAGGTATGACATGAAATCCCATTGTTGCTTCCGAAAGGCGTCAATGGAATGGCTCCAGAGATCCTTGACGATCAGAAACCCGATATATTTTCCATGGAGAGCGGAAACGTCGATGACCGTATTGTGCGGACCGTCGCTGGAGTGTTTCTGGCGCTTATCATGCAGTAGGAATGGGCGGGCTATCTCAACCTGAGCATCAATGCCCAAGAGGTACTGGGTTCTCCGCAAGGAAAACGCGATCGCTTTGAGGGCGAAGAGGAACAGCGCGTCTCTCGCAGCAAAGTCGATCTCCAGGCGATCAATCTCCCTAAACATCTGACTATCGTGGGTAGCGCAGAATACGGGCAGACTCCCGGCCCGGCCGACACCCATGCGGATGAACCGCCATGTCATCTCGCCATCAAGGCTGCCATAGGCGTTACAGTGTCCGCCAAAGTTCGCCCTCAGAACGTTTTCAGGTATCAAGTGACTGTTGATCGCTCTGTTTCCGCATCCGGGATAGATGCACCCGAACCTGCGGAGCGATCGTTTCTCGGCTGCATGCCAAAGGCCCAGCGGCAAGGACCCTATTGTACCCCCTTGAGAGTCTCTGTACGCGACTGCCTTGTCGAAGAATTTCGCCAGAAGGGTAAGCTGTTCTGACCTCTCTCGACCGCAACATTCATTGAAAGTCTTGTCGCTGGCGCAGAAACACAACGCGGCATCCTCGATCTTCATGGCCCGACCAATCGCTCTCGCTATCTGATTCACTTCCCGACTTCTAGTCTTAGTCAGCATCTGATTGCTATTAGGCGCTCCCACAACGAGGCTACCACGATCTTCCGGAGCACCGATTCGTCTCAGTTCACCGCGCTGGCCAACTTGCCTGTCACGTACATATGGCGTAATCAAAATTGCTTAGGAGGGCCGTCCGACGCTCGGCATGGTATTCAATGTGGCCAGCCCTAAGCGGCCGGGCCCGGTCCCTGTTGGGCGTAGATGGAAGCATCGCCGCCGACTCGGACTTCTGCCGCTCGGGCTCCGGAATGACCTGATTAGTACCGAGAAGTCGGCATCGCGTAGCCAACCTCCCGTCAGCGGTCTGGCACATAGGGACCATCCGGGCGCACTTTGCTGGCAGTCGCGGTTAGGACGCCGGCTGAGGCCGCCTCGCGCGTTGTGCGAGGTAGTGTTGATCGAGCGCTTGCCGGACGAGAGTCTTGATGACCGCCTGGCGGCTCACGTTTAGGTCCTGCGCGGCCTTATCCAACTCCTCCAGCATAGCGGCAGTGACGTCCACATTAACGCGTTGGATCGGCTGAACCATGCGGCCTTGGCCCTTGAAAAAATCGGAAATGTCCTTGCCTTGATCCGCCAGACGCGCAATAGCGTCGGCGGAGACCGGCTTGGCGGACTTACGAGTTTTCTTCATACAGTCGGATTTCCTCCTTCGTCGACCTCCACAGAGTGACGAGATGCAGAATCTCGCCTTCTTCGTCTTCCCTGACTTCAAAGATTACGGAATACAGCCGGTCGCCCACCCAGCCGACGGCCAAAAACTGTTCCGGAACGTCGGATCGCTGATCGAGCCAGTAAGGCCGTGAGAACAACTCGCGCGCCTCTTCAAACCCTATGCCGCGCCGCGGATTCGCCCGGAGGCGCCTGCTCTTCCGCAGATCGAAGCTGAACCGCATCTGATATGACTGTTATACCATTCTGAGCCGCTCGCCAGCCAGAGGAAAAGCGGCCTGGAGTTGGCACGCCCGGACTATCTGCCCGGATTAGTCCTCACAAGTCCTAGTGCAAGTCCTAGTGCAAGTCCAAGTCCTAGTGCTGTATCGGAAGCGAACCGGCGCGTGACAGCTCCGGGGACGGAGTGATGTACCCCGCCGGTTCGCTTCCGATACAGCGACTTGAACGAAGCCGCCCCCGCGTGCCGGGGATTGCGGCAGCTATGGGATTTCGATTGGACTTGGAGGTTGGGAATGAGCTGAAAACCGTCGGTGCCGACCGCCGAGGGTGGCGGCATCGCAGGTTCCACTGGGGTTGGAATCGGAAGGTCGCCGTAGATTGTAGGCATGCTGGAAGGGGAGTGGGGCTTGGTCCGCCGATAAGACAGAGAATACGCGATGGCGCCGAGGCACGCTGAGGGATCGAGATGGGGATCGCGGTTTCATGGGACGTTCAGGACCGTGGGTGGGGAGCGGAGTCGAATCTGAGCAGCGGTGAGCCGCTCGACGACGAGCATGGGCCCGCCGCAGCGGGGGCAGGTCCAGACCACCGGAGCGTTACCAGCCTGGGGATGATCTGACGCTTTGTCCGGTATGGTTGGCGTTCCCAGCAGGCGAAAGCAAATTGGCAGGAGAGCGGCGCGCCGTCGATTGGTGAGGAAGCCGAAGTGGCGGATTCGGACGAAGCGTTTGGGAAGCAGGTGGAGGAGAAAGCGGCGCAGGAACTCTTCTACGTGTAGAGTCATCCGCCGCTTTCTGTTTTTGTGGGCCGAGTCCCTCCAACGAAACGTGACCTTATCGTCGGTGAAGGAGATGAGCCGATGGTTGGATATGGCGACACGGTGGGTGTAGCTGCCCAGGTAGCGCAGGGCATGTTCCGGGCCGCCGAAGGGACGTTTCGAGTAGACTACCCAGTCGTGGCGAAAGAGTTGACGGAGCCACGAGGAGAACGCCTTGGGGTGAGCGAGAAATGTCAGATTTCCGTGAAAGCCGAGTTGACCATCAGCGAAGGCGCGCCGGAGAGCAGCGACGAACTTGCCGCGAAATCCTCGACCGAGGACTTTGACTGGAAGGAAGAAGTTGTAACGAGGTTGGATCCAGCGGGTGTGATCCCCGGACAGGCCGCCGGCTGGAACCACACAATGGACATGCGGGTGATGGCATCCGCGCTCACAATACCCTGAGCGCAGAAATCACGCACATTCAGGTGTTTTATCCGTTCCACCCGCTCCATGGCGCTACCCTTCAGATCGTCCGAAAGCCGGAGCGACGCGACGGCGCGGTCTCAATCATCGACCCGACGGGCGACGGCTGAAGATTCCGGTGTGGATGCTGTTGCCGGAATGCGCCGAGATAAAAATTACGGAGCGACCGCGTTTGAGTATGGAAGCTCTTCTGTCTCTCACCTTGTTGCTGCCCACTCCACACAACTCTAAAAAGAACACCGGTCGCGATAACCTTCTGCAAACGGCTGTTGACGGATGCGAAGGAGGGCGCCGTGGTGCAACTAAAACTTCTGGACCTGATGATCCGAAATCAAAGCGAAGCCGTGCCGATGGACGCAAAGGCACGCGTCGAACTGATCGATCTCATGGCCCGTATTCTGGTGGCGGTGTTTCAAGTGGAGGGAGGAAAAAGTGATGACGGAGACGCTGTACAGTCCCAAGATCAAGCCGGAGCACCTGGCTCGCAAAGCGATCGTCTACCTGCGACAGTCCAGCGAGAAACAAGTGCGGCAGAATAAGGAAAGTCAGCGTCTTCAGTATGACGTGGCAGAACGAATGCGGGCGCTGGGTTGGAAGCAAGTTGAGATCGTGGATGGTGACCTTGGATCCAGCGCGGCCATGGCCTCTGCTCGTCGGGAAGGATTTGAGCGCGTCCTCAGCTCGGTGGCATTAGGGGAGGTGGGAATCGTCGGAAGCCGGGAGGTCTCCAGACTGTCCCGCACGGACAAGGACTGGTGCCGCTTGCTCGAGGTGTGCCAGATTTTTGGAACGCTCATCGCCGACGAGCAGCAGGTCTACGACTTGAATTATCTTGATGACCAGTTGGTCCTTGGAATCAAGGGAACACTCAGCGTTGTCGAACTGAAAGTTCTGCGGCAGCGACTCCAGGCAGGCCAGGAGTCCAAAGCGCGCCGCGGTGAGTTATTCAAAAGGCTTCCGGTCGGTTATGTCCTGGACGCGATGGGTAAGGTTGTCTTTCATCCCGATCAAAGAGTTTGCGGTGCGATTCAACTGGTATTCGAGAAGTTTCGGGAACGGTGGAGCGTGCGCCAAACGTTCCAGTGGTTTCGGGATCACGACGTAGAGCTACCCGCCAACCCGATCCAGGGGACGCGGCTCGTCTGGAAGATTCCTACGCAGAGCTTGGTCCGCGACCTTCTCTGTAATCCTTTCTATGCCGGCGCTTATGTTTGGGGCCGTCGCCCAGTGGCGACCGTACTGGCGGAAGGCAGGCTGGAGAAGCGTCAGGGGGCCACACGGCGAGCCGAAGATTGCCGGGTCTTTATCCCGGATCATCACGTGGGTTATATTGACTGGGCCACTTACGAAGAGAATCAAAAGATGATCCGGCGCAATTCGGTGAACTGGCAAGGCGACGAATCGATGGCCGCGATCCGTGCCGGGCAAGGTCTTCTGGTGGGGCTTCTGCGGTGTGGGCATTGTGGTCGCAAGCTACACGTGCGCTACTGGGGAGGCACCGGCACCAATGCGCGTTATCTCTGCAAAGGAGACTATGACGATGGAGGCCAGTATTGCCTCGGTTTTGGCGGTGCCTCGGTCGATCGCCGGTTGGGCCAAGAGCTCTTGAAGGTGATCTCGCCCTTGGGGGTGGAAGCCAGTCTGAAGGCACTGGAGGAAATGAGCGCCGGAGATGCTGCACAACGCGCCACCCTGTCCAACAAACTCGAGCAACTGGAGTATGAGGCCAAGAAGGCCTTTGAGCAATACGATGCGGTGGATGCCAGGAATCGTCTCGTAGCCGGCGAGTTGGAGCGACGCTGGAATGAAAAGCTAGAAGAGGTCGAGACAACCAAACAACGACTGTCCAACCTCGATGGGAAACGATGGTCGCTATGTTCCGATGAGGAAGAAAGAATTCGATTGATGGGGGAGAATTTTGCGGAAAGCTGGCACAGCGATGGCTGTCCTCCGACACTCAAGAAGATGATCTTTCGCACGACCATGGAGGAGATTGTCGTGCGCGCGGATACGGATAAAAAGACCCTTGAGTTCACAATTCACTGGAAGGGCGGTGTGCATACTCAACTCACGATGGAGCGGCCGCGCTCCGCGGCTGAAACGGCGACACCTGTGGAGGCGCTAGAGATCATTCGCCGGATGGCTGTTCGTCATGGTGACGACCAGATTGCCTCCGTGTTGAACCGACTCGGACATTCCACAGGAAAGGGGAAACGGTGGAACCAGGACCGTGTGGCAACGGCCCGGCGCAACCATTCGATTCCAGGTCAAAAGCGAGCCCTGCCCGATCCTGATAGAGTCAGCTTGAGCGAGGCTGCTCGGATCTGCGGGGTGAGTCACCGCACTATCGAACGGCTGGTTGAGGCAGGCCTGCTGAACCGCGAACAAACAACTTCCCGCGCCCCTTGGGAAATTCGCCGCACGGATTTGGATGCCGAACCGGTTCGAAGCATCGTCGAGCGGCTTCTGCGGACCGGCAAGCTGATATTACACGGGGGCAGTGCAGACAATCAGCATCGTTTGTTCGCTGAAAACGAAGGAGATGATAATGCCCGGCATCATGAGTGAGGGTTCTGTTCCAGCTTCTGGTTCCAGGTGTGAAGCACGCTGAAGAAGCCGATTTCCGCGCCGAGATGCTTGGGGTCACGGGCGATCTCCAGGAGCGTCTCCGCACTGGTTCGGAACAGGAGACCGTAAACCAACTTCTTATTTTGTAGGGCCAGTGGTGCCAACTCATGCGGAAGAGTAAAGACCATGTGCACGTAGGGGGTAGGAAGTAGTTCCCGGCTGCGTGCTTCCAGCCAGCGGTTGCGCGCGTTGGCCTGACACTTCGGACAATGCCGATTGCGACACGAGTTATACGAGATGACGCGATGCCCGCAGCGGGAACATTCATCAAGATGGCCGCCGAGGGCGGCTGTGCGGCAACGCTCGATCGCGCGGAGCACCTTCACATGCGCCCACGTAAGCCACTGGCGGCTGTGCTCGATGAATTTCTCTCCCGCGGCACGGACTAAATCGGCCACCTCCAGTGGCGGCCGGTTCATTTATACGTTCCGAAGCGGGTCGTTTTTCGGCCGCGTCGGCGACAGGTTGCGCGAATCCAGGGGACTTGCGGTGGCGTTGAGATGACGCTGGGAAAGGTGAAGATAGATGGTGGTCTCTTCCAGATCGCGATGCCCCAAAAGTACCTGAATGGTGCGCAGGTCCGCGCCTGCTTCCAGCAGATGAGTGGCGAAGCAGTGCCGTAAAGTGTGCGGGTGAACGTCTTTTTGGATGCCGGCCCGCCGGGCAGCCGCTTTACATGCCTGCCAGACTACCTTGGTATCGATCGGTTCATCCCCGGTGTGCCAACGATTGCCTGGGAACAGCCATACGACGGGCCTTTGCCGCAGGCTGCGGAAGTGCTCGCGCAGAGCCTCCAGCAGCGTGGGGCTGAGCATGAC
The DNA here is from genome assembly GCA_020073365.1 of Terriglobia bacterium. GTDB lineage: Bacteria > Acidobacteriota > Terriglobia > Bryobacterales > Bryobacteraceae > JAIQFL01. Next base: position 40,241 of record JAIQFL010000040.1, on the reverse strand, counting down.
ATCCCGGTCTTTGCGGCCCTTGCCCCCTCGCACGTGGACTACCATGCGCTGGCTGTCGATGTCGGGGATCTGGAGGTGCGTCAACTCCGCTCGGCGCACTCCTGTGCCGTAGAGCCTCATCAACACAACGCGATGGTACAGAGTGAGAGCCCCCTCGATCAGGCGAGCCACTTCCTCTGGGCTCAGTATTTCCGGAAGGGTAAAGACCTTCTTCGGATAGGGCGTCTCGGCCACGCTCCACGGCTTGTGGAGCGTCTGGATGAAGAAAAAGCGCAGGGCGGCAAGCCTCTGCGTCACTGTGTTCGGTGCCAGTTTCCGCTTGGTGAATAGTTGCGCCTGGTACTCCCGGATGTGCTCCGGGCCCAGTTGATCTGGTGGGCGATCAAAGTACAGCGCGAAGTCTTCGACAGTGTGAATGTACGTTCGTGTTGTACTCTGAGAGTAATTGCGACGCTCGAGTTCCTCGATCATCGTTTTGCGTAGACGGGTCACAGGGACCTCCTTGTGACCCGAGAATACCGCCATCAGTGTATCGGCGCCACTACCCCACGGGCACGCGAAGCGTCCGCCGCCCCGCGGATTCGTTCAAGTCGGCTTGCGGCCGTGGATCCGTGGAACCGAGCCCAGAAGCCCAGATCGGTCCTGATAAACGCCGTTCACTGCAGTTGCGGAGTCGCCATCTCGGACGTGTTCCGCTCGGGGTCCAGATACGGCGTTCTGGGACGGCTCCGACCATCTTCCGGCGGATCGCGCCTACTTGCAAATAGCTCACTTCCCCGAGTCTTCCGTGGAAGGGTCCGCCGGGCTGGCGTCACTGGACCGTCGGCGGAGTGCGTGGGGGCAGTCCAGGATGCTGTGCGAAATGCTCCATGACCATGCGCGCCAGAGAGATCCAGAACTCGCCGACCGGTTCGTGAGGTGTTTCTGTCGCGCATAGTCTATGCCGACGCCGTGCTGGGTTGCGATGTACGCCGAAGCCAGATTTCGGCCGAGGACTTCTTCTTCCGGCCGCATCGGGCGCTTCGCCTCCGGTGCGATAAAGATAGGGAGTGTTTTGAGTCTGCGCGCCATGGGCCACCTCGCTCCTGGTCCAGCCCAGGAAGCCTTAGTTTACCGGTTTGGGCTGACCCTCGGATGCGGTGCGGCCCATCAACTCGTCCCACCGGCAGGCGGCCTCGCGGTCACGCCCGCGAAGCGCGTGGGAGTAGATGTCGGCCGTCACGCGGACAGATGAGTGGCCCAGGCGCGCGGACACGGTCGCCAGATCCACACCGTTCGCCAGCAGGACCGATGCATGACTATGGCGCAGCGTGTGGAGGCTGGCGCCCTTGGGCAGACCCAGGCGCCGGCAGAGAATGGACACCGTTGCGGAAATCGAATCGGGCTTCAGCGGCGTACCATCGGGGTTCGCAAAGATCAAATCGAGGTCGGCGCGGTAGTCGGGTCCGAACTGGCGTCGGAGTTCATCCTGTCGCTTCCGGTGGTTCTCAAGGCGTGCAAGGGCCGATGGTGGCAACTCCACACGGCGCGGCCGCTCCGTCTTGGTACCCTTAAACTCCAGACCCTGGTTGGTCTGTGAGAGTAACCGCTCGATGGTGGCATAGCCGTTCTGGACGTCAGACCAGCGCAAGGCCAGGACCTCGCCACGGCGCGCACCGGTCGCCGCGGACATATCCAGAAACATTGGGAGGCCCAACGGTCCAGTTGCCGATTCGATCAGGACCGACTGTTCGGATGGGAGCAGCGCCATGTTGATACGCTTTCTCGGCACCGGCGGCTCGCTGTTGGTTACCGGGTTCATGGTGACCAGTCCCCATCGGATCGCCCGGCTGAAAGCAGATGAGAGCACGCCAGCAATGTTGCGGACGGTCTTCGCGCTCAGCGGCCGTGCTTTCTTCGTGCGCCGGTGGTGGCCACCGGACCTCAGTAACCGAGTCCACTCGCCGCTGAGCTGCAGTGGGGTGATCTCGGCCAGGGGCATCGCGAGCAGTTCAGGCCCCAGGCAGGCCGCCTGCTCATGGTATCGCTCGATCGTCTTGGGCGCCAGCTTTTCATCGGCATGCTGGCGGAAAAACTCCTCCAGCAGCATGGCCAGCGTCTTCGGCACTTCGGCGGTGATGCCGACGCCGGCCTTTGCCATCTCGTACTTCTTCTGCTCCTCGGTGCGGCGCGCAGCCTCGGCGTCGATCGCTTCCTGTTTTGTGGCGAAGCCCGACTCCTTCACGCGGCGGCGGTTCTGCCGTGTGGAGCCGGGAGCGTCGAACGCGTAGTACCAGATGGTCCCCGAGCGGTATTCTTTGCGTTTGTGGACCGACATCTGTCTGCACCCTAACTCTGTGTCTGCGTGAAGTCGAGGGAAGTTACGGCAGATCGCGTTCCGCACGTGCGTTCCCATTCTGCATACGCGTGTCGCGTGATGATCCACCGCCGGCCCACACGGAGACCGCAAGGTGCAACGGGGCCACAGGGAAACGTCGGGGCAACGGGCGCTCAGGAGAATCCTGGTGCCACCGGAGCTACCGGCCTGCAAGGTCCACAGGGAAACGTCGGAGCCACGGGGCCACAGGGCGCGACGGGCGCGGACGGGAAGACTATCTTGAACGGGGCCGGTGCTCCGGGACTGGGGACCGGAGGCGACGGCGACTTCTACTTGAACAACACGAGCACCTGCCTGTATGGACCGAAAGCCTCGGGTGCGTGGCTCGGAACGTGTACTTCGCCGATTGGGCCGACAGGGGCAGCGGGCGCGACAGGCGCCGGCGGGAACTGCGGGCGCTACGGGGGCTGCTGGGGCGAACGGCAGCAACGGTAACACGGTGCTGAGCGGGACGTCCGGGCCCAGTTCGGGGCAGGGGGTCGACGGGGATTTCTTCCTGCGCACGGACACCCATTGCCTATGGGGGCCAAAGGCTTCGGGTGAGTGGGCGGGGATGTGTACTTCGCTGGCGGACCGGTCAACACAGCAGCCGTTAATGCTGGCCAAAAGGGGTCGTATTACCCGTACGGGATCGGCTACAGTTCCGCTGGAACGGCCTATTTCGGGGCTGGCGGCGCGAACCATGGGTACAGGGTTCCCCTTCGTTATTTCCGCCGCGCAAGGTGTTGGCTTCCCGGTGAGTAGCGGCAGTGCGGTGTCGGGCGGGGTCGCCACGCTGCCAGCCGGATCATACTGGCTCTGCTTCGACTCGGATTCCACGACGCTGGCAATATCGAACATCTACACGAGCGCATATGTGCAAGGAGTGTTTGACGGAAGCGCCGGTAACGGCGTTCGCCCCGTGTCGATTATCGGCAGCATCGCAGGTAGCACAGGAAGCGGATCGAGCATAGCACCGGTAGTCAATATCTCTGCGGCGACTTGGCCCAGTATGGGGTCGGGGGCGCCGCCGATGATCGCGTTTCACAACTACTTCTAGGCGCGCGGACGTTTCCTAATGCCCGATTCCCTCGGCAACATCACGGTCCCGGAGATCGCCGTTTCCGGCACGTTCCCTATCGTTGCGGACTACCCCTTCGGGCGGTCGAGTCATCCGGACGTGGCGATCCACCAGTTTGGGAGCGGCAACGCCAAGATCGAGCAGCGCTTCCTGTTGGGCGCGGGCGCGAAACGCTTCACCGTGCGGCGCGCCTTCCTGCGCGACGCTGACCGCCGCGCGCTCCGCGACTTCTGGGAGTCGAAGTACGGTCCCTACGGCGCGTTCACCTACAACGCCCCCAACGACGACGGCAACGGCACCACAGCCTACACCTGCCGTTTCGCCAACGAGCCTCTGTCCTGGGAGATGCTCGCGGACCACGCCTGCAGCCTCGGCGTTACGCTCATCGAGATCTCGGCATCAAATCCCACTTACCCGCTCTCCTCGACGGTGACGCGGTTCCCGCCACAGGCACTACAGGACGCTCTGCTGTCGCAGGTGCAGCAGATGATTCCGCTCATCAAGATCCAGCCTCTCCAGAGTGGCTACCCCGCCATCTATCTCTCCGACCGACGCTGCACCATCGGTGCGCAGTTGTACCTGCCGCGACTGGTGGACTTCGATGGCATCTCGCAGGGCATGGGGAACGAGGCCGACGACGCCACGTTCACCTTCGGCAACGCCGACCGCGTGATGCGCGACCTGGCGAACGATGTGGACCTATTCCGCGCGACCATCGAGTTCTCACTCTACCACGTCGGGCAGCAGATCAAGCTGGACCTGTGGAAGGGCGACATCATCAACTGGCAGTTCGATTCCGGCGCGAATTCAAGGTCACCGCCGCCGACGGCCTGTACGAACTGAATCTCCCCTACCCGACTCGGAAGGTGTCGCGCTCGTGCTGGAAAGCGTTCAACGTCGGGGCGTGCCCGTACTCGGCGGCGGGCGCGCTCGATCTGGTCCACTTTCCGTCTGCCGACGCCAGCAAATGCGACAAGGGATACGACACCGCCAACGGCTGCCTGGCGCACGGCATGAAGCGGTATTACGGCGCGGTGGTCGCGGAGCCGCAGGGCGTGACCATCAAGGACAACTCCACGGGCGTCTTCGGATTCGGGCGGTCGAGCATCACCAGCGTGTCGCTGGTCGCCGATTCCATTTACGACCAAGTCATTCCGGAGATTTACACCGACAGCGAAATGCCGGTGAACTGCAAGGTGGCGGCGGGCCGCGACGAGAGCGATTTCTACGAGGCCCTGGGATCGTGGGCGAAGGACCGCTCATCTCCTACACCGCCGCGCACTACGAAGACCTAAACGGGAATCCGGTCGCCATGGGCAGCACCGGCGCCGTCTTCGTCCGCAGCACGCTCGACGGCCAAGCGCAGCACGGCTGGCCCAATCAGCCTACCTACAGCATCCGCCAGGTCCTGGGCGCGGACCCCGCGGCCGATGGGGACTGGTTCTTTGTCCGAGCGGAACCTCGGAAGCGGTGCGTCTGCTGCAGGGAGTTTTTTCTTCATATAATCCACCTACTTGCGGCGGAACAGCCGCCGCTCACTCTGGTCCATGTCCCGAGCCGTGATCACCCGGATCAGTCCTCCGGGCAAAACGACGAAAGACTACGAAAGTCAAGCAACCATCGAACGTTTCGCCGAGGGCAATGTATCGCTTCTGGCGGGTTCGCCTGACCTTGTGGCCACCGGCAAAGACCTCCTCGACTTCGTCTGGAGTGAAGTCGTGCTTCTGGATATGGAGGATATTGTCGCCGTCCCACTCGAACCCCGAGGTGAGCACATGGCCATAGGTGCAGATTGTATATACAAAGCGCTACAAAAATGGCGGCTTGAGCGGATGGTCGCGTTCCAGGCTCTTCCCAAAGCGCTCCGTGCGAACCACCCCGGAGCCCTCGCGAATCACCACTAGTCGATCGGCGGCCACATCAGCGATGTTCTCATGCCCGCCGTTGGGCCAGCGAATCTCCACGCTCGCCGTGATCGCGGAGCCCAGCCCGAAGTGCAGCCTCCGGTCGTTGACGGAGAGATAAGAGGATTGAGCCAACACCGCCTGTGCCTGCTTCCGCTCACCGTATGACACCACCACCTGCGCGCCGATGGCGCTGCGATTCGAGACGGTCCCCACCAGCAACACCTTGAGCCAATGATCGCGGCCGCTCACGTCGTTGCGAAGCAGCGACGGCGGCTCATTCACGTTGACCACCAGGATATCGACGTCGCCATCGTTATCGAAGTCGCCGAAGGCCGCGCCGCGGCTCGAATGCACCTCCGCGATGCCGGGGCCCGCCTCCTGCAGTAGTTCTTCGAATTTCTCTCCGCCCAGGTTCCGGAACACCACGTTAGGCGTCTTGTACGGAGCATCGGGAATCTTCTGTTCCACTTCGGGATAGACCATGCCGGTGGAGAAGAAGATGTCGGGAAGGCCGTCGTTATCGAGGTCCACGATGGCCGCACCCCAGGCGACAAACCGCGTCTCCACACCCAGACCAGCGCGCAGCGTCATGTCGCGAAAGTAGCCTTTGCTGTTGTTGCGGTAGAGGACCTCCGTGTCCCCGCGAAAATGCGTCTTGAAAATATCCAAGTATCCGTCGCCGTTGAAATCTCCGATGCCTAGCCCCATTCCCGCCTGCTCCTGGCCGTCCTCACTCAGGGAGACGCCGCGTTCGAGGCCTTCTTCTGTGAACGTTCCGTCGCGATTGTTGCGGAAGAACAGACTCGGCGACGTGTCGCACGCCACGTAAATGTCGGGCCAGCCGTCGCCGTCGAAGTCAGTGGCTACCGCCGTCAGCGCGTATCCGGGCTTGACAGCGGCGATTCCGGATTTCACGCTCACGTCGCTGAAGGCGCCGTCTCCGTTGTTATGGTACAGGCGGCAGCTCTCCTGCGGGAGTCCCGCGGGCCCGCAGAAGATCGGGACGCCATTGTAGTTACAGCCGGGGTCCTTCCCGCGCGGTGGAACCTTGGCCAGTTCGAACACGTTGTAGTGCGAGACGAAGAGATCCAGCCTGCCGTCGCGATCGTAATCGATCCACGTGCAGCCGGTGCCGTAGCGGGTGCCCGGATGGATAAGGCCGGCCTTCTCCGTCACGTCCGTGAAAGTGCCGTTGCCGTTGTTGTGAAAGAGAATGTTCTGGCCCCAGCAGGTGATAAAGACGTCGTCGAAGCCATCGTTGTCGTAGTCTCCGACTGTGATGCCGGTGGCCCATACGCTGCGGCCCAGTCCGGATTTTTCGCTGACATCGGAAAAGGTGCCGTCGCGGTTGTTCCGGTACAGCCGGATGATGGCGCCTTCCGGCGTGGACTGAAGACGGCGGCCGGTCAGCACAATGATGTCCAGCCAGCCGTCGTTGTCGTAATCCAGAAACGCGGCGCCACACCCCATGGACTCGAGGATATAGTCGGTCCGGCCGATGCCTCCATAAACGACCGGCGCCCGCAGGCCCGCCGATTGGGCCACGTTCACAAAGCGCGCATGGAACGGTCTCCCCGACGGCGTGCCCCTGGGCGTGGCCGCGACGCCTCGCGAGGCCATGCCGCGATTCTGTTGCCCGCGAGCCGGTGGTTCCGCCGAGGCAAGCGCGCCAAGGATCGACAACACCTGTCTGCGTGTCATAAGATCCAGGATATCCGCACCGGCGTCAGTTCGCTTATGTTGCCCGCCGAATCCGCGCCAGCGCCAGTGAGCTTATAATTGAGCTGCGTGCACTGGATTTCCATGGGCCGCTCCGTTCTTTATCCCGCCTCCCTGTTTGCCTTCTTGCTGCTCTCGCTATCCACCAGCTACGGCGCGGATCAGACTGCGGCCGTCCGCGAGGCGGTGGCGGCGATGCAGCGTGGGGACTTCCCGTCGGCCGAAAAGGTTCTGCGAGCTGAAGTGCAGGCGCACTCCGACGACTCGTGGGCCTTAAGCCTTCTGGGCGTTGCGCTCGACAGTCAGAAGAAGCTCTCCGAAGCGGAGGAGTTCCATCGCCGCGCAGTTGAAAAGTCTCCGGGCTCTGCCGACGTACTGAACAATTACGGAACGCATCTGTGGATCGCCGGGCAATACGAAAAGGCAGAAACCGTGTTCGCGAGCGCGCTGGCCGCCGCTCCAGCGTATTTCAAGGTTCTCTATAACCTGGGCGTAATGGCTACCAATACGGGCCACTACCAACGGGCGCGCGAGGTGCTCGATACCGCTCTCCGGCAGCAGCCCCAGAATGTGGACGTGCTGTACCGTCTGGCGTGCGTCGATGAGGCATCCGGCCAATGGGAGCCTGCTGTGCTGCGGTTGGCCCAGGCGGCTAAACTCGATCCACGCCGGGCGGACGTTCAGAAGTTGCTGGCCCTCACCACGACCGAGTTAGGAGCGCTGGACGATGCAGCAGCGGCCTGGGACCGCTACCTGAAACTCGTGCCCAACGACGAGATCGCCCGCCGGGAGCGAGGCTATACCGCGGCCAAAATGGGGAAATTCTGGCAAGCCATCCCCGAGCTCGAGTGGTTTGTCGCGCGGCGACCGGATGACCCTGTCGGGCACTACGAACTCGGGCAGGCCGAACGCACGATCGACATGACACAGGCCCTCGCACACCTGGACAAAGCGCTGGCGCTCGACCCAAATTATGTGCCCGCGCGGTCGGCTCGCGGCAGCCTCTACAGTCAACAGGGAAAACCCGAGTTGGCCGTGAAGGATCTGGAGCTGGCGGCATCCCTGCAGCCTAATGACGCGGCGAACCTGGATCGCCTGGGACAAACCTATCAGGCTCTGGATCGGACGGCCGATGCGCTTCGGGTTCTTCGCAGGGCCGCCGAATTGGCTCCCGAAGACTCCCGAACCCTGCTTCACTACGGCCGTGCGCTGGCCGATGCGGGCCAGACTGAGGAGTCCAAAGCGGTGATGGATCGCTTCCGGCAGTTGGGTCCGGAGAAGAAGAAAGGCGTGCCTGCCGGTCTGGTGGAGTATCTGAGTCTCGCGCCCGAGCAGAGACATGCCGAATACCAGGCTCGCGTGGAGAAAGCCGTCCGCGATCATCCGGAGGACCCCTCGACTCAGGTGGAATACCTGAAACTCGTGCTCCGAGACGGCCATACGGATCGGGCGGCGACCGCTGCCAGGCGGATCGCCGCAATGAAACCTGGCGCGGCCGTGCTGGCCGAGGCAGGGCGTGCGCTCCTTGAGGCGAACCAGTACGCGCTCGCCAGGGATCTACTGGAGCAGGCCGACCCGGCCGGTCCGCACAGAGGCGATGTGGAACTGGATCTGGCCATCGCCACCTTCCATGCCACAGGGGCTGCCAAAGACGCCAAAGCCGGACTCGATTGGATGGACCGCATACCGGAATCCGAGCGAAACGGCGACTATTTCCTGGCTCGCGCACAAATGCTGGATGCCTCCGGGAAGTTCCCGGATGCCGTTGTGGCCCTCGACCGGGCGCTCGGTGCGGCCCCCCAGCGGCCCGATTTCTTTCTGCAAGCGACTGCGTTCCTGGTGAGGAAGGAGAGGGCGTCCGAAGCGCTGCGTTGGATCGATGAAGCGGCACGCATCCTGCCGGCGAACCGCGAAATTCTGCTGATGAAGGCAACCACGCTCGAGTTTGCCAGGCAAACCGATGACGCCGAGCAGCTTCTGAATGAGATTCAGAAACGGTGGCCGGAATGGTCCGCCGTCTGGGTGGCGCACGGTATCGTTCTGGATACTCATCGCCACTACGAAGAGGCGCGAGAGGCGCTGGAGACGGCCGTCACGCTGGGCGCACGCAGTCCCGAGACGTACTTCTATCTGGCGGACTCTACGCTGCGCTCCGGCGCGGAGCGGAAAGACGCGGCTGAGACGGCCATCCGGCAGGCTCTCAAACTCTCACCCAGTGATCCGTGGATCCAGGCCCTCGCCGGCCGAATCGCCTTTGCGAGAGGCGAATACCAGGTTGCGGTAGACCGGCAGCGCGCGGCCATCCGCCTGCGTCCCCGCTTGGTGGAGGCGCACGACGGCTTGGCGCAGGCCTACAACGCGCTGGGCCGGAAGCAGGAAGCGGAGGCCGAGCGGCAACAGATCGCAACGATGCAGAGGGTCTCCGCGAATGCCGGGCACTCTTCGAGTGCACAGGATGAACCCCCGTATCTGAGCAGCCTTCTCCAGGGCAGCCTCTTCCAAGGAAAGCCTCTCCGCGAGTGGTAGGCCGTGGGGCACCCAATCCTGGCTGCAGCCGCCTTTCAGGCGGCCAAGCGGGCGGCGAACATCCGTGTCAAGCCGGCTAAAAAGCCGGCTGCGGGCAGGATTGCCCGCCACATTTTGTGCAGGATCACGGGCGGGCCAAAAGTAATCGGCATTGGGATTTCATCCTGGTGGGTGCACTCAGGGCAGTCTTTTGATTCGCCTTCCCTGCCCGTGTCGTTTCTTGTCTTACGGGTCGCGCCCGGGTTACCAGGAATTCGATCCGCTCCACACCTCGGGAACGGTGCGAATCACGATGCGAACGTACATCCCGATTGAGCGATTCCGCACGAAGTGCAAGTCCAGCGTGCGTCTTTCCGCGTAGCTGAGCCGGTTCCTACCCGAGACCTGCCAAAGCCCCACGATCCCCGGCTTCGCCTGGAGCACGTCGTCCGCATCCTCGCCGTAGTGGCGCTCGATCTCCGCGTCTGTCACGGGCCGCGGCCCTACCAGCGACATTTCACCGCGGATGACGTGCCAGAGTTGCGGAATCTCGTCGATCGAGTGCTTCCGGCAGAATCGCGCAAACCAGTTGGTCACACGCGGATCGCGGGCCTGTTTGCGTGCGGGCCCGTACACATCGTCGATGTATTCGATCCAACCCGAGCTTCGTCCAGCGCCTGGCGCATCGCTGTCCCACATGGTCCGGAGCTTCAGCATCCACAAGGTAGCGCCGCGCCATCCCACGCGCCGGTGCGCAATCAGCGGCACGCGCCCGGAAAGCAGGGCGAGTGTCACCGCGCTCGCCAAGATGACGGGGCTGAGCATGGCGAGCAGAACAACGGAAGCGAGCCGTTCGCCGATATGGATCGTCTGCCAGGTCAGGTCCTGAATCGGCGCGGCCTGACGGGGAATCGGGATCGAAGCCAAGAGAATACCTACTCCGATCTTACCGGGACCCCGTATGAAGCCGCTGTAAACGATTTGTGAATTCTCGGAGGCCCTCCCTCCCCAACCCGCTTCATTGTGCGTTCATGTTCACTCGCGCAAAATAGGAGAAGAGGTTTCCTCCGCGTGCGCGTTCTGCTGGTGGAAGACGAATCCCGGGTAGCCGGCTTCATCGCCAAGGGCCTGCGCGAGCACGCCTATGCCGTCGATATCGCGCCGGATGGCGAGCAGGCCTTGTACTACGCCGCCGTGAACGAGTACGACCTGGTCATTCTGGACGTCCTGCTTCCTGTCAAGGATGGCCACGCCGTGTGCCGCGAGCTCCGCGCCTCGGGCTTCCGCGCGCCCATCCTCATGCTCACCGCGCGCGACGCCGTGGATGACCGCGTTGCCGGCCTGGATTCCGGGGCCGACGACTATCTCGCCAAGCCCTTCGACTTCAAGGAACTGCTAGCCCGCCTGCGGGCCCTGCTGCGACGCTCCACCAACCTGCGCCCGCCGGTGGCGCGCATGGCCGATCTCACCTTGGACACCGCCAGCCACACGGTTACTCGCGCCGGGAAACCCCTGAGCCTGACCGCCAAGGAATACGCTCTCCTGGAATTCCTGGTCCTGAACGAAGGCCGCGTGGTAGGCCGGGAACAGATCGCGGAACACGTCTGGGACGAGAGCTTCGATCCCTTTTCGAACGTCATCGACGTGTACGTCAAGCGCCTGCGCGCCAAGCTGGACACCGGCTACAGCCGCCGCCTGATTCACACCCGCCGCGGCGAAGGCTACATCATGACCCCGCAACCCGGAGCCGGCGATGAGTAGGACAGGCCGCAGTTCCCGCGGGGCCCGCCGGTCCTCGCAGAGCAGCTTGCCAATACCATGGAGCTGCGCATGATCAGAAGCTTCCGCCTCCGCATCACCGCATGGTATCTGGCCTTCTTTTCCCTCCTCTTCGTTCTCTTCGGCATCTTCCTCTATGGGGTGTTGTCCAATGCCCTGGAGAGTCGCCTGGACGAAACCCTCTCCTCGCAGGCCAGTACCGCTGCGAGCCTCTTCCAGGACGAATTGGTGGAAATGCAAGGCGACGTCCCGAAAGCCGCTTCTGAAGCCGTATCCGAGATGCGCCTTCAAGGCAGTACCGTAGCGATCTTCGATGGAAACCACATGTTGGCCGCCAGCGCCCCTGTGCCGCACCCCGGGTTCGAAGCGATTGCCGCACAGGCGTCCGCCGCTTCCAACCCCGAAGTGGTCCTGCCGGTGCCCCACTTCGGAAGGAATGGGGCGCGAGCAGCCGTGCACCGTATGACCGCCGCCGCGGCGCCTGCCGGGCCATCCTACCTCATCCTGGCGGTCGAGCCTCTGGATTCCATCGCGGCCAGCCTTCAGGTCGTGCGCCGGGTACTGTTCTTCGGCTTGCCATTTCTTCTCGCGCTTGCCGGCATCGGCGGCTACTGGCTCACCACTCGCAGCCTCGCTCCCCTCACCTGGATGGCCGAACAGGCGCACAAAATTACCGGCAGCAACCTGGAGACCCGCCTGTCTATCGGCAATGCGGCCGACGAGCTCGCCGTGCTGGCCGCTTCCTTCAATGAACTGCTCTCGCGCCTCGACCAGTCATTCGAAAGCATGCGGCGCTTTGTCGCGGATGCCTCGCACGAGCTCCGCACGCCGATCTCCGTCATCCGCGGGGAGGCCGATGTGTCGCTGTCCCATGACCGCGCCGCCGGCGAATACAAGGAATCGCTCTCCATCATCCTGGACGAGTCGCGCCGCCTTTCCCGCCTGGTAGACGACCTGCTCAACCTCGCGCGCGCCGACGCCGGCTACGTCCGCCTGCAGCCCCAGGACTTTTACTTTAACGATTTGCTGGCCGATTGCTGCCGCTCCGTACAGGCCCTCGCCAGTGCCCGCAACATCGAACTGGAGTGGCGGTGTGCCGGGGACGTGCCCTTTCGCGGCGATGAGGAGTTGCTGCGCCGCCTGGTGGTGAATCTGCTCGATAACGCCATTCGCTATACACCGCCGGGCGGCAAGGTCTCGGCGATACTGGAAGCTCGTGGCCCGGATGTGCGCATCCGCGTAGCCGACACCGGCATCGGAATCGGCGCCGACGCGGCGCCCCATGTCTTCGAGCGCTTCTACCGCGCCGATAAGGCGCGTTCCCGCGCAGATGGCGGTTTCGGTCTCGGCCTCGCCATCGTGAAATGGATCGCCGAGTCCCACAACGGCGCCGTGGAGCTGAGCAGCCAGCCGGACTCGGGAAGCGTGTTCACGGTAACATTGCCGCGGTAGGGCATGCTTCAGCTTGCGAGCACCACATAGGAATGAAGGACACCAGCCCATGAGCATCGACCTCGATAAAGAAACTCAACGCCTCATCGACGACGAACTTCGGGCCGGCCGCTTCCATGATGCAGCCGCGCTTGTGGGCGCAGCCGTGAGGCATTTCCTAGTCACGCGAGAGGACCTCGGACACACGCGGACCGTGCGGCTGTTCTACATCGCCGGCCTGCCGTCGTGAATCCACAAGTCCTACAGGTCCGAAACATTCGCCTCTCCCACAGAGCTTGACTCTTTGCTTGGCTTGGATGTACTATTTGAATGCGTACACGAAAGGGGCTCTCGATGCCAAGAGTAGCGGTCGAAGACAATAGCCGCATGTCTCTGCGAGTTCGCCCCGAGGAAAAGGCGATGCTTCTGCGAGCAGTGGCGCTGAAGCATACCGATCTGACGGATTTCGTGCTTCACCACGCCTTGCTTGCCGCCAAGGCGGTCATCGCGGAAGCCGAGCATGTCCAACTCTCCGGGAGAGACAGTCTCCGCGTTCTGGATTTGCTGGAGAATCCGCCCGCGCCGAATGCAAAACTGCTAGCCGCCGCTCAGGCGCTGCCACAGCGGCGATGAGCGTCGGAGCTTGGCACGAAGAGCCGATCGGCAAGACACATAATCGGCAAGCCTTCGACTGCGGCGAAGCGGCGCTGAATGAGTTCTTGCAGCGTTATGCCCGAAAGAGTCACGAGCTGGGCGGCGCAAAGACCTTTCTTGCGATCGACGATGCCGACAACCAAACCATTTTCGGCTTCTACAGCGTGAGCCCCGCCGCCGTTGAGTATGCCAGGACGCCGGAGGTAGTACGGCGCGGGTTGGCCCGTCATGACGTGCCGTGTTTCCGCTTGGCGCGTCTCGCTGTAGACCGCAGGCTACAGAGCCAGGGTCTTGGCGGGCAGCTTCTGGTCGCGGCGGGCAGGCGGTGCCTGCTGGCATCGGCAGAAGTGGGCGGCGTCGCGCTTCTGATTGATGCCAGGAATGACGGGGTGGCCGGATGGTATGCGAGTTACGGCGCTGTGCCGCTTGCGGATGCGCCGCTTACCTTACTGCTGCCGCTTGCAACCTTCGAGGCCACGCTGAAAGCGGCCGGAAAACTCTGATCCATTTCGTCCACACCGGCGTTCTCCGCAAGGAATTCCCTGTTGTCCTGCTGCCTTGCCGTGGTCACCGGGAAAGAGCCGCAGCAACAAAATGGAGCGGGAGACGGGGTTCGAACCCGCAACGTCCAGCAGCAGGGGCACACCAGTTTCGGATACTGGTATTCGGTCACCACGGGCACGATCACTTCCGGCAAATCCACAATCTGACGGCGGAAAACATCCCCGACCGTTTGACGCTCCCCTGACGCCTGGGGCAGTGGCGTTCCGCAGTGCTTGCATTTCTCAGCCAAGACCTCCTCGATCCGATCCGGATTCTCCACCGACTGGCGATCATGTCCCATGTGACCGGGCTGGCCACCTGGTTTGCGCCCGCTCTTCTTCCGCGACGAGCAACGGCTTCGCTGTGCACCCGCTAAGCCATCCGAGGAAGGGGGCTTGGAGGAGTTGGTCGAGTTCCGCTTGCGCGAAGCCAGTTGACGCTCCAAATCGGCGATCCGCTTGTCCCTGTCGGCGATGGCCTTATCTTTGTCCCCGAGCTCTTCCTGGAACTCCTCCACTTGCCGCTGTAAATGCTCGTTCTGCTGGCGCAGTCGCTCATTGTCTTGCTCGACCTTCTGAAGTCGCCGCCGCAGTTGCGCCCGGCCCCAACCACGCCCCGGCGGGTCGGAAGGTGTCACTCGTTTTGTGTCGATGTCCGGCAGCGCCAAGGATCAGCTTGGCACGGTTCACAACTTTTGTCCAGCGAAAAATAAGGGCCTGAACAGTTGCCCAGGATACTTGTGTGCAGACTCAGCTACGAGATCATCAGGCAATAACAGGGCCTGATCCGGGCGTTATCAGGCCCTGATACGCCCTGTTCCCGCCCTGTTCCGGCTTGATATGTTGGCACTACTTCTCTGCACGCAAGTTCCCTGGAATGTGGGCAGTAGCTCACATGGGATGATCCTGAATTGCCTGTTTCGTCCCTGTCTTACAGAGGACTCGGACACGTCGAGTGATCGCAGCGTCGGCCGTATCCTGGCCGGACATGTGTTTGCGCAGCAAAGCATGAGCCAGGCGTAGTTCGCGTCGCACAATGTGTACGGGTATCGAGAGCGCAGTCGAAGATTCCTCCGCAGTCATGCCCCCGAAAAACCTCATTTCAATGAGTTGCCCTTTGAGTGGGTCGGCTTTTTCGAGCCACCGCAAGGAGTCCTCCAATGCCAATAGCGACCGGTCGGGCCGCGCTCCGCAATCGGGAACATCGGCAAGGGCCACTTCTTGCACCGCGCTGCGTTTTTCGGCGGCCTTGGCGCGGGCCGTGTCTACCAGGACCTGGCGCATCAACCTGGAGGCAATCCCATAGAAGTGGGCTCGGTTCTCATACGACGGATGACGGCTCCCGGCCAGTCTGAGAAAGGCCTCATGCACCAGGGCCGTCGTCTGTAGAGGGATGGCCTTCAGTTCGCGCCGCAGATGTGCTCGCGCCAACTTTTTCAGTTCCTCATAGACTAGCGGGATGACTGCGTCCATCGCATCCCGATCACCACTGTTAAGGCTTTGCAGCAGTTGCGTTAGTTCCATAACATCTCTCCCACAATAATCCGATCCAACGACTCATCAGCCACGTCTTCGCCGCTCCGTGGTTCAGTAACAACGACTACCTTCGCTGGTTTGCAGCGTAAAGTTGCCGGCGGACAAAGCTGTTGTTTGGAAGCCTGGCATCCCAGTGGTGCCACAACGCCAACCGCCGAACGTCCAGGGCGGATGCGCGATCCTTTTGACCGGCGCGGCGGCTGACATCCGCCATGGCGGCGTAGACGCTCGAGATCCTGGCGGCATCCTGTAAATTAGTCTCCGGATGGGGCTCGGTCGCAAGGATCTTACGGAGAAACTCCTCGTAGAGATCGCAAGCGTGATGGATATCTCCCGCGTCAGCCTCGTGGTCTACGAGCGCGCGAACCACCGAGTACACGGGGCTACCCAGCAGGATCTTTTCCGGGGGATAGTCTTTTGAGTCTCTGAGGAGCGAGATAGCGGCATCAATCCGGATTTTGGCCTCCGAAGCGCGATTCAAGCTGCGCAGAGGATAGGCGGATCTGGCCAGCAGCTCCGCACGCTCGCGGCGCGTACGGAGGCTGGCGGGAGTCTCGCTCACGCGCAGGATGCCAAGGTCGAAAACCGCGAGCGCCCGGCGCGCATCGCGGTCGCGCAGGATGTCGCCCAATTCCCGGGCGATCGTCCCGACGCGCCCGCGGCTGGATGCGTCCTTGGCATCTCCGCGAGCCGCTTCCTCGCTGAAATCGAGCGCCTTCTGAAGAACTTCGATGGCTTCGGACGGACGGTTGAGATTCACCGCGCCTCTTTCGGCCAGAATCCGCCCTTCGCGCAGCAGGGGACCGTACGCATTGGACCGCCGCGTCGCCTCATTCGGATAGCTGGCGCCGTCTACGAGTTTTCGCGCCTGGCGGATGGTGCTGAGCGCGGCTTCCAAATCGCCCTCATACCGTAGCGCATTCGCCAGGATGCTCAGGCTCAGGCCGGTAATATCCGGCCCGGAAGCGAGCGGTTCCGCCAATTCCACCGCGCGCCGCGCATATTGAGCGCCCTCCTCAAACAAGTGTTTGTTAACATATGCAAGCGCAATGTTCGAATAGAGAGTTGCCGCGCCCAGGCGTTCCGACTCGCGAGGATCGCCGGCGCGGAGGAAGCCCTCCAGGCGCACGGGGTGTTGGGCGTCATCACGGCGCAGGAACGCTTCGAGGCGTTCCGCTGTCTTGCGCGCATGGATCACGACATCGTCGCGCCGCTCATCGCTGGCGACAATCATGCGGTCATGAGCGATCACGGCTGAACGAAATATCGCGTTCCGGTCGCGGGGACGAGACGCCAGCACCATTTCGATCAACGCGTCGGCCTTCTTCAGGTTTTCCTCTGCTTTCACCGGATCACCCAAATTGTGTTCGGCGTTGACCCCTTGGATGCGCGCCAGGCGCCAGTAACCGTCACTGATTTCTTGCGCCAGATCGAGATTCCCCCGAGCCTCGCGCGAAAGGCCCTCCAGGTACTCCAACGAAGCCGATACCAGCCGCTTTCTGGCTTCGATGGAATCGGGCAGTGTGCGGAGCGCGAGGTCGAGATCGATGACCTTGTTGGACAGTTGCCGGATCTGCCCGAATCGCCGCTCCGCGACCACACGCTGCCGATTCGCAGTGTACAAGCCCGTCGAAAGGCTTGCGATCACGAACGCTGTAGCAGCCGCGGGCATCCAGCGGCGCCGCAGCCCTCGGCGTGCTCGATACCACACATCGCCGGAACGAGCCTGGACCGGCCGCCGTTCGAGACATGCGCGCAGATCGTCAGCCAACGCGTCTGGCGAGGCATATCGCTCCTGAGGCTCCTGACGCAGCGCCTTCATAAGGATGATATCGAGATCGCCCTTCAAGCCCGGCGCGAGCCTCGAGGGTGTCGTGATCCGTCCGCTGGAAATCGCCAAGGCTATCGCACCCGGCGAATCGCTTTCGAACTGGTGCGGAGATTCTCCCGTCAGGATCTTGTACAGAACCGCACCCAGTGAGTAGATGTCTGTAGCGGTAGTGATCGCGCCGCCTAGCACCTGTTCGGGGCTTGCATAATCCGGCGTAAGCATGCGCATGTCCGTCGCCGTGAACTCGGTCGTCAAATCGAGTAATTTGGCGATTCCGAAATCCAACAGTTTGGGCTCGCCTTCCGCAGTGATCAGAATGTTGGCGGGCTTCAGATCGCGATGCACCACCAGGTTCCGGTGAAGGTAGCTGACTGCCGCACATACTTTGAGGAACAGAGAAATCTTCTGCCGTATACTGTGCATATTGGTGTATACATCGATGGACTGCCCTTCGACGTATTCCATGACGAGATACGGTTGACCATCCTCCCGGTGACCCGCGTCCAGCAGCGTCGCGATGTTCGGATTGGACAAATTCGCCAGGATTTGGCGCTCCGCCAGAAAACGTTGGCGAAACTGAACATGGTCAGCGCCCGGCCGCAGGAGCTTTACGGCTACCCGCTGCGCAATTTCGCCGTCGACGCGTTGGGCCAGATAAACGCTGCCCATGCCCCCGCTTCCCAGCAGACTTCCCAGACTGTACGGTCCGCACAGCAATTCTTTCGGTTCGCTGCGGGCCAGGATGGACTGCGCTACTTGGCCAATGCTCCACTCCAACGTGCTGCTGGACCGCAAATCGAATTCCAACAGCTCTTCAACTTCTTTACGCGAAGTTGCATCTACGTCATGCTCAGCGAAATACCGCCGCCGCGCCTCTTCGGACAACTCCGCGACTTCATGGAACAGTTCCTCAGTTCGCATTCTCATTGGTAATGGCTTCCTTGCTACGTGAATACTTCCGGATGCCTTGACCCGGCCTGCGCGGGATCTTAGCTTGGGGGGTGCGCCCGCTCCAACCGACCAGGCTGGTCCGCGAAACGCAGCCTGCGTATATTCTACGATGCCTATCGCGTGCCAAAGGATGCGCCAAGCCATTCAACTTTGGCTGAAGATTTCGCAGTTCTTATTAGAACCGATGATGTCGATAGCGAAGGCCACGCCAAGATTTAACAAATGTTGAGTCGACATCTAAGTGGATTGACAAAGGTGAAACGTTATCATGAAGGCCCTGGTAGACTCGATACGCGACAGACTGCGGTTGCGGCGCTCCGGCGTCCCCGCGATTCCGACTGAGTGGGAACCGGTATTCGAGCAGTCTTCCCGCCGGAAGCTCTCAGCGCCTGCGCACTCGCTTTGCGCGATTACAGATATCGGGAGATTCCGCAGAAACAACGAGGACGCATACTCGTTCTCGTCTGATCGCGGCCTCTGGGTCGTCGCGGATGGAATGGGTGGACACGCAGCGGGAGAGATAGCCAGCGCTCTAACCGTCCAGACGATCGTGGAGTCAATGGATTCCACCAGGACCGAGGCCGGTGTCCCGAATCGCCTGATGACCGCCTTTGCCAGCGCCCAAATGGTCGTTTCTACTCATGGTCTGGAAAGCGCTGAACGCCGCGGGATGGGCAGCACCGCGATTGCCGCAGTTAAGGACGGTGAGTTATTACACATTTGTCACGTAGGCGACTCGCGTGCCTATCACCTGTCAGGGGGCCGGTTCCGGCGCGTCACAAACGACCACTCTTGGGTATGGACGTTAGTAGAGACCGGCGTGTTGACACCCGGCCAGGCCCGATCTCACGCTCTAAGAGGGAGGCTGCTGCAAGCCATTGGATGTATCGAAGGTATCAAGCCTGAGCTGACGACCGTAAGCTTGAGGGCCGGCGATCGGGTCCTGCTTTGCTCGGACGGTCTGTGGGAATCGCTTAGCGATGACGACCTCCGCGAGTCTGTTGCTTCTGTGGGATCAGTGCGCGACCTGGCCACGGACCTGGTCGACAGAGCCAACGCTGCCGGGGGCCAGGATAATATTACCGCCATCCTATACCAGCACAATGGTGAACGTGAGCCCGGAGCCGGTTAGTCAAGGCGCTTTCCGGGCCTTTCCGAAGACTGGGATTCGCCTGAGGGATGGGACCTGCCGAAGGCGAGCATGCAAACGGTGGGGGGAGCATTTATCCGATCACAAATACTTACAGGCTCCGAGGGTCGCCAGATGCCGCGGCATCAGGCGAGTTCACCCGGAGCCTGTCAGGAAGAAGCCCCGCGACCGGACACTCGACCCTTGCTAGAAGCTGTAACCAAGACCGAACATCGGCACCGCTCGCGCGACGAGACCGTTGTTGTCAATTCGAAGCACGAGATTGAAGTTCGCCACCAGGCTCTGTGTGATGCGCGCCTTATAGCCCAACGAGGCGCTGTATTGGCCGAATGAAACGCGACCGGCGGTCACCAGACCGGTGGCCGATCCCTTCGTGGGAACCGCCGCGCCGCTGCTGTCACCGTTGGGACCCGTGGGTAGCAGCACATTCGATATCGTCTGCATTTGTGCGTTCGGGATGCCGTGGATCCAGCCTACCTGGTTGCCCAGAATGTCGGCGATGAAGGTGTTGTGCCGGCCCAAGGCCAGTTCCGTGCCCGCGGCCCAGGTAAACACATCCGGCAGGTAGCCCTTTGTGGAGATGAAGGGGGCCCCAATATAGTTGATGGTACCCGCGGATGTGTTCTGTGTCAGTGGCGTGCCTTGCAACTCCCCGCCAAGGGAGCTTTTCCCGCTGAATTGCCAGCCCACGTCAAAATGCGGAGAGAGCACGATGTTGTTACGCAGCGGTTTGGTGTAGAAGGAAACAGCCGCAAAAGGTTTGACAACGGTAGTGCCGACACCCAGGTAGTTGCTCTCGTCGCCGGTTGGCATTCGCACATCTCCTCCGATCGCAACCACGGCGCTCGAAGTCCGGAGAAGTGTGCCTTTCACGCGCACCAGCACATCGCCAAAGCCCGTCTTCGACATGGCGGCGTTACCGATCTGCGGCTGAATCAGAGTCGGGTAGCCGGGTGTAAAGGTGTTTACGCACCAGCACGTCGAGCCATTGGTTCCGAAGCCGTTTCCCGCATAGATCGTGCCATTATAGGTCCGGCCGCTGACGGCGGAGTGGACCATGGGAAGACCGAGAGACACATCGATTCTGTCCGTCACGCCGTATGTAAGAAACGCGATATTTTGCGACAGCCTCACGTCCATGCCGACACCGAACGTCGCGGGCACAGTGGAGAGCGGGCCGCCGAGGACTACCTTGGATGGATCGCCGCCAGGATAAAGAATTTGCAGCGAGTTGAGTGAGGCGCCGTTGAACTTCGTGAAATGGAAATCCTGATTCGAGAAGCCCACATAGAACTGGCCCTTCCCGATCGTTTCGGCGCGCTCCGTGAAGATAGGACCGAGTGTGCTGCTGACCGGCAGTTCCGCGCCTGTCACAGGGTCCTTTCGAAGGATCACGCCAGACGCGGGAGAGGACAACGGGATAATCGAGAGAGCTGTAGCGATACTCGCATTCAGCGCATTGTTCAGTTGCACAATGTTCCGCGAAACGCTGTAGTTGGCGCCATTCAATATGGCGCTCGCGGTCGCATCACCCAGGTTCGCGGGCGCCGCCGTCTCAGTGAAGATGCTTGGAACGGCGCTCGAAAGGGTGAACCCGTTCGCGCCCGTCAGCGTCGGCACGGGCAGGCTGGGCATTGTGGCGGAGTACATCAAAACTTGGGAGACGCTCGGCGCACCTTGGGACTGACCTCTGGCGAACCCGGCGCAAAGAGCGGCGGCAACGATAAGACTGAGCTTGTGTGACACGATTCCTCCTAATCAACTTCTGGTTACTTGGAGCCGGCGATCACTCGCTAAGGCCGAGTTGCCGATCCTCCACTGTGACCTGCGGAATTCCGCGGCCAGCGTGAATGGAATTGCTCCACGGAATGTGTTTTTTACATTTGGGGTCTCCCCATGAAGATGCGGCGGAGGCAGGGCTACCAGAATCAGTCGAATCTTGCCGCTTCAATCGTCCAGCCGCCACGTGCGTTGCGGAGCGTTAGGGTAGCCTTCTGGTGTCTTTGGCCCGCGTCGATCGAGGTGACCAGGTCGCATTGTGCCAATACGCTGTCGGCGCCTTCGGATAAGCGGATGTCATCCGCCCTTGGAACCAGCGACATCTTGACATGCGAATTCCCCAGCGCATCGAGGAAAAGTTTGGTGGCAGTTGGCCAGATCGCCTTCACGTCGTGCACCCGCTTACGTTGGAGGGCGGAATCGAATTGTTTTAAAGTGTCGAGCACCTGCTGCGTGCGCAAGTTGTCCGTTTTTTCCCGTTCTTGATTGTTCTGCGCCTGTCTGGCCAGTTCCAGCCTGGCGCGTTCCTGGGCGATGCGTTGCAGCTCGGCATCGTATTGGTCGAGGATCTTCCGGGCCTCAGCCTGGTGGGGATTTCCCGGATTCTCCCGGGTGAATTTGCGCACCGCCTCGATGTTAGCCGCGTCCACTGAATTCCAGGTCAGATCGGCGATTCGCAGTTCGGCTTCCTTTGTGTGCGAACTATTCGGGTGGGTGCGCAGGTAGTCACGAAGTTGCGTGAGGTCCGTGGAATTGCGAGCGCGCTCCCAGTCCTGTGTGTCGATCAGGTCGGCGTTGGGCGCCGGCGCGGGGGGCACGAAAGCAGGTGGTCTCTGTCCGACCCCAGGCAATTTGCCGCCCGCGGACACCACCGTACTGGAGGTCGCGCCGCGCAACTCGGGTCGGGCGGCGTCGGGAACCAGCCTGAAGACTGCGGTCCGGGTGGAATCTTTCTGAATGTCTATCCGTTGACCAGCCGCCTTCTGGTAGCCACTCCGCTCCACCCTGACTTCGTGCGTCTTCGCGTCCAGAGGCAGGCTCAACGAGCCCGATTGGTCCGTACGGCCGCTTGCGATGCCGTCGATGAAAACGACCCCGTCCGGCACTCCTGCCTGCACGACCAGTCTTCCCGTTGCCGGTGGATTTTCGGTGGGAATCGGCGGCGTGGGTATCGGCTGCGGCGGCGGCACCGGCTTGGCCTCCGGGGCCGTTCGGATTTCGGCCGGAACCGGCGCGATCTGCCGGTGGGAAGACCAGCGCGGCACGAGCGTGATGCCAGCAATCACAGCCGCGGCGCCGAACGACGCGGCGAGCGCCTTTACCCCCGGCAGGCGCCTGACGCCGCTCGAATTCGCCGCCGCGGAGCTGACGGCCGGCTCCGGCTGTTCCTCCATGTGCTGGATTTCACTGGTTCGTGTCTGCTCCTGCGCGTCCAGACTGTGTTTGGCGACGCTTAGTAAGGCACTCAACTCACGATCGCCGTGGAATTGCGCGATCCCCTGCTCCAGCGCTGCGATTGCGGCTCGTGGCTCGGCTGACTCCAGAAGCCTTTCTGCTTCCAGACAGAGGTTGCGAACGACCGCCGCCCGCCGCTGCCGCTCAAGCCCCTCTTCCGCCTCTTTTCGCAGCGGGTCGAGAGCGGCACTATTTCCATAGGCGGCCACGAATGCCCCAATCTCTGTGATCACCTCGGCGAACCGGCTTTGGGCGGTGAGTGCGGCGCCCTTCCGCAAAACGTCGCTCGTCGCCGTCTTGCGCTGGTGGTCCGCCTTTTGAGAAGCAACGCTCTGCAACAGGTCTCGCAGGGGACTCAGTCCTGGATATTCCGTCAAGACATTTCTGAGCTGCTTCAGGGCAGCGTCGAAATCGCCTGAAGCCAGCAGGCGATGGGTGTCCGCGGTCGCGCGAGCGACTACCTCGGCCTCTTTCTGTGCCCGTAATCCTTCCGCGGCGTGGGAAGTCAAATCGTGCAGTTCGACCGTGTCTGGGAATTCCGCGAGCAATTGGGACAGCCTCTTTGACGCCTCAGCGAATCGCTGATTGCGGAGAAGCTCCTTGGCGGCCTCGACGCCGGCCTGCAACTGCCTGCGCCGCTCTCGTGCTTCGCGTTCCCGGAGCGTCTTGCCGAGGAGTTGTTCCGCCTCGTCCGATTCCGGATGTCCTTCCCGAAGCCGAGCCGCGGCCTGAATCGCCTCGGTGTAACTTCCGGACAAGATGAGCGTCTTGACCCGGGTGAGTCCGTCGCGCAGCCGTTCCTGATTTCGGCGTGCCTCGATCTCTTTCCGGACGGTCTCGATCAGCGCTGGGGCGCGCGGGTTCCGCGGATCGATCGATACCGCTTCGCCCAGGAGTCTGTGCGCAGATGTCAAATCGCCGGAGCGCCGCGCCTGGCGCGCCTCTTCCAGCAGCCCCTCGGCACGTTTTGACTGCTCCCATTCCGCGCGCGCCTGCTCAATGAGCGCACGTACCTCCGCGTTCGACTTGTCGAGCCGCAAGGCCGACTCGAATTTCTGGATTGCGCCATCGAACTGCCGCGCCAGGAGTTCTTCGCGGCCGGATCCGACGAGAGAGGCCACACGGGGGCGCACCTCGCGGTCCTTGATCTGGCGTTGCAGTTGGTCCCGGAGTTCCCTCGCCGTGCGATTGCCGGGATCGATCTCGATTGCCTGCCTGACAACGGATTGCGCCGTGTCAAGCTGATTCTCGGCCGCCAGGTTGCGCGCCTCCACCAGCAGTCCACCCACATTCTCCTGCCGCAGCGCGAAGACAATCGGTTCCAAATCGAAGCGCATGTCTTCCAGAGTTTGGTAGCGCGCGTCGCGATCCTTCTCCAGAAGCCGGCCAATCACCGTTTCCAGCTCTTCCGGAGCCTCCGGGCAAACCTCGCGGACTGGCGCGGGCCGCTGGTTCATGATGTTGTACATCAGCCCGGCCATCTCGGTCGCGTCAAACGGGTGTCTTCCAGTCACCAGTCTGTGGAAGGTGACGCCGTAGGCAAAAATATCGGTGAGTGTGTCCGATACGGCGCCGCGCAACTGCTCTGGCGCCATATAGGGCAAGGTTCCAATCACCGATCCCTGCGGAGTGAGCCGGGCGGAAGTCGCTTGCGACAGCAGCGCGATGCCAAAATCCATGATCTTGACGTTGCCATCGGACAGAGCCATGATGTTGGCCGGCTTCACGTCACGATGAACGATTCCCTTTGTATGGGCGTGATGCAGGCCATCCGCGGCCTTCAGCATGATATCGAGTTTCTTCAACAGAGTGAGATCTCGACGGTTCGAAATGATCCGTTCGACATCCTCTCCATCAAGCAGCTCCATCACCAGGAAAGGAGTTCCATCCTGCTCGCCAAAGTCGTGGATCACCACGATATTCGGGTGACGCAGTTTGCCGGCAGCCGCCGCTTCATTCCGAAAACGCTTGAGCATCTCCGGCTCGTCGGAAGCGGTGAGAGTCTTGATGGCGACGAGCCGGCCGACAGTGGGGTCATAGGCGCGGAAGACGCGTCCGAAACCGCCGCGGCCCAATTCCGTTTGGACCTGATATCTGCCGATTTGAGTAATCATTTCGCCCGAGCCGGTGTGAACCGCTTAACCGGGTTCCACGAATTCGCCGCGCCCGCTGCTGCGAGACTCCATGTAGTACCTGCGGAATCCGCCGGAAGAATTGAACGGAACTGAGCGGCGGCGTTGGGTTGCGGCCGTTTGCCGGGTGACCGGTCTTGCCGTTACAGGTCGATCTGGTTTCCGGCGCACGATTGGTTCACTGGCTTCCAGAACCGGATAGCCACTCGAAATGATCAGATCCATGATTCTCGGCCTCCATTACTCTTCAGTCTGAACCTGCGTGATGCAAACGAAGAATTAGCGCTTGATCCGAACTCCGGCAAGCGTTGCCGTGGGGCGGCTAGACTCGTTCGCGCCGCGGTTGTCGCCACTGACGAGTCTGACCGCCCCGTAAATCAGTTACTTCTAGGGATCGCTTTATAGAAGAAGTAGTCGGCGGTGTACGGCACGAGTGCCGTGGCTCCGACATTGCTTGCCTGACTGCACCCGGCGGAAGGTGCAACCCCTCCGGCGGTATTCAAGCGTTGGACGAAGGTAGTGTTCGCGAGAATGTCGCCTCCGTTGGGGCCGCGCTGCGTCCCCACGGCCGCGAGGAGCAACCAGGGAATCGCGCCGGACGCGACGAAAGCGGGATCGGATGTGGACCCGCCGGGGGCCACCTTCGCCCAAACAGCGCTCGTATCAATGGAGCTCTGCCAGGTCGCACGGCCCGTGCCGTTTTCCACCGGGTTGGGGCTCAGAAAGTGCGTGATGATTTGCTGCTTGAAGTCAATGGGACCCAATCTGTAGTCGAACAACAACGTGGCTTGGGGTGAGAAGAATGTCCACGCGAAGCTGCCACCTGAGGGCAGACAGATGTAGTTCTGAGTACCCTGGGCGTGGCCACCAAGAAAGACCATGTTACCTTCGGGGACCTGAAGATTCGCCGGCACAGTTGGTACATTGATGCCGTTGATTGCCGCCGTCTGGGCCAATGCTACGGAGGATCCCAGAGAAACACCGACGACGCCGACTGCTAGGAAATACCGAAAAATGTTTTTCACAAATGTTGTCCTTTCACCAAGTTCGTTTGTATTGTGCTACCTGCTATGGCGTCACTCGCTCGCGCGGCCCCGGCCGCCGGCCCCGGTCTATCCGATTCCGGCGGCTGCGAACCGATGCGCGCCAGCACGCCATTGAGAAGGGAAGGTGCACACGATTCCCGCGACCGCACGCCGTGCTGTTCAGGTATCGTGAGCCTCGTCCCTCTACCTGTACCTGCGGTAAACGGACCGACTCCGGAAGGCGATAAGCCGCTCGGTCAAAAGGTTTTACCCCTGTAATGCGCCGAGCCTCCGTCATCATACAAGTGCTGGCGAATTTCGCAGGTGTTACCAACTTCGGGGTTGCGCGTAATCCGGCAGCAATGCCGCCGCGAGGTCTGCTGGACCGGCTGTTCAGCGCTTCGGTTTGACCTTGGCAGCGAAGGATTGGGCTAATATTTTCCCGTTCCGCACAACAAATGTGTCGGTAGCGAATTCGTACGAATTGTCTGCCGTTTCTGCGGTCCAGAGAATATAGGCGTGATCACCCTCAATCGATCGCTGCTGCATCGTAAACGAGGAGCCCGGCTTTGCAAACTCCGAAACCAGGGCCTGAAAGAGGGGCTTGATCGCGTCTGGACCTTTTAACGGTCCGGTGGGCGTAAACAATACTGCATCCGATGAGTAATCGGCCAGTACGCCGTCGAGGTCGTACGCAGCAAAAGACTTCAGATGACGATCCAGAACATCACTCGTAGACATCATTCTCATAATTCCTCCTTGTCAGTAGTTGATCCGATTCGGTTTCTAACCCCAGCGGGGCTGTTCATCGGGGCTGATTCCCAACGCCGTCTTGCCCGCTGAAGAAAGAGTTCGTCGGGGTGAATCCGGCCCAATCGTGCATCCCGGAACATCTTCCCCATGCCCGCCGAACGAGAGATCCCGAAGCGGCTGCAGCATCTCGCGAGCGGCCCACGGGACGGGCAAATCGATGTCCAACTCGACCACAGCAGAAGCGGACTGCACCAGGCGGAAGCCACGGCTCATTAGCAGGCGCAGAGCGGCTCCGTTATCGTACGCGGTCACGGCCCACACACGCCCTAGCCCCGCCGCCCATCCCCACTCCAGCGCCTTCTTCAGGAGGGCCGCTCCGATGCCTCTCCTCCGAGATTCCTGGCGCACGAAGACCGCCATCTCCGCGGAGCCTGGCTTGTCCGCGGCCAGGAAGCAATGTCCCACGACCTCTCCGGCCGGCGAGAAGGCCGCTACATTCACGATCTGGCCCAGCGCACTCCCGATCCAGTTGTGGCGTGCTTCCGCCGTGCGAGGCGGCAGACCAAGCGCCGCGCCGAGTGGGTCGAACCGGTCATACATTGTGATCAGCAGATCCCGCTGCGGTGGGCCGATCGCCTGGATTTGAATATCGGCTTTCACTACTGCTGCCTCATCTGCCGCGTCAACATCTCCCGAAGTTGGAGGCGGGCGCTGAGCAGGCAGACCTCAACCGCTGCGTCGGAACGATTTACGATCTTTGCGATGTGCTCGACTGAGATCCCCTCGATATCGCGAAGCACGAATACCGTTCGATACATTGGATCCAGGCTCCGAAGGCCATGCTCCAATACGCAGGTCGTCCGTTCCCGGGAATAGCGTTGGTGATAGTTATCGCCCCAAACGGAAAATTCACGAACCACCAGGTCCTCATACGAATCGGCGACTCGATCAAGGAGCGGACAGCCCTCACCTCGGTTGTGAAGCTTCGAGAAGGCCTCTCTGACCGCAATCGTCACGAGCCGAAGCCAAACCTCTCCGTCCTCCTGGCATCCATCCAAATCCGAGCAAACCTCCAGAAACGTCTCGATCAGGACATCCTCAGCAGCATCGTCATTCTGCGTGATACGTTTCGCGATGGAATAGATGCGGTCACCGAAGGCCTTCACTAGCGCAAAAGAAGCACAACTATCCACTGCCTGCGGGCGTCCGACCCAACCGGCCTGAAAAGAGTTCTGCGAAATCATTGTGGTATTCATCAGATTTAATCCCTCCGAATGCGGCTCTCGCATTCTGCTCTAATAACGATTGAAAGTGCGGGAAATCGACACCGTCCGGCTATGCCGCCGGCCGGATGTTCTGATTCACCCGGAAGAAGTTTTCGGGATCGTACTTCGCTTTGACCGCCGCCAGCCGCGCGTAATTTCCCCGGTACGTGGCCCGAATCCGGTCCTCGCCTTCTTCCATCATGAAATTCAGATAGGCGCCACCGGTGCCGAACGGATGCAGCGCATCGTAATACCCTTTGGCCCATTCGGTGATCTTCCGTACGTTCGCCGGATCGGGATCCACTCCCACAATCACCTCGCTCCAGACGGCATCGCGATGGCTGAACGCGGTGTCGCCTTCGCCCACACGATTCACTTTTCCATTCACCGGATACAGGTGCATACCCGACTGCCAGGTTGGCAGAAGGGACCCGTGTTCGATGTGCTTCTCGATTGCTGCGTCGCTGAGCTCTTTGAAGAAATCGGCCTTCCAATACCACTGAAGACCCGTCGGGTAAATCCCATCGAACATCCCCTGAAGCATCGGATACGGCATCGGCACAAAGAACTCGAACGCCGGCGGGCGGTAACTGCGAATCGGTTCCAGAATCGTATTCGCCTGCTCCATCGAGCCTGGATAGCACCACACAATCGCGCACATCTTGCGCAGGTGCAACTCCTCGGGGAAAGGCGGTCCCGGAGGTACGGTCATCATTGCGAAGAAGCCGTTCATTTCTTCGGGCGCCTGCGTGATGAACTCCCGGTACCACTTCATCACATCCGCCGCATCGTCCAGATTCCAGAGCATGGGGCCGGCGCAAACAGTGCCGACCGGGTGCGCCTCAAACAGGAATGAGGTCACGACGCCAAAGTTCCCCCCGCCGCCGCGCACAGCCCAGAACAGATCGGCGTTCTCCTCTTCGCTCGCGACCACAAAACTACCGTCTGCCAGCACCATATCGACCGAGAGCAGGTTGTCGATGGTCAGCCCGTACTTGCGGGTCAGGTGGCCCATTCCTCCGCCCAACGTCAGCCCGGCAACCCCCGTGCTCGAGATGATGCCGGAGGGCACTGCCAGTCCGAAGGCATGGGTGGCATGATCCACCTCGGCCCAGGTGCAGCCCGCGCCCACCAGCACGGTGCGCGCGGACGGATCTACTCTCACGTACTTGATCGGCGCCAGGTCGATCACCAGGCCGTCATCGCAGACGCCCAGACCCGCCGCATTGTGCCCTCCGCCACGGATTGAAACCCGCAGGTCATTGGCCTTCGCCATCCGCACGGCGGCGATCACATCGGCGACATCGGTGCACCTGGCGATCAGCCTTGGCCTGCGATCGATCATCCCGTTATAGACTTTCCTCGCCTCCTCGTATGCCGCATCTTGGGGTTCGACCACTGTGCCGCGGAACTGGCCGCGAAATTCGGTAATTGCTTGCTGTAATGACATTGACACCCTCCTTTGAAGACGCGGAGTTCATCCGCGCCATATAAGTCCACTTTGGATGAGAAGGCGTTCTAGGAGCGTTCTGTGGAGGCGGATGCGGCCGTTCCGCCGGCTAGAATTAACAACCGTTGCTCGAATGCCAGCGAACCGGACCGCCGGGCGGCCTCGACACCCCGCCGGTAGCTGGCGCGCGCCGGTTCGGCCTTTCCTTCGAATGCCAGCAGATTGCCCTGCACTCGATGCAGCTCCGCGACCGCCCATTCCTCGCCGTTCTTGCTCGCAAACCCAAATCCGGTCGAGACACTTGCCAGGGCCTCGCCAACCAGTCCGGCGCGCCCGAACGTCTCCGCCAGCAGCGCGCAGTAGTACGGCAGGCGTATTTCGGCGCGCAAGGCACGCATCGTCTCCAGACCCTCGCGAAGTTGTGCCAGGCCCGCAGCCACATCGCTTTCCGCAGCTCTCGCCCAACCTGTGAGGACATTCCCTATGGCAAGGTAGTAGGCAAAGCCATGCCGCCTGCACAGTTCCACGGCTTCCTGCCCGCGTTCGAGCGCTCGGCCGCTCTCCCCGCGGAAGGCGTGCAGCATCGCGGCGTAGTCGAGCGCGATCGCCTGGCTGAACGGGTGACGCATCCGGTTCGCCGCCGCGATCGCTTCCGCGGCGTGACCATCCGCGGCCTCCCCGTCTCCGCGATGCCACGCCAGATGGGCCAGGTAAGAACGGCAAAAAACGCCGAGGTCCGGCCCGGCAAACAGCGCCAGGACGGATTCCGCGGGGCCGCCGTGTGTGCCGATCGCCGCGGTCATATGTTCCAGCGATGCTTCCAGTTGGCCCAAATGAAACAGGGAGCATCCCAGCAGGAAGTTCCCCGCCAGCATCAGCCCCGGAGTCGGTTCCCGTTCTGCCGCTCTCAGAAAGTCGAGGCTGAACTGCCGGGCCTTCTCCAGATCGCCCCGCACTGCGTGAAAGACCCAGGCGCCGCTCAGAATCGCGAAAACACTGCGATTGTCGAGCTGGCTCGAAAGATCCAGCGCCCGGTGGTACGTCTCGCCCACTTCCGCTGTCGAGTATCCTTCCGTAGTCACCAGCGCCGCACCGAGGGTTACCAGCAAATCCAGTTCCTGTGTCAGCCTCCGGCCAGACTCGGGAAATGCCCGGCACAGCGCCAGGGCCCGCCTCAGCAAGTCCGCCGCTTCACTATCCGCATATCGCTGCCGCGCATAAGCAGCCGCGCGCCGGTAATGTTCGATGGCCTCTTCCGCCATTCCGGCCTGTTCGAAGTGCGAGGCAATCTGTCCGTTCCAGCTTTCGATGTCGGCCGCATACACCTCGGCCGTCGCCCGTGCCACGCGCCGGTGCAGAAAACGCCGGCGCACCAGGCTCAGTTCCGCGCAGGCGACTTCGCGCAGGCGGTCGTGTGTGAAATCGTATTCGGAAGCCCCGCGGCTTTCGACGATGCGCCGCCGCCACAGTTCGTCGAGTGCCTGGGAAACGCTGGCTTCATCCCAATCCGTAGCCTTCTCCAGCAATTCGAAGGAGAACGGTCTCCCGATCACGCTCGCCAGGCCAGCCAATTCGTAAGAGGGCGCCGTAAGTTGTGCCAGGCGCGATGCGATTACGGCATGCACCCGCGTGCTCTGGAGTCCAGCGCGAACGCTCTCCACCACAAAAAGCGGATTGCCTCGAGTGGCCCGGAAGATCTCTCCCCAGTCCCCGCTTTCCAGCGGTTTCGCGGATTCGAGGCGCGCCAGTTCGGCCGTCTCCCCGGCATCCAAAGGCTCCAGTGGAAGTTCCAGAACCATCCCGGATTGCCGCAGCCCCGCCAGAAACCGGGTGAACGGATGTTCGCGGCCGGTCTCTTCCGCCCGCACCGTCCCCAGCACCAGAATCCCAGCCGCGACGGACGAGGTCAACAGAGCATGGAGCCACTCAAACGAGTCGGGATCGCACCATTGCATGTCGTCCAGATACAGCAGCAGCGGCTTCCGGCTGTTTCCGAAAGCCGCGGTCAGCGATTGATAGAAATGGAGCCGCTGCCAGTTTTCGGCGAGCGGGCTCGGTCCTCGCTGGAGCAGTTCGAGATCGGGAAACTGCTCACGGATCTCCGGCGCCAGGCGCGCGAGTTCCGCGACCTGCTGGGGCTTGAGGCTGCTCCAGCCCGCGCGAACCGCATCGGACCGGAGCCACTCCGCCACGGGTGCATAGGCCACTTGCCCCTGTCCGGCGTAACAGCGGCTGCGCGCGGCCGCATGTCCCTGGCGCACACAGGCTTGATATAACTCGTCCGCGAGCCTCGTCTTACCGATCCCCGGTTCACCCGAGATCACGGCCACTCGGGGACCTTCCTCCACCGCTGACTGCCACGCCGAGGTCAATTGATGCCATTCCATCTTGCGGCCGATCAGGGCCCGCACTTTCTGCAGATGCGAGACCGGCTTCGCCACCGGCGATCCGGACGCCAGATCGCCGGAAGCCCCGGGCTCCGCCTTCAGAATTCGTTCAAACAACCCGAGCGTCGCCGGACCCGGCTCCACGCCCAGTTCGCGCCGCAGAATGCGCATGCACTGGTGGTACGCGCGCAGCGCGCTCGATCGGTCGTGATTGGCGGCATGCAG
The DNA here is from genome assembly GCA_020073365.1 of Terriglobia bacterium. Classification (GTDB taxonomy): domain Bacteria; phylum Acidobacteriota; class Terriglobia; order Bryobacterales; family Bryobacteraceae; genus JAIQFL01. Next base: position 8,328 of record JAIQFL010000040.1, on the reverse strand, counting down.
CCGGATCAGGAGCTGATGGTGCGACTCGCTCAGCGGATCGAGTGCGACAAGCCGCTCGGCCGACGGGATTGCCTCTGCGTATTCCTTTTGCTCTTCGAACAGCGTGGCGAGCCGCTGCAACACCTCGGAAATCCGCTTCCGGTACTCTTCGCGCACTGGCGTGAGCCAATCGTCGTAGAGTCCAGGCAGAAGGTCGTCTTCATAGACTTCGGCCGCGGTTGTGAGGGCTTGGATCTCCCGCGCGCGATCATTCTCCGTTCGTGCGGAGGCAGCATCGGCAATGGCCGCCTGGAAGTCAACGACGTCGATCGAACACGTAGCGTCTTGCCGCCATTGAACCGCGAAATGAGTAGTCTCCAGCCAGTTGCCTTCGGCCGGCAAAGCTCGCTTCAGATGATGCAGAAGTTGCCGCAGATTCGTCCGTGCCTGCGATTCGCTGGAGGCCGGCCACAGCAAAAAGGCCAATCGCTCTCGCGGCTGCGGCGCATTGCCATGAAGGATGAGATATGCGATCAAGGATTGGAGACGGTTCGTGCTAACAGCCGTGACCGGGCGTCCCGCAAAGCTGATCCGTAGGTTGCCGAATAAGTTGATCCGCATGGGTACTGATTACGTAGTTTACGACGCTTAGGTACGAGGCACCCGGCCGCGCCCAGATGGGCGCCACACGCTCCCCTCTCTGTAAAACAGGGAAGGAACAGGCAATTCAGGATTATCCCATGCGAGCTATTGGCCACATTCCAAGGAACTTGCGTGCAGAAAAGTACTGCCAACCTATCAAGCCGGAACAGGGCGGGAGCAGGGCGTATCCCGTCAACGTGACGTGGAAGCGCGAACCTCCAGTGCCCCGCAAACCCGGGTGTCTTTTTTTTGGGGACAGGATTACAGTTTTGCCAATGGATTCCCGCCTGAACTTTTGGAGAGCCAGGAGAGTGCAGTCGATTCGGAAGCCGGCCCAGAACTCTCGCTGGAAACTTACGAAAGGCACAGGTGAGAACAGTGAAAACGAACCAGTTGTGGAAACCATGTTGCAGTGTAGTGGCGCTGCTGATGCTGCCGGCGTTGGGCAAAACCGACGTCATTCTGGATTGGAACGCAATTATGCAGGCCACTGTGAGCACTCAGACCCCCTTCCCGCAGGCGCGCTTCGCGGCAATCACGCAACTTGCGGTGTTCGAGGCGGTCAACGGGATTACCCGCGAGTATCAACCGTACCTCGGCACCATCACAGCCCCGCCCAACGCCTCGGCCGAAGCTGCGGCCGCTACCGCCGCGCATGACGTGCTCAAGAATCTCTTACCTTCCAGCGCGGCGACGCTGGACACGTCGCTTGCGGCCTCGCTCGCGACCATCCCGGACGGCCCGGCCAAGACCGCGGGCATTACGGCAGGCCAGGCGGCGGCCGCGGCGATGCTTGCCGCGCGGGCCCACGATGGCTCGTCACCGGCCGCGTTCTATCTGCCATCCTCGTCGGATCCGGGCGTATGGCAACCGACGCCCGGCTGCACTCCTGCCGGCGGCGCCTTCTACCAGTGGCGAAACGTGACGCCCTTCGGTATCCGGAGCGGCAGCCAGTTTCGGCTGGGGCCGCCGGTGACCCTCCCCAGCGACCGCTATGCCAGAACCTACAACGAAGTGAAGGCGGTGGGAGGCTCTGACAGTACGGAACGGCCGACGGATCGAGCCAACGTGGCGCGATTCTACGCCGCCGTCACCCCGGTTGGAGTGTTTAACGACGCCGCCAGACAGCTCAGCGCCGCGCAAGGAAAATCGCTCTCCGAAAACGCGCACGATTTCGCGCTCATCAATATGGCGATCAGCGACGGCGCCGTCGCGACGTTCGACTCGAAGTATCATTACAACTTCTGGCGGCCCGAGACCGCGATCCACAACGCCGCCGCCGACGGCAATGACCAGACGGCGCCGGATGGCACGTTCGCGCCGTTCATCGTGACCCCGTGTTTTCCGGGTTATCCGTCGGCACACGGGACATTGAGCAATGCCGCACGCGAGGTGATGGAGCAGGTCTATGAAGGTGGTCAATTATCCATCACGCTGACGACCGCGGCGGTACCGGGAGTGACCCTCAACTACACCACGCTCACTCAGATTACCGACGACATCGAGGACGCGCGCGTCTACGGCGGGATCCACTTCCGTACCGATCAGGACGCCGGCAGCGCGTTGGGACGGCGGGTCGGCCAATATGTCTACAATCACAATCTCCGCAGCGTCCATGGCGACTGTCCGACCAATCGATAGAGCGGGTGCGCCGGAGCCAGGGCGTCTCGGGACTGAGTGCCGCCGGAGTGATATAATTCTTGCGCGACTCCAGGCACTCAGACCCGGGAAACGCCTTATGGCGGCGGCATCTCCGCAGGACATAACCGAGCTCCTTCTGGCATGGAGCGGGGGCAATCAGGACGCCTTGCCGATGCTGACGCCGCTGGTTTACGGCGAGCTGCACCGTCTGGCCCACCACTACATGGCGGGGGAGCGCACGGGCCATACCCTGCAACCGACCGCTCTGGTGAATGAGGCCTATCTCCGCCTGGTCCAGACCAACCGCGTCCAATGGCAAAACCGGGCCCACTTTTTCGCCGTTTCCGCGCAGCTCATGCGGCGTATCCTGGTGGACTTCGCCCGCTCACGGCAATACGCCAAGCGCGGCGGCAAAGCTCCGGTGATATCGATCGATGACGCCGACGTCGCTGTGCAAGAGTGCGCGCAACTGGTGGCGTTGGACGATGCATTGAGTGCCCTTGCCGCTGTGGATCCACGCAAGGGCCAAATGGTCGAGTTGCGTTTCTTCGGCGGGCTCAGCGTGGAAGAGACGGCGGAGGTTCTGAAGGTCTCGGTCGAGACGGTGATGCGCGACTGGCGGCTCGCCAAAGTCTGGTTGCGCCGGGAACTGCGGTCGTGAATAGTCCATGAACCCCGATCGATGGAATCAGATTGAGCAGTTATACCATGCCGCCAGGGAACAGAACCCGGACGAGTGGGATGGTTTCCTGAAGCAGGCGTGCGGCGCCGACGAGGAACTGCGCCGCGAACTCGAGTCGCTCCTCGGTTACGAGACGGAGACCGCCATGTTGCTGGACCGGCCGGCGCTGCTGGTGGCGGCCCGCGCGCTTGCGCTGGACCAGCGGAGCCGGATGATTGGGCGCACGCTGGGCCACTACCGGGTAGAATCGTGGCTCGGCGCTGGCGGCATGGGGGAGGTCTATCGCGCCACGGACACGCGCCTGGATCGAACGGTCGCGGTCAAGGTCCTTTCCGAGCATCTCTCCACACATCCGGATGCTTTGGCCCGCTTTGAGATCGAGGCCAAAGCCGCGGCGGCCCTTTCTCATCCCAATATCCTGGCGATTCACGATTTCGGCGACGAGCATGAAACCGCATACGCGGTTACGGAACTGCTGCACGGCGAAACCCTGCGGGCGCGCTTGACCCGATCGCCGCTCGAGTTGCAGGAGGCCGTGGGGATCGCCATTGCGGTCGCGGAAGGGCTGGCCGCGGCGCATGCAAAGGGCATCACGCATCGGGACCTCAAGCCTGAGAATATTTTTCTTACCGAAGACGCGAGAATCAAGATCCTGGATTTTGGCATCGCGCAGATGGGGCCTCTTCTCTCCGATGAGGCGGCTGGAGTGGAATCGGCCACCTCAGCGAGTGCCGAGGCGGGCATGCTGATCGGCACCGTCTCCTACATGTCTCCGGAACAGGCCGAAGGCAAGAAGGTCGATCCGCGCTCGGACGTCTTTTCCTTCGGATCGCTATTGTACGAAATGCTGGTGGGCCATCGGGCGTTTCAGGGCAAGACCAAATTGGAGACCTTGGACGCCATCCGTCACCAGGAACCGGAAGCCCTCGACAAAGTCTCCGCAGCGGGTTTGCGGCCAATCGTGACCCGCTGCCTGGCCAAGGCGCCGTCAAGCCGCTTCCCGTCCGCGCACGAACTTCTGCTGGAGCTCAAGAAACCGCGCGCCGAACGCGTGCCGCTCGCGCGCCGGAAACCAGTCTGGGCCGGGGCGATGGCTCTGGCCATCGTCCTGCTTGCTCTCGCATTGCTTCCCCAGAAATGGCGCGCCTGGCTTCCCAATTCCGGCCGCCGGGTGACGTCTCTCGCGGTCCTTCCCCTCAACAATCTCTCTAACGATCCGGAACAGGAATACTTTGCCGACGGAATGACGGAAGCTTTGATCGCCGACCTGGCAGAGATCACTTCCTTGCGGGTGATCTCGCAGACATCCGTCATGCAGCTCAAGGGGACGAAAAAGTCCCTGGCGGAGATCGCGCACCAGTTGAACGTGGATGGCGTGATCGAAGGATCCGTGCTGCGTTCCGGCGACCAGGTTCGGATTACCGCCGAACTGGTCGATATCGCGACCGACCGCCATCTTTGGGCCAGGACGTATGACCGCAAGGTTGGTGATGTGCTCACCTTACAGGGCGAAGTGGCGCGTGAGATCGCAGGCGAAATCCGGGCGCGGATCACGCCGCAGGAATCAGGGCGGCTGTCACGCGACCGTTCGGTGAGTCGGGCCGCGTTGGATGCCTATCTCAAAGGCCGATTCTACTGGGGCCAATTCAAGGAGGAGTCGCTGACCAGGAGTATCGAATCCTACCAGGAGGCCATCAAAATCGATCCGGCTTACGCCGCCGCGTACGCGGGTCTTTCCGAGTCGTGGACCGGCCTGGGGTGGATCGGAGCCAGGCCGTGGGAAGAAGTCCGGGGCATGGCCAAAGACGCCGCCCTGAAGGCCGTCTCGATCGACGGCACTCTAAGCGACGGTCACGCAGCCGTGGCTGTTGTGGCCCTTCGGGACTGGGACTGGAAGACGGCCGAAGTGGAGGACAGAAAGGCGATCGATCTGAATCCCGGTTATCCCACGGCTCACATGTCCTACGGCAACATCTTGCGTTACCTGGGCCGCGCGGAAGAGAGTATCGCGCAAGCCAAACGCGCCGTGGAACTGGACCCGCTTTCCGCACTGACGAACGAAGTTCTGGCCGACGCCTACCTGTGCGCGCGCCGCCCCGATCTGGCCGTGGCACAATGCCAGGGCGCGCTCGAACTGTACCCTGACGATTCCAGATTTCACCTGATCCTTGGCTGGGCCTACTTCTACCAGGGCCGGTACGACAGTGCCGTCGAGGCAATCACCCGGAGCCTTGCCGTGGACGGTGTGGATCCCGCCCTTTCGCCCGACCTGGCTTATATCAACGCGGTAACCGGCAAGAAAGAGGCGGCTCACAAGACCCTGGACCTGCTGCTGGCCCTTGCCAAACAGGCGCCTGTGGATTCGGGTATGATTGCGCTGATCTATACCGGTTTAGATCAACGCCAGGAAGCTCTGGATTACCTGGAGCAAGCCTATCGCAAACATTCCTCCATGATGGCGTGGCTGAAGGTAGATATGCGCTTCGACAATCTTCGCGAGGAGCCCCGCTTTCAGGACCTGCTGCGACGGGTCGGCTTGATCTGATGTGGGGACGGCTGTAAGCCGCGGGCTATTTCGATTGGGCGCAAGTGCAGACCAGCGCCTTCTTCGACTCCGACGAGGGTAGAGCCGAAGCCTTCTCTTCCCGCGAGCGCGCGCTAAAATTCGTCGTCACTCCCACAGTCAGCACAATCGCGCGCAAGTGGGTGTTGGTACCGCTGATCGAACGTCCCCAGCCCGCGAACAGGTTCGTCTTCCTCGTGATCGCGTATGTCGAAGACGCTCCGACATCCAGAAGATTGATCCGGCTGATCCGATCGTGATTCAGGTACTGCTCCTCGGTAAGATTGTTGGGGAACAGGCCGTTGATGAAATCGATTCCATTGTAACTGTGAGTCCAAACCGTCGAACCCTGAACCGAAAGGCGGCGGCTCAGGATATAACCCAATTGAAATTCGACGTAGCTGCGTTTGGGGGCGACGTGAGCGGTTTCCTGGACCATGCCGAAAGCATATCGTCCCTGCACGTAGGCTTTCCGCAGCCACGGATCGAGTTGCCGCCCGAAGTTCACGCCCACGCGATATTCCCGTTGATCGGTACCCGCGGCTCCATGACCGAGTGTTGGATAGTCGTGGCTGGGAACGATGGCCTGGAAGAAAGGCGTGACCATCAGGTACTTCTGGCTCACGTTATAGCGAACGTCGAAGCGGAAGTCCTGAAGGCCGCCGTGATAGCGCCCATCGTCGAGCTCAACGATGGTATCCGGCTGGCCGCGAACCAGCAGGTGCGGCTGCGTGCCTGTGTACTTACCCTCGATGAATGGCAGTGCTACCCGTACCGCCAGCCTGTCCGTCAGCGAGTAATCCACGTCGAGCATGGTTGCCTGCAGCGAGGTGTGGCCCCGGTCCACCACCTCACCCTGGGACAACACATGATAACGATCGAACCCGTACTGATAGAGCAGCGAGACTGTTCCCTGGTCTTTTGGGTTGATCCAAGCCTGCGCGTGCACGCACCACGGGACACTGACAGCAAGGGCAACCAGGGAGAACGACGGCTTCAGGCTGTACATGGTGCGTTCACCAGGAGCGCGCTATCGGGACGCGGCCTTCGCCTTCCATTGCAGGGCCTGGTCAATCGCTTCGAAATATTGATCCGAGTCGCTCGGAGCTTTCAGCAGGCAGTGGTACTTCTTCTGGGTCGCCGAGTCTTCCGCCTTGGTGCTCTTGTAAGCCACCGGCAGAACGACGGGCCGGAAAGGAGAGGATTGCAGGTGCTGGCTCAACTGGTCGGCCACGGCCACATCGGCGAGAACCAGGTCATACTTCTGGGCTTTGAGCGCGTCGTCGAGCCTGGCGGAATCCTCAATAAATTGAAATCGATGGCCGGCCTTTTTGACGGCCGGTTGCAACTGGATTTGACGAACCAAAGCCGAGCTGGGCAGGTCCGGCTGTGCGTATGCCAGTATGGCGACGGGATGACCCAGCTTGAGTTGCGCGAGACGAACCCGCATCACCAGCATCAGCTTGTCCCCGCAAGCCCACGCAATCGCTGTTGTTAGAAAGAGCGGCAGAGGAATCAATAATTTACGCATGTGGCGCCCCCCATGAGAAGAGTGTACCCCGTTGAGTATTGGGGGTCAAGGCTCAGGTGCTGCGCTTGTCCTGCGATTCAGACAGTGGGGGAGCCTGCCAAGCGCATTTCCGCAGGCAGGATGGTGGGGCACCATGGCCGGCGGGTATTTTACCGAGATTTGGGTCTGAAGAGGGGGACTGCGGGAGTGGGGAGCAGTGGGGCAATCAGCATTCATGACAACAGTCTGCGCCGCCATCGGGATACGGGATCGGAATCCTGGCAGCTCCACACAGCGTGTATGCGCCGGATCGGAAGGCTTCGTGTGCAGGTCCGCTGGAGCGCCTCCCGGCCATCCTCGAAGCAGGCAGCCCTGTAGAACCGGAAAACCCGTCAACCTGTTTTCCGGTGGGAAGAAATCGACCGCGGATCCCTCGGAGCAGATCGTCAAATCGCATCTCATCCCGGAGTTCGGGAAGCAACTGCTCCATGCGATCCGGCGCGAGGAATTGCAAGACTTCCTCGACCGGAAGGCGCTGGATTTATCTTCCAGCCCGGTAGCCCATCTGCGGTGGTTCCTGAGTGGGGTTTTCAAGCTGGCCACGTCGGACGGGCTGATGCCCAACAATCCTGCGGCCGAGTTGAGAATTCCGAGAAAATGCCAGCCGGGCCGCGACATGCGCCCGCTTACGGAAGAGGAGGTGAATACGTATCTGGAGGTCTTCGATCTCCGGGAGAAGTTGGTCGCGAGGCTCGCGATCTTCGAAGGTATGCGTCCAGGAGAGATCCTGGCGCTCCGGTGGAAATCGGTAGCCAACGAAGTGATCCGGGTGGTGGAGCGCGTCTACAAGCGGGTGTTCAACACGCCGAAGAACGGCAAGACCCGCGAGGGCGCGATGTCGGACGGCACCCTCGAGTTGTTGAAGGAGTGGGCCGGGCTGGCGCAGGACCCGTCGCCGGATGGGTTCGTGTTTCCCTCGGAGAAGATCGTCACGCCTGTGTCGCTGGACAACCTGTGGCGGCGGCACATGCAGCCGAAGCTGGACAAGATCGGCCTGGGCTGGGCGACGTTCCAGGTGCTGAGAAAGACCAACGCCAGCCTGTCGAAAAAGGCGGGCGTCGATCCGAAGGTTGCCTCCGACCAGAGGGGCCACGGGCTCGGCGTCAGCATGGAAGTCTACACCAGTTCGGACATGGAACAGAAGCGAGCCGCACTCAAGAAACTCGAAGCCGCCGTGCTTCGAAAACCGCAACCGCAGCAGCCGTCAGAATTGGCGAAGTCGGCTTAATGGAGTAAACGGAGTAACGAGGA
>JAIQFL010000435.1 GCA_020073365.1 Terriglobia bacterium | reverse complement strand
GTGACCCCGCCGGACTATGCGGCCCATCCCGGCCAGCGCTATCCGACGGTCTACTACACCCAGGGCTTCGGCGGCTCGTTGCGCTCCCTCCACGACGTCGCCGTCGCCCGGTGGGATGAGATGAAGACGGGCAAAGCGCCGCCGATGATCTGGGTGGGGATCGACCAATCGAGCGCCAGCGGCACGAGCGAGTTCGTCAACAGTGTCAACAACGGGCCGTGGGGCCAGGCGCTGACGGCCGAGCTGATCCCCAACCTGGAACGCCAATACCGCATGGACGCCAAGCCCTCGGGCCGCCTGTTGACCGGACACTCCTCCGGTGGCTGGGCGGCGCTGTGGCTGCAGGTGACCTATCCCAAACTGTTCGGCGGCGCTTGGCCCACCTCGCCCGACCCCAGCGATTTCCACGACTTCGTGGGCATCAACCTCTACGCCCCCAATGCCAACGTCTATCGCAAGCCCGATGGGACGCCTTGGCCGCTGGCGCGCGACAAGGGCGAAATGCTGGTCGCCGTCGAGGACTTCACGCGCCGGGAAGTCGTGGTCGGGGAGTATGGCGGCACGATGGCCTCGTTCGAGTGGGTCTTCTCCCCACGCGGCGCCGGCGGGCTTCCGGTCCCTATGTTCGACCGCACGACAGGCGCGGTGGACCCGGCCGTGATCGCCTATTGGAAGGAGCACTACGACGTGGCCGAGCACCTCCGCCGCCACTGGCCGGAGTTCAGGCGTGATCTCGACGGCAAGATCCACCTGACCGTCGGCTCGGCCGACACCTTCTATCTCGACGGTGCGGCGCACCTGCTGGAAGCGACGATGAAGGGGCTCGGGGCCAGGACCGACTTCCGCTACGTCGAAGGGCGCGGCCATTTCGACCTCTACACCGTGGGCGACGACCGCTGGGGCCTGTACAAGGCCATCGCATGGGAGATGTACGCGCTCGCCCGGCCGGGATCGAAGTCGCCGCCCGTCAGCGCCCCTCCGCCGCCAGCGCCGGCCCGCTGAATGCGGCCGGATCGGTCAACTCGGCCGCGGCGGCCCAGCCGCCGCAATTCTCCTTGACTTTCACGCCGACCTGATTCGCGCCCTTCTTCAGGCGGGGAGCCATAGCGCCCCTCATGCTGACCACGACGTTCCGGGCAAGCTCATTTCCGGTGCCGGCAATCAAGGCGGCTTTCGCGCGGTCGGCAGTTGGGATGCGCCACGTCTAGTGATCCTGTATTCCAGCATGGACGACGCGGACTGGCCCGACTTCATCGATGTGTACACCGGCGTATTCACGTACTTCGGCGACAACAAGAAGCCCGGCTTTGACCTCCACGACACTCCCCGGCGCGGCAACAAGCTGCTGCAATCGTGCTTCGCCATCCTGCACAACGTTTCCGACCAGAGAGTTAAGATTCCGCCATTCCTCGTCTTTACCAAAGGCAGCAAGGGCCGGGACGTTGTCTTTCGGGGCCTGGCCGTGCCCGGCGTAGAGGCCGATCCTGCCGACGACCTGGTCGCCATCTGGCGGAGCAAGAAGGGGGAGCGCTTCCAGAACTATCGAGCGAAATTCACCATCCTCGATACCGGCACAGTTGCCCGCGAGTGGATCGAAGTGCTACGCGCAGGAGAGCCACTCCATACGTCCGCACCCTCCTCCTGGCGGACATGGGTCGACAGGGGCGTCTACGCGCCGCTTACGGCGGAACCCACGATCGAATACCGGACCAAAGAGGAACAACAGCCTGCGGCGGGGCGCGATGCATCACTTGTCCGGTGCATCTATGACTACTTCAAGGAGAACCCATACGGTTTCGAGCACTGTGCTGCCCGCCTGGCCGGGCTCATGGACCCGAACATCAAGATCGAGACCGTGACCCGGCCATCTGTCGACGGAGGCCGGGATGCAATCGGCACGTACCGCGTAGGCCCGCTTGCGGACCGCATATCGCTGGACTTCGCCCTGGAGGCAAAGTGCTACGCGCCGGAGAATGGAGTCGGTGTGAAGGAACTGTCGCGCCTAATCTCGCGCCTCCGTCACCGACAGTTCGGAATCCTGGTCACGCTCCTTTCTCGCCCACCAGGCTTATCAGGAGCTTCGCAGCGACCGCCACCCGGTTGTGGTCATCGCGGGCGCGGATGTCGCCGCGATTCTGGTGAAGGCTGGATTGGGGGCGCCGGAGGCGGTCCGGGAATGGTTGACGACGGAGTTTCCGACTGAAGCGACGGTGGCCTAGATCGGTGGCCACAAACAGGACGGTGTATATACCATGCACGCGAGCAATGCTGCCACCATCACCTTTGGATCCTCCGGCCGAAAACGCGACCTCTGGGAGAACGGCCCTTGTCCTGATTTGGGGCTGCGAGAATTACTTCGGCTCTCGGCGGTGTGGTGCCGATGGTAAGCGTTCTTTGCCCTCCGCTCTCTCGTGTCCCGGCGCGCCTGTGATACGCGGAACGAGATCCAACACTCATCGAAACCACTGGGCCAACTCGTCACGCGCCAGCCCACTGAGTTGCTGAGCAATGAATTCATTTAGGGATTCTGGATCGGGCTCGACCCGAACCGCTCGCAGCCTCAAGTCCCAAGATGAGTAGTCCGACGGGTCGGCTCCAACGATCATCCCGACGCCATGCTGCGATGCCTCCTCCTCAATTCGCTTCAGTAGAGCGACTAGTTCAGAATTGGACTCTTCACCTGCAGGAACATGCAACCACACGTAGGCTTGCGTTGCTGCACGACGATGGGACAGCGCCTCGAAAACCGCAGTCACGTCAATCCCGTCGAAGGGTTTGAGCTCGAAGGTAATGAGGTCAAAAAACTTCCCTGGAACGTGCGGGAAAACCCGGAGCGCTGCCGTTACTATGTCAGGCCGCGTCCATGTGCCTCCGGTATCACGTCGGCCTTGCCGAGCCGTTACTTCAACGACGTGACTCCGAAAGCGCAGGTCCCGAGCCCACTGCTTTCGGAGTACATCTGCCACGGGATCGTAGAGTTCACCTTCAGAAACTCGCTGGGGTGATATGAGGGGTACAGGCGTGCTGACCGATTCAGACGTGTTGGGCTGGATAAGAGGCACCTGGGTCACTAGGCTGACGCTACCACCTCGCCCCCGCCCAAGTTCCAGTAAGCCAGAATCGACGAGCCGGTCCCTGATGGGCCAATAGGCCTCTTCCTCCCATCCCAGTTCGCGCTGCAACGCGACGTTTCCCGCGTGCCCGCCCTTTTCTTTAAGTTTCGTAATCAACTGAGCTTGCTTTTCCGAAACATCGTTATTCGCCAATGGCAGGTCTGGCATAAATAATTGTCCTTCAACAATTTCGCTTGCTGCAATACAGAATACCGCAGTTTGAGTCGCAGCATACGAACTGAACCAGGTGCTTGTGGACGAGGCTGTTAGACGCAATCATGTAATGCCCGCGGCGGACCTTGCGACCGCCGGCCACGCCAATCGGCGCGAGCACCTCGATCCCTGATCGGTTTCCACGACCTTGACAGGACCATCTTGACATGCCACGCTACGGCTGGCGGACTTGCTGGCCTGATTTCCGGAGAGGAACTGAAAGCATGGGCCCTGCGCCTTCACATCTTCAATCGCTTACACAGAGGTTGGGGTATTGGGAATGGGCTGAATACGTCAGCAGTGCGCTTGTCACCGTTGGGTGTCTCGGGGAATTCTCGGCAGAGTTCACGGACTGGTTCACCGATGGAGTAGACGAGCGGAAGAAGCGGCTTGCTAAATGCTCGACCCTCTTACTCGTGTCATCACTTGCGTTTGAACTGGTATGCTTGGTCGTTACTAACCAGATCTCCGGCGCGGTGATCGGCTCGCTCGACACCAAAGCCGAACAGGCGAGCACGAAAGCTCTCAGGGCCATCGACGATGCAGAAATTGCCATTCAGAGGGCACGCAACGCCGTGGGCGAAGCCGAGAATGCGATAGTGAGGTCTGGCCAGGCAGAGGCGGGAGCGGCAAAAGCCGTGAGACTGGTGGATTCTGCGAACCGCCAGTTGGCCGAACTGGAATCACATGTGTTGGCCGTCAAATCGTACGCGGACTCTATTGTCGCGAATGCGAACCCACGGTCCCTGACTTTTGACTCTCGTCGATTCATGGAGATCATGAAGCGCGTGCCGCGAGGAATTGCTGAAATCAGGTACGTGCCAAATGACCCTGAAGCACGGGGTTTTGCATACACGATATACCAAGCTCTTGGCCCCGGGGGTGCGGGGTGGGATGTGCGAGGGATTGGGGAAATTCAGCAGGGAGCAGGAATGGAGGCAACGACCGGGTTAGGAGTTATGTCAAGGATGCGATCTGATGTACCTCCAACCGGAGACGATATCCCGATCCGTGAAGCACTGCAGAAGGCCATTACGTCTGGGACGTCGTGGGAGGGCGTCCCAGAGCCGCCGACGCATATCACAGCCCAGCCCGATCACATTTTCATCGTGGTTGTCGGACGCCATCAATTCAGGGTGCCGCTTTGGGTGCCGCCTTGGCAATCCGACAACCCAAAGCACTAGTACCACCAGACGTTCTTTGGCATCGGTGCTATGTTCGAAGCGATCACGCTGTTGGAAAGGATGGGGCGATTCGCAGCGCGGCTAAGCTCTCCTCGGCCCGGCCCTACCCGACCCTGCGAGATACCGCAGGGCAGGCCCCGTCTTGATCGAGGAATCGCTCCACTTGGCTCAGAAACACGCCCCAAGGTTTCCGTTCCCCGCGTTCCCACCGCGCCAACGTGCCCTGGTCAACGCCCAACCGCCGTGCCGCCTGCTTCTGCGTTAGGCCCAAGGTGGTCCGGTGCCGAACCAACCGTCCGCCCCAGCCCTTCGCCTCCGGCAACGGATCGTACCCCAGGAAGTCGATGATCGCGGGCATGTACCGGATTTCCGGGCTGGATGCATTCCTTTCCCAGTTGTAAACGCTCGGCTCACACACTCCAAGCTTTTCGGCGACATCCTTTTGGAGCATCTTCAGACCGAGGCGCCTTTTCCGGATGTGGTCGCCCACGGAATCCAACTGCGTCGGAATCCGGATGACGGAGCCGGTGATGTACGATTGGGGCAGAACCAGGGGCATCGGCTGGTCGGGCTGGCTGAATCGGTAGGTGACGGTGATCTTGCTCTGTTTGACGCCGCCATCTTCGACAGTATCGACCCGAACGCCAGCCACCAGGACTTCGATCAGGCGCCGCCTCTGCTCCCACGACACAGGCTCGTCGAGCGGTTTCCTGAGCTCCGCCAAGAGTGCCTGCGCGGAGCTGACAGTCGCACCGATCGAGTCTGCGCCCGCGATCTTGCCGCGGAGTTCGTCTAGCTGAACCTCGAGGGCTGCTTCCTCCTTGCCGATTTCATCCATCTGGGCGTCCAGGTCGGCCTCGGTCAGCCGGCCGCGCCGGTATAGACCTACCACCCTGCTACGTTCCGTCGCCTTTTGCGCCAGCAGCCCTTCCAACCGCGTCACCAGCTTCCTGGTCTGGTCCGATCCCTTGGCATCCGATTCCAACCGGACATGAAGTTTTTCGAGGACCGGCTGGGGATCCCGAAGGAACGTTTCCACGTCGGACCACACCTGTTGTTCCAGGTCGTCACCGCGGACGGCTTTGGACTGGCAACGCCCCCTTCCCGCGTAGATCGAGGGAGAGTGGGCCCCGTTGCAGCGATAGTAGAATTCCCGTTTGCCATTTGGCCGGTTGTAGCCGACGCCGATGTAGGTCAGGCCGCACAGGCCACACTTGATCAGTCCCCGCAGCAAGTATTGATTCTTAGCGCTCCGTTTGCCGAAGAGAAAATGAGCCGTGAGATTCTCCTGCGCCTTCTGCCACACCTCCTCGGTGACGATGGCAGCGACTGGCCGCGAGATGACCGGCCGCTCCTTGACCGACCGCTTGCCCCACTCGTGGACCCCCATGTAGGTCTTGTTGGTGATCAGCCCTCGAATCCGGCCTGGGCGCCACACGCCGGACGTTCGCTGCTTCCGTTTGCCGAGCACGAATAGCCGATCGTCTCGAACGTACGCGCACGGGATGCGAAGCTGGTTTAACCGATCCGCGATAACCCGGCAGGATTTTCGCTCGACCGAGGCCATGCGGAAAACCTCGCGAATCACTTCCGCCTCGGACATGGCCAGGCCGGGAATCGGGTCCTCGGAGATGACAAGGTGGGCGTCCCCCTTTTCCCCTACCTTCCGGTAGCCAAAGGGTACGATGCCGCCAAGCCACGCGCCGGCTTCCGCGACCCGGTTGGTACCCGCCACCGACCGCTCTCGAATGACCTCGCGCTCGTGGGACGCGAAGCCGGAGAGCATGGTCAGCATCAGGCGGCCGCTGGCGGTGCCGGTGTCGAACTCCTCCGTCATCGAGCGTACCCGGACGCCGAGTTTCTCCAGCTCGGCGACCGCGTTGAGGATCAGCCTGGTCTCGCGGCCCAGGCGGTCCAGCTTGTAGACGAGGAGTTGATCGAACCTGCCGAGCCGGGCGTCCCTGAGAATCTGGGCGCCTTCGGGACGCTTTTCCAGGGGAACAGTGCCCGAGACGCCGTCGTCGGAATAGATGCGGTACGCGACCAGATTGTGAAGTTCGCAGTAACGCTCCCCGAACTCAATCTGCGTGCGGATGGACTGGCGCTCTCGCTGTTCCTCGGTACTGACGCGGGCGTAAATCGCAAGGGCCATCAGGGTCTGCCGGTCGCCTCCACCACATGAGTCCCTCTGTCGGGGAAGGAAAGCAAGTGGGATTGTGGCTGGGTCGTACCGCCGTTCCGAGGCGCGCCGCCGGCCGCCCCCAGGAGCATTCGGATCACTTCAGTAAGGGCGTCGAGATCAACTTCGTCTGGGCTGTATAGCCGCGCGAACGCGCCTTCGCTATCGGCGGTGCTGGGTGCAGGCGGATATTTTTGCCCTGATGAGATGGATCCAGGTAAGCGGCGGATTCGCATGGTCGTGTCTTTTCGACACCCACAACGATCTCCGCTTGGCAGTCGACGCGTTATCTGGTGGATTCCTGTTAACTATATACGCGAAAACTCGCCAAAGTGTCCGGCTGGGGCCCAGGTTTTTTGAAGGAGCTATCCGCGCTGACGGTCAGAGTTTCTTCCGGGTTTCGAGAGGTCGTGGGATTCCGCCGCCAAAATGCGCTCCATTTGGCGAATGATTACCGACGGACGAATTTGAAGAATGCCGGCCAGCCGAACGACTGTCCGGACGGTGGGACTTTGGATTCCTCGCTCGATCAGGCTAATGTACGTCCGGTCGAAATCAGCCTGAAAGCCCAACTCCTCCTGGGATATGTTCTTACGCTTGCGAAGCTCTCGCAGAGCCAATCCAAAGGCCCTTTCCGTTCCCGATGCTGGTTGGATATGCCTGCTGCGCTTTTTCGCCAACAGAACAATCCTGAACCTCAGACGACAATAGACCTACGGACAATAGTCCGAATTTGATAACCAAAGACGTATTTGAAAGCGCGGGTTGAGGGTCCAAAATGGCGTGGATAGGCCTATGTTCAGTCTCAGGGGTGTCCTCACAGCGATTCTGATCACGGAACCCTTTTAGAGGAGTACAACAAATGCAGTACGCACGGATCTTCGCGCTTCTGATAGTCACCTGCGGACCAGCCATGGCCGCCGACAAGAAGCCGGCAAGCGAATTGACCTCCGACGAAAGGCAGGTCGCCTACAACGTTGCTGTCAATGGAATATCGGGCAGGCTCAAGGCTCCGTTGACCGCCCACTTTACGCCGATAGAGCAGGCTATATTCTCAACTGGCAGGAAGGACTCGATCGATGTCCGGCTGAATGTTGACGCCCAAAACTCCTTTGGTGCCATGCTCCGGGAGGGGTGGTGGTGTCGCGTCTGGCCGCAGCGGCAAGTGGGCCTCTATCCCGTTTCTTGCTTCGCAATAGCAGGAAGAATCCCCAAGGACGCCGTGCAGGGGCTGCAACCACAATCGGGCACCGAACCGCCTTCGGAGATTGCGGCTACCGCCGCGCAAAAGTCGGACTCGACTCTCATTTCGGTCAGCGTAGAATCTTCCCCGTCAGACGCACTCGTGGAGGTGGACGGCTATCCTGCAGGGAGAACGCCAGCAAACGTGAAACTCGCGAAGGGCGAATACATCTTGAAAGTGTCCAAGCCAGGATTCCAGGCTTGGTCTCAGAGAATCACAGTTGAGCCGGGAAAAGACAAAAGCATCGGAATCACGCTCGCACCGACAGCAAAATCTGAACGACCCACCGCGCAGAACTGACGGCTCTGGAGAAGATATCGTGCTCAAACCCGCCCGCTCTCTTTTTCTCGCCGCCGCATTCGCGCAGTTGCCTCCGAACCTGGACTGCAGCTCTGGAGGCCTCCGAGAGTGCCGCTCGTGGCCGTCCCTACCAACTCTATGGGACGACAATGTCCGGTAGACTCGTCCGCGCGCTGGAAGCAGTGGTGCTTGTCGGCGCACTGGCTACAATTCCTCTGACGCTTCTCGGGGAAGAGAATTCACCGGCGAAATGGGTGCTGACAGCCGATTGGGGTAAACGTCCGAGAATCACCGCACCATACGGCTGGACCGGCTCAGAGTAGCGTTGGCACCCAGATCCAGAGCTCTGCCGTGGCCTTCATCGTATGGGGTAGCATCTATTCTTCA
>JAIQFL010000039.1 GCA_020073365.1 Terriglobia bacterium | reverse complement strand
AAGCGGATTTTTGGAGAATTAGGGGTGTTCCGTCTCCGGGGTCCGTTACGTGAGGCCGGTTCGTGAGTCTGCGACGAAGCCAGTCGGAAAGCCGGATGCCGGAAATCGGCACGTCCGGTTTGATGAGCGGGGTTGGGAAACAGGGCGGCGTTTCAACGTCAGTACCTGCGCCCAACCTCGACTCTACCAGGCGCTTTCGCCTGCCAACCGATCCATATCACAGCTTCTAACGGAACGGTTGGCCGCCCCCCCTAACTGCTGGTGTGGTCGTGAATGATCTTCCAGCCGGACAGCGTTTGCCGCAGGATCAGCGTGAATCGGCCGGCCGCGTCGCCCCCGCCGGCGGCGGTCCGTTTCAATGCGAATTTGCCGGTCGCCAGTGCAATTCCCTGGGCGAGCAAGCGTACTTCGACCTCGGAGAACGTCAGCGTCCCCATGGCCTCGGCAGTGGGATACGCCCGGCGATAGCGATCGAGAATCGCCTTGGTCCCGCCACGAACGACCTCGCGGCCGATGAAGGTGGTTTCGGGCGAGTCCTCGTAATAAGCCGTAAAGGCCACCAGGTCTCCGCGGTTCCAGGCGGTTTCCGAGTCTTTGAGGATGGTCCGGATATCCGCGGTTTGCGCAAGCAGGAACGGGGTCGAGCAGATCAGAACGAGCCAGCGAAGCATGCCGCCGATTATAGTGCAAAAAGCGAGGGGGCTTGGCGTGGCCGGCAAGGCCCGGGTTCGCCTTTCGGCCATCTTTCTCCACGCCACGCGGGTGCCACGCGCGGAAGTTCCCGATATCCCCGACCGCATAGTAGCGGCTATGGGCCTGTATTTCGGAGTGCCCGTCCTCCGTCGGGACGGCCGCATTCGCGCCTCCAACGTGCAAACTGTTTGGTAGAGGGTGCTTCTACGGGAAGCGCTGCACGGCCAAGGTGGGTCGACCCGGTCAAGATAGGCTCAGTCGCCCGGTGCGAAAATCGATGGCCAGGTTGAGACCGCGAAAGAAGTCGAGCCCAAGGAGGCCATCGACACCCGCACTCGGCGGCAAGGTATGACCGGGTACCGGAAAGCCCGGACGTTGCAGCCCCAGGGCACTAATCTTCTGCAGAACGACACGAGTTGGGAACTCGACCCCGCTTCCCGTGGTGACCTGGACCCGTTCTGGAGTTAGCGCTGGATCGCACCCGATCGCTAAGAGCATTCCAACGTTGACCAACGTGCTGGTTGCGCCAGTATCAAGGGCCAACCGGATGAATGCCGCTGCCGCTCGGTCCCCACAGCTCCGCCCGCACGACGATCAGGCTGCGCCGCGGATCGAAAACGAAATTCACAATATGATCGCAGTGTCTTGAGGCATCTTGCCCGTGTACACAATGGCAAATCGTTTGGGACGGATCTCAACGGCCCGTCGGTAGACCTCCTCGCGGTCTTTGCCGTGGCAGCGCACGGTTCCGCCTTGCACTTCCAGAGACTCACCAGTCCGAGGGTCTTCGATCAGTACCCATTCCGAATCGAATTTGGCCTCGATCTCGGTCATACTAAGCACTTCGTCCATGAGTAGCTTATGTCCTAAGGTGATTATAGAGAAAACTGCGTTCTTGGGCGGGGGTGTATTCGTATCGAACAAAATCCTCACGCGACTGCCGCTGGTTGTTCGAGAGATCTCTTCGCAAAGCTCAGCACTTCATGGACCTGCTCTGCACTCACTTCCGGAAACCATTCCAGGAACTCGTCAATCGTCGAGCCTTGGTCCAGGTGTTCGAAAAGGGAAACCACCGGGAGACGAGTGCCGGCGAAGCACCATGTTCCCCCAAGCTTCTTGGGATTTCGGTCCACGGCCATGCACAAGGCCCAGTTCATGATTCGAGTTTAGCGCTTACACACAGTCACAGATAAACCTGGCATTGCCGGTCATCACCCGCCAAGGACGCCGCAAGACAAACTGAGATAGGGCTGTCCGATGGAGGAATTGACGGAGGTCTTGGCCGACTGCACGCTCTCCAAGTGGGCGAGATGGCTCGTCACGAGTGCAGGCGTGGGTGCTCGAGAAACGCAGTTGTTCCTGAACCGGGCTTTCATTCACCTGCCGCCCAACGCTCAGGGACGGGCGGATAGCTCAGCGCTGTCATTGGCTGCGACTGGTTCGATACGTTGGCGGGTGACAAGCCGGGACGGAGGCTTCACTGTGTCGTCTACCACCACTGGCAGCCCTGTGTCGCGCTGCCATTGAACTCGTTCGGCCGATTTCAGGATGTATACTGGCGGCGAAACGAATCGGGCCTCTTCATCCCAGCTATCAGTGGCGAACCGGACCTCGTCATGAGTACAACCTCGCGGGATGAACCCGAGTGGGCACCCTACTCACCAGACCGCCCTTGGTAGTGCTAAGAAACTCCAGGTCCACCCCGACCCTACCCCCGTAAGTGCGCCTTCAAAAACCTTCCCGTATGCGACGCCTTGCACGCGGCAACATCCTCCGGGGTGCCCGTCACCACGACTTCCCCGCCGGCGTGTCCGCCCTCGGGGCCCAGGTCGATCACATGATCGGCAGTCTTGATCACGTCCAGGTGATGCTCAATTAAGAGCACCGTGTGTCCCGCGTCCACCAGCCGGTTCAGTGACTCCAGCAGGCGCTCCACGTCCGCCAGGTGCAGCCCCGTGGTCGGCTCGTCCAGAATGTAGACCGTGTGCTTCGACCGCTGCAGCTTGCTCAGCTCCGTCGCGATCTTGATGCGCTGCGCCTCGCCCCCGGAGAGCGTTGTCGCCGACTGCCCCAGCGTCAGGTAGCCCAGCCCCAGATCGCTCAGCACCTGGATCTTCTTGCCCACCGCAGGCTCCCCGGCGAAGAACCCCACGCCCTCCTCCACCGACATGTTCAGCACGTCGTCGATGGTCTTTCCGCGCACGGTCACGTCCAGCGTCTCGCTGTTGAACCGCGCCCCCTTGCACGCGCCGCAAGTCACCTCCACGTCGGGCATGAAGTAGAGCTGGGTGGTGATCGCGCCCTCCCCCTGGCACTCCTCGCAGCGGCCGCCCTTGACGTTGAAGCTGAACCGCCCCGCCTTGTAACCGCGCTCCACCGAGAGGGGCGCCTCTGTAAACAAGTCTCGAATGTTGTCGTAGAACCCGATGTACGTGGCGGGGTTCGACCGGCTGTTGCGCCCAATCGGCGACTGGTCGATGTTCACTACTTTGTGCACATGCTCCAGGCCGTCCACCCCGTCGTGCTCGCCCGGCAGCGTGCGCGTATCCACCAGGCGCTTCCATAGCGCCTTGTAGAGGATCTCGTTGATGAGCGTGCTCTTGCCCGAGCCGGAGGCGCCGGTGATGGCCACCAGCTTGCCAAGGGGGAAGGTCACGTCCACGCTTTTGAGGTTGTTCTCCCGCGCCCCGCGCACCGTGAGCGTTTTGCCGTTGCCCTTGCGGCGACGCTGGGGCGTCTCGATTCGCCGCCGGCCCGAGAGGAACTGTCCCGTCGGCGACGCCTTCGACCTCAGCACGTCATCGATAGTTCCCTGCACGACCACTTCACCGCCATGGACGCCCGGCCCGGGGCCCATCTCCACGATGTGGTCGGCCGCGCGGATGGTGTCCTCGTCATGCTCCACCACGATCACCGTATTGCCGATGTCGCGCAGGCTCTCCAGTGTCGCGATCATCTTCACGTTGTCCTTAGGATGCAGGCCGATGCTCGGCTCGTCGAGAACGTAGAGCATCCCCATGAGCCCCGAGCCGATCTGCGAGGACAACCGGATGCGCTGCGACTCGCCGCCCGAAAGCGTGCCCGAGCGGCGATTGAAGCTCAGATAGTCGAGCCCGATGCCCAGCAGCAGCTCCAACCGCCCACGCACCTCGCCCAGCACGTGCCGGCCGGCATCCGCACCGCGGCCCGCCGGCTTCACCGTGCCGAGGAACGCGTGCAGCTCGTCGAAGTGGAGCTGGCCCATATCGTGGATGGTCTTGCCCTCAATGGTGAACAGCAGCCGCGTGGCGCGGACGCGCGCTCCGTTGCAGTCGGGGCAGGTGTGCTCCACCATCACCTTCTCGAGCCACGCCTCCATCCCTGAGCTGGCTTCGCCGCGCTGCCGGTACCGTCGATAGTGCCGCTCGATCCGCCGCGCGATCCCACCGAAGCCGATCTCCTTGCCTTCCGAGTCCTCGCGCTTGACCTTGGCCTCCGGCGGCACGCGCATCACGATCTTCTTGTGGTCGATCCCCTCCAGGATCGCGTGCCGCACCGTCTCGGGCAGCTTCTCCCACGGCGTTTCGAGCGAGAAACCGAGCGTCTTCGACAGGCTGTACATCACCCGTCCATCCCAGGTGTCGGGGTTGTACTTGAGCGCCTCGCGCACGAAGCAGCCGCCCATGATGCTGCGCCGCGGGTCGGGAACCAGCAGCTCCGGGTGCGTGAGCTTGTGGACCCCCAGGCCCCCACAGGTCCGGCAGGCGCTCTCGGGGTTGTTGAACATGAAGTACTCGGGCTGGATCTCGCCATACACGAAGTGGTGCGTCTTGCTCGCGAGGCCACGGTAGAACCGCTCCGCCTCCGCCTTGCCCGCCCCTTTGACAATGTGGACCTGGAGCAGCCCATCGCCCACCAGCAGCGTGGCGGCGATCCCCGCCTTGATCGCCTTCTCGTGCTTGGGACCCACCACGAACCGGTCCACCACCGCGTCCATGTCCCTGACCTTGGATTCGTCGAGATCGATCTCCGCGGAGATGTCCACCGGCTTGCCGTCGATGATCAGCACGCGGCAGCCTTTCTTTCGCACTTCCGTCAACACGAAATCCAGCTCTTCGCCGTACTGCTGGAATACCGGCGCGCGCAGCTCGATCTCCGCGCCCTGGGGCAGCGACAGGATCGCCTCCAGGATCTGGCTCGCCGACCGGCTGGGCGTGGGCTCGCCGGTGCGCGGGCAGTGCGGCTGGCCGATGGTGGCGTAGAGCAGGTTCAGGTAGCTGGCGATGTCGGTCATGGTGCCGACGGTCGAGCGCGGATTGTTGGCGATGGTCTTCTGCTCGATCGAGATCACCGGAGACAGGCCGTACACGAAGTCCACGTCGGGCTTGGCCACCTGCGCGACGAACCGCTTGGCGTAGCTCGACAGCGATTCCATGTAGCGCCGCTGCCCCTCGGCGTAGATGGTGTCGAAGGCCAGGCTCGACTTGCCCGAGCCCGAGAGGCCGGTGACCACGATGAGCTTGTCGCGCGGGATCTCCACCGATATGTTCTTGAGGTTGTGTACGCGCGCGCCGTGTACCGCGATGCTGGTGCGCGCCGCGGCCTTGGCGGGCCTGCTAGAAGTCATCCGGCTCTTCCCTCACGTAAACGAACGCCAGTTCTTCCACCATCACGTTGCTCCTCTTGGTGAGCAGGACGGGCGTCGAGGCCTTGCCGAGGAGCCCCTGGTCGGCCAGGTACTCGCACGCCGCGGTCACCCCCTCCACGTTGAAGTTTCGCTTGAAGTAGTTCTCGATCTCGGTTGCCGACCGCGCTTCGCCCACCTCGCGCAGGTGATCGAGCACTGGCAGGAACAGTATGGCCGCTCGCCCGGCCAGGTAGCCGTCGATCGCGTCCAGGGCCGCCTCCACGCTCTTCCGCGTCTTCCTCGCATTCAGCATGCCGGTATAGATGGTCGAGAAGAACGCCGGATTCAGCTTCATCGCCTGCGGGATCACCTCGCGATCCGCCAGCAGGCGCGCGCCGAGCACCTCGATCCGCGCCAACGGTGTGGCTGCGTACAGAATCCAGAGCGCGGTGTAATACAGGTCGCCGCGCGTGACGAACCATTTGTGAGCCTTATCGATGGGAGACAGCGCATGCGTCGCCGCGGCCAGAAGCTGCACCTGCGTGTCGCGCTCGCCGATCTCGTGGAGCCTGGCGCAGAGGGCCGCGATGGTCTCGTCATGCGTGTAGAGCAGCCGCCCCTTGGCCAGCAGCGAATGCGTGAACGAGTTGCGGACCGCGCCTTCGACGGTCTTACGGAACTCCGCGCGCGGCATCAGGAACGCGTGGACGTTGACCCCGCCGGCGTTGAGCGACAGGGACGACGTCTCCACCTTCTTGTCGTCGATGGTCACCAGCGCCAGGTCGATGTCGGACTTAGCCCACACGGTATCGTGCGACAGGCTGCCGCAAAGGATGGCCGCCAGGATAGACCGATCCTGTTTCACCTGCGCGACAAGATCGTCGAGCGCCTCAGTGAACTTCCTCTGGATGGATTCGGTCGAAGTGCCCACTCTGTTCGGGCCACTGTATCGCTTTTCGAGGGGTGGAGTCAATCGCGGCGTTGGCTTGCTTTTCAGTCCTGCAATCCAGCCTTGCCATCGCCGACTTCGGCGTACCTGTCGCGAGACAACTAGCCGTGGGGCCAGCGATGACGTGAGTACTCGATAATCTCCCGAGTGTCTACGGCCCGGCTTGCGTTCCCTGTTCGGATGTAGAGTTGGACGGGCTTGCCGCCTTTCTCGGCGACGTAGACGGGGCTGGGCGAGGGCTGCACCTCGATCCGGCAGACGTCTTGAGCATCCACTTTGTGGAACGTGAGCGAATACAGGCGCGATGCCGTTTTTCCAAACTGCTCGATGAATTGGGTGGTCAGCCAGTTCTCGAATGCATCGCGGGAATCGGACTTCTTGAATTGGCCGGAGTCCCCTTTCAAGCCGACGACTTTGCGCTCGTCGTCGACGCCGATGAGGAGCGTGCCACCGTTGGAATTCAGGAATGCGGCGACGGTCTTGATGACGCTGTATTTCAGCGGCTCGTTCAGGCGATTCTCACGCATATCCCAGCGGACCGAGGACTTGAATTCGACAGTGGAGCTTTCGCCGGCCACGATGGTCGTGCGCCAAGGGATGGTCCCAGTGGCCGCCGGTCTGGGGGTAGGCCTGGTCTGCGCGCTGTTCACCGGCCGTCTGATTGCGAGCCAGTTGTACGGGGTGGCATCGAACGATCCGGTTACCATGGGCGGTGTGGCGATGCTCCTGCTTGCGGTCGCGCAGTGCGCCTGTTGGATTCCGGCGCGGCGAGCGACCAGAATCGATCCGCCCACGGCGCTGCGGTTTGAATGAGTCGAAGTGTGAATGGCTGTCTGACTCGTAACGCTATCTGAACGTGGCTTTGCGATGGGGAGCCTCGGCAAGCACGAGGTAGCCGGCCACGGAGTATTTCGTGACGCCCGTGATCACCAACTCGCGCCTGCGGCCATCCCGGGAACCGTAGAAGATCACAGGCTGTCGCGCGCTGTGGTCATGGAGCCAGATGGTCCTGCGTTCGGGCATCACCCACATCCAACCGTCCACACGGTGGTGGGCTACATCGGTTCGGTCCAGGCCGAAGGAGATTCCCGGGGCCAATTCCCGGCTGTGGTTCGCGCTTAGCGAGAAGGCCACTTTTCTGGCCGCGGAAGGGTCCTCAACGCCCCTCGATCCGCGCGCAGCCCGAGTCGCACGATTCAACGCTGAATGGCGAACTGCCGGCGATTGGCGAAGGGCCAGCGATTGGCGAGGGGCCGGTGGGGTTTCGGCGCCCTGCTGAGCCGCCGGCGGGCTTTCGGCCTCTTGTTGAACCGCCTCCGGGCGTTCAGTGACGGCCTGATCGGACGGCTGCGTCTTCTGCGGTGCCTGGAGGGAGCTGTTTTCCACGCCATCCTGAGACACCTGGCGAGCCTTCACAATGAAACGGTCGGGAGCGGAGCCGACGTAATAGAACGGATAACAGGTGATGAGAGTAAGCTCGGGGTGCTCGCCCGCCTTTAGTACGCCCACGTCTTGCGGTTTCACGATCTGAGTAGTTTCAACCTGGTAGACGTAGTTACCGCCAAGTGTTTCAAAGTGGATCAGGTCGTTCTCGTGGATTCCTCGAAGGCCGCGAAAAATCGTGTCGCGGTGGCCCGCCACGGCAACGTTTCCGTCCTGCCCGGGCAATGCCGTGTGCGGAACGTGGCCTAGCGACAGGTCGAGGGTATCTTCACCAGTCCCCTCACGAACCATCGCGCTCAGATGCAGCCGTGGAATCGCAAGGCGGCCGACGAGACCATTCGGCTCAAGGATGGGCTGCGGGCCTGGCTGAGGGCTCGGCGGCTGCCCGGCATTGGGACGGGCAATGACAGGCTGGGGCGCCGGCGGCATACTGAACCAGGAATGTATGCGCCCGCGGACTTCTGCCCCCTTTTCCGCCACGTACCCGCCGATGGTTGCACGTTCCCCTCGGATCTCACGGTCAAAGGCCCAGTTCTCCCAATCCTGGTAGACCTTGGTGCGCGCGAGGGACCACGCCCAAATACCCAGACCCACCAAGCCCACTAGGAGCAGGCAGCGTTCCGTCCACCGCCGAATCCTACTTTTTCTCCTGCTTCTTGACCTCGTCATAGCGATAACTGGTACGCGTGCGGGCGACTAATCTGGCACGGTCTGCCGCCACGGCACGGACCCGAACATGCCGCAGCGAGCCGGGACCGTTCTCCGCCGGAGGGAGATAACCCAATGTGTAGCGCGCCCTGATGTCCTTGGCGATACGGCGGCAGACGGGCACCATTCCCGAGGGGTCCGCCGGAAAATAGGCCTCGCCGCCGCTGATCCTGGCAAGCTCCTTCAGGATGCCCGGGTTGCGGTCCGGATCCTCGGCGTCGTATAACCCGATGGTATAGATAGTAGCGGTGCTCTTCTCAACCAGACCGAGCATGTCCGCGCGCCCGTGCTCACTGGCGTTGTCTCCGCCATCGCTGATAACGATGAGCGTCTTCTTGTCGCGTCTACCGAGTTCCAGTTGCTTCAGGCCGTCTACAATCGCATCGTTCAGAGCGGTCTTGCCCTGAGGAACGCCCCGCTGGAGAGCCGACCGCAATTGCTGAATGTTGTCGGAAAACAGCGCCGGTCCCGGCAGCCCGCGCGTCACGCGATCGTTGAAGTTGAGAACGAAGATCTCATCACGGGGATTGCTCTCTTCAATGAAGGTCTGGGCCGCCGTGAGAACATCATCCCGCTTCGCCCTCATGCTGAAACTCTCATCCACCAGGATTCCCACCGTTACTGGAAGATCGTCATTGGCGAAAACGGTAATCTTCTGCGGCCGGCCGTTTTCGAAGACGCTGAAGTTGTCCTGGGCGAGGCCCGATACAAAACCGCCTTCGCGATCTTTCACGCTCACATCCAGGAGCACCAGGCGCACATCGCTGCGGATCGTGAAGTCCGATTGGTCCTCTTTTTGGAGCCCGGCGAACAGGCCGGAAACCAATGAAACAGCGCTCGCAATCAACAGGTTTCGAATTGCGAAGCGCTGTTTCATTGGTCTGTCCGCAGCGATGGAACTTACACCATTATTTTAAGCCGCAGCAAGCCATATAGAGCTAGCGAGACCAGGCCGGCAAGCCCGATCACGGGATAAGGGCTGCCGGTCTTGGGCAGTCTCTCAGGCGCTGGTTCCGGTTGTTGCGCCGGGGGTTGAGGCGCCGGAGTTGGAGGCGGAGCGGCCTGAGCCACCTCGACCGGTCTCTCCGGTTGAGGTTCCTGCGCCGCTGCCTGAGGTTGTGCTGGAACTGGAGCGGGAGTTTCCTCCTGGCGAGGCGCAACCGTCTCCCGGGAAGGCGCAGCCGCCGATGGTACCGGAGCAGGAGCGGACGTTACCGACGCCGTCTCTATCCGCTGCAAGTGCTTGGGGTAGGGGAATTCCTGGCCATAGTTGTCGCCGGGATAAAACCACGCACGCAAGGCCTTGGCGGTGCCGGGAGGCGTCTCCCAAAACATGAACTGTGAGTGGCCGGTCGGTTCCAACCGGTAATTGTTAATCGCCAGAACGGTATCGATGAGGTGGCTTTGATCGCCATTGAAAATCTGCACGATGTGCCGGTCCGAATTCGAGTTGAGGAGCTTGAGCACATACTGGCCCGCCGGCAGATAGGTGTCCCTGACCTGGATTGGTTGGTTCACAGTGAGAATGGTTCGCTTGTCCCATTGGTCCGCCTGAGCACGGAATACCACAACTCCCGTGGCGATCCCAATAGCACAAAGCGTGGTGACCAACATCCGCACGCTGAACAGTGAATGCGACTTCATGGAACTGGTTCCTTTCCTGACTTAGATCAGAATGCCATCCCGAGGTCCAAATGACTCGGTTGACCACTTACAAGGCATCTCGTTTGCCATCGCCTGCAACTCATTCAGCATCAAGAATCTGAAGACATACGGGACGATTTGGCACCATCGGCCAACAGGCACTTTTTACGCGGCTCCCTGCCTCCATTTTTTCCGAGTCCGGCATCGGACGCCAGTGCCCGCAGCTATTGGCACGGACCGCCACCCCAAAAAACCCTTGCGCCGATATAGCTTTTGATGTATCGTAAGATATATCATGAGCAAAGATTGGTTTACATCCTCTGGCGGCGCCTGGCCCTGGGTCGGTATGGCCTTCGGCGGACGCGCCCGCTTTTTCGAATCCGGCGAAGTCCGGCTCGCGATCCTCTCCCTGCTCGACGAGGGTCCCAAACACGGCTACCAGGTCATGAAGGAGCTGGAGGAGCGCTCGGGCGGCCTGTACCGCGCCAGCGCCGGCAGCATCTACCCCACCCTGCAACAACTCGAAGATGAAGACCTCATTCAATCTCTCCAGCAGAATGGCAAGCGGGTCTACACTATCACGGAGGCCGGCAAACTCGAACTCGCCAAAGACCCCGAAACCGTCAAGCGCATCTGGCAGCGCGCCGAGAAATGGGAAGAATGGGGACAATACATGAAGCCCGATACCATGTCGGTCATGAAACCGCTGATGGCTCTGGGCAAAGCCGCCTGGGGAGCGGCCGCTCGCAACAGCAGCAAGAGTGGCGGCGAGGAGCGGGTTCGAGAGGTTCTGGACCGCGCCCGCCAGGAGTTGGACCGGCTCTAAATGGTCCGAAATCGTGCGGCTACCGCATAAACGCGCTAACAGTTTGTGAGGCCCCGGTATTGTTATACTCATCTGAATCGTCCTGCTATTGCACGGCATATCTGGAGGGGATTGAACACCGATGGGAATTGGCATCCGAATCGAGGAACTTCGTAAAGTCTACGACTCGCCTCCGCCCTCGGCCGCGCGCGGCGGCGGGTTTGCGTTCACGGCGGCTCGCTCCGGCGGCCCCAAGGAAAAGAAAAAGAAGTTCGAAGTAGTGGCGTTGGACAACGTTTCCCTGGAAATCCGCCCCGGCGAAATCTTCGGACTTCTGGGGCCCAACGGCGCGGGCAAATCGACCACCATCGGGATCCTCACCACCCGCACCCAGCCCACCAGCGGCCGCGCCTTCATCGGCGAGTTCGACGTCTGGCGGCAGCAGGTGCACGCCAAGCTCCTGATCGGCGTGGTGCCGCAACGGCCCAACCTGGATTTCGCCCTCACCGCGCGCGAGATCCTCCTGTTTCACGGCGCCTACTTCGGCCAGAGCACCCGCGAGCGCACTCGGCGCGCTGATGATCTGCTCGAGAAGTTCAAGCTGACAGACCGCGCCGATCACATGGTCCGCACGTTCTCGGGAGGCATGATGCAGCGCCTCTCCATTGCCCGCGCCATGATGCATGATCCCGAAGTGCTGTTCCTCGATGAGCCTTCGGCCGGCCTCGATCCCCAGACGCGCCTCCTGCTTTGGGACGTGATTCGCGACTACCACCGCCTGGGCAAGACCATCGTGCTGACCACCCATTACATGGATGAGGCCGACGCTTTATGCGAGCGCCTCGCCATTATCGACCACGGTAAGATCATCGCCCAGGGCACGCCGCTGGAGCTCAAGACTTCGATTCCCGGCGGATATCTCCTGAGGCTGCGCTTCGACCGCGCTCCTGAAGATCTGCTCACCAATTTGCGAGCGCTGCCCGGCGTCAGCGAGGTGCGCGCGACCGACGGCACCGCTACCGACCTCTACGCCGACCGCGGAGGAACGCTCATCTCGGGAATCGTGAATTCGGCCCAGGCCGCGGGTGTGGAGCTGCGCGACGTGCATATCTCCGAACCCAGCCTGGAAACGTTGTTCCTGCATCACACCGGAAGGAGTTTGCGCGATTGAACTGGAAAACTTTCTACGCCATGCTTTCGCGTGACGGGCATGTGGCTCGCCGCAACCTGATTCCCACACTCGTGCAGAACCTGCTGCAGCCTATGCTCCTCACCTTCGTGTTCGGGCGCATCCTGACCACCAGCGGCATGGTGCAGATGGGCTACAAGAACGTGCTCCTGCCGGGCATCATCTCGATCAGCATGGTGCTATCGGGCGTCTGGGCCGTTGCCATGCCGCTAATCTCGGAATTCCAGTTCACCCGCGAGATCGAAGACCGCTTGCTGGCGCCCATGGAAACGCACTGGCTCGGCGTGGAGAAGGTCATTGCCGGGATGATCCAGGCGATGGTCTCAGGCCTGGTGGTGATTCCATCGGCGTGGCTGGTGATGGGCAAAGGCGTGACCATGAACTTCAGCCACCCGCTGGAATTCGCGGCGGTGTGCCTGCTGGTAGCGCTGCTTTCCGCGGCGGGCGGGCTGGCGCTCGGCTGCAGCATCGGCCAGACGCAGATCGGCCTGATGTTCAGCATGGTGATCGCGCCCATGATGATGTTCGGCTGCGCGTACTATCCCTGGAGCGCCCTGGCCTCCTTTCCGGGCCTGCAATACGCGGTGCTCATCAACCCGCTGGTCTACGCCAGCGAAGGTCTGCGGGGCACGCTGGCGCCGCAGGTGCCGCACATTCCAATCCCGCTGATTCTCGGAGCGCTGCTGGCATTCGACCTGGTGCTCCTGGTGGTGGGACTGAAGAAGTTCAGCAGCAAAGCGGTAAGCTGAGTAGGGTGGACCGCTTTGCACACATATTTGTATGGCTTGCGAATATGCTGACGAGTTTTGGTCTTGCGGCTCGGCCATTCCGGCCGTCCGACACCAGTCAGTAGAATTGGTTTATGAGCACGGCCCGTTACGTACGCTGGCAAGAAGGGGAGATGTGGCTCGGCTATTTTGAACAGTTCCCTGATTATCTGACGCAAGGCGAATCGTTGAGCAATCTGGAAGAGAACCTTCGTGACTTGTACCGGGACTTAACGATCGGGGAGATTCCTGGCATCCGCAGCATTGCCGAGCTTGCGGTGGAATGAAGCGTATTGACCTCATCCGCACCGAGACGACCAAATGCGCACCTATTTCCACGTCGACATGGACGCCTTCTTCGTGTCCGTGGAAGAACTGTACGACCCTTCCCTGCGCGGCAAGCCCGTAGTGGTCGGCGGCCGCCCCGACGAACGCGGCGTGGTCTCCGCGGCATCCTACGCGGCCCGTAAGTTCGGCGTCCACTCGGCCATGCCGCTTCGCACCGCCTACAAGCTCTGCCCGCAGGCCACCTTTGTGGACGGCCACCCGGAGCGTTACCGCGAGTACTCGCACAAAGTCTACGAAGTGCTCCACGCGTTTTCGCCGCTGGTGGAGATGGCCTCGATCGACGAGGCCTACCTGGATATGGCCGGTACCGAGCGTCTCTACGGCCCGCCGTTGCGCGCGGCGCACCTGCTGCACAACCGCATGAAAGAATCCACGCGGCTGAACTGCTCGATCGGCATCGCCCAATCCCGCCTGGTCGCCAAGATCAGTTCCGACCAGGCCAAGCCGAACGGGGTGCTGTGGGTCATCCCCGGGCAGGAGTCCGCGTTTCTGGCGCCGCTGGATGTGCGCAAGGTGCCGGGCGTCGGCAAAGTGACGGAGCGCAACCTGCATGCGCTGGGCATCCGCAAGGTGGGCGACCTCGCGCGCCTGGATGAAGCCTTCCTGGAACAGCGCTTCGGCAAATGGGGAATGGCGCTGGCCGGAAAATCGCGCGGCCTCGACGCCGGTGGCTGGTTCGACACCGAAATCGGGGAGGATGAGGGGCCCAAGTCGATCAGCCACGAGCACACCTACTCGGAAGACACCGCCGACGTGGCACAGCTCGAATCCACTCTGGCGAGACTCTGCGAAATGGTGGGGCGCCGCCTGCGCGAGCACAACCTGCACGCCCGGACGATTCAGCTCAAGCTGCGGTATTCCGATTTCTCTACCATCACCCGGGCGCACTCCGTGGCGCGCGGCACGCAGCTCGATACGGAACTGTTCGAAGAAATACGCGACCTCTTCCGCTCCAACTGGAAATCCGGCGCGGCGGTGCGCCTATTGGGAGTCCAGGCCTCCGGCTGGGCCGAGGGAGACGAGCAGTTGAGCCTGATGGGCGAGGAGCGTCACGAGCGTTGGAAGCAGACGCTGGCCGCGGCCGACCGCCTGCGGGACAAATTCGGGGAATCGGCGGTCTCGCTGGCTGCCAGCCTGCGCGGAGGATTCCGCGAACGCACGCATGAAAACCCCGCGGGCCTGCCGGGGAAGAAGAAGTAGGGGGCTTGGGCCAGGGTCCCCGAAGCGCTGGCAGGGCGCGACAATCGGCTATAAGTCTTCCGGGCGCAGCCCCGTTTTCTTGGCGATCTGCGCGAGAAGGCCGGGACCGACCTCTTCGTTGTCATGGAAGGCCAACGTGTAGTTCGGCCAGCCTGGTCGTTTAAGGCGACGATGAGACCCGTTTTGCCAAGCGACTGCCCATCCGATTCGGAGCAATGCCGCCAAGAGCTGTTTCGCCTTCACCGATGGCCAACGGCTCATGCGATGGAGAATACTTTCTCAAACTGCGGCGGGACTTCCTCCCCATGGTCAATGCAGTCGGCGGCAACACGCAGAGCCAGCGCCCGGACGGCTGAAATCGCCGCCTCGCGAGTTGAACCGTAGGCCATCACCCCGGGCATGGATTCAATGTCGGCCCACCAACGGCCGTCGTCTTCTTGCCCTAGGGCGATGGGGATCGATTCCGGCGAGATTGTTTCCATCGGTCTTGCGGCCCCCCAGCCGATATTATAGCCCCTGGTACGTGCTGACCCGGCCGCGAGGCCGGTTGGTCACGTAGTCGTCCTATCGGAGCGCAGGGGCCAGGGGTCAGGGGCCGGGCCGGGGAGAGTCTTGCGGTCTGCTTGGACCCGCCGCTTGGACCGGCGCTTTGCGCCCGGCGGGGGGATCTGGTAACCTTAGCGCTTCAAGGTACGTAATTTATACTGTACGTGTGCGCAATTTAGGGGAGACCGGGGAACCATGATGCGCGCTATTCACTGCGACAGGAGGCTTGTGGTTGTACTGCTCCTGTTGTGCGTGACGGTGCTGGCGCAGTCTTCGGCGCTCTCGGCCGAAAGGGAATCGCACCATTCTCCCGATCATTGCTGCCTGCTGTGCCACGTGGGGCCGCTGCCGTTCGTGCAAACCAGAGTTTCGGCGGCGTTGGAACCGGTTTTCCAGGTGGTGTGGCTGGCGTTGCCCGCACGCTTCGAAACCACTTCTGATCTCCGGCTGGTCCCCTTCCCCTCACGGGCTCCTCCTGTCGTTTAGGGTCTCCCGAAATGTTCCGGCGGTCCGCACCGGTGATCCGGCGCGGATCAGCCTGTTGTTTTCTAAGAGGAACCAGGAGAAGCATTTCGTCATGACGGCTGAAATCGTGAGCTGTCGCAGGCGGCTTTTGCCGCTGACTTTGGGATTGGCGCTGGTGTGGCTGCTGCCGGCCTGCCATAGGGCGCAGCCAGCGGAGTACAAGCCTTCCGAAGAGGCGAAGAACGACCAGCCCGGCTTGTTCACCGTGCCGCCGGACCAACTGGCCCGCCTGAAAACCACCGAGGTGCGGACCGCCAACTGGCCGGTGGCCATTCATACCACCGGAACCGTCGACTGGGACGCGGACCACACCACGCAGGCTATCACGCAGGCGAACGGCCCGATTTCGCGGATTTTGGTGGACCTCGGCACCCCGTGCAAAAGGACCAGCCGCTGCTGTACGTCTCCAGTCCCGACGTGGCCAACGCCATTGCCGCGTACCGCAAGGCGCGCAACCGCGAGGCGTACAACAAACGGATCGTCGACCGAATGAAGGAACTGCTGGACCGCGGCGCGATCCCCCTCAAGGATTACCAGGCCAGCGAGGCGGACTACAACGACGCCACCACCGACGTGCAGAACAGCCTGCAGGCGCTGCGCATCTTCGGCATCACCACGCAGGACATCGACGCGGCGGAGAAGCAGGGATCGCCGGTCAACACCGAACTCGCGGTGCGCTCGCCAATCTCCGGCGTGATCGTGCAGAAACTGGTCTCGCCGGGCATGGTGATTCAGGCGGGCCAGACCGTGTGCTTCGCCATCAGCGATGTTTCCACCGTTTGGGTGCAGGGACACATTTTCGATCGCGACCTGCCTTCCGTGAAGAGCGGGGACCCGGTAGACGAAACCAATCCCTCGTTCGATCGCAGTTTCCGGGGCAAGGTTTCCTACATCGGATCGTTCGTGGACCCGAGTACGCGCACTACGCCGGTCCGCGTGGTGACGCAGAATCCGGGCGGGCTGCTGAAAAAGGACATGTTTGTGGATGCCGTGGTGCACACGGGGATCCGCAGCCACATGCTGGTCGTGCCGATTTCGGCAGTGCTGCGAGACGACAAGAACGAACCGATGGTCTACGTGCAATCGGAACCGGGCAAGTTCGCGCAGCGCAGCGTTACCATCGCGGGGCAGCAGGACGGCCTGGTGGCGATCTCGAGCGGAGTGCGGGAGGGCGAGACGGTGGTGTCGGACGGCAGCCTGTTCCTGCAGTTCGCCAACACCATCAAATAGGGCGCCAACAGAATGATCGCGAAACTAGTCTCCTTCGCCCTCAGGCAGCGGTTCGTTATCGTGATTGCCTCCGTGGCCCTGATGATCTATGGCGCGCTCTCGTTTCAGAAGCTGCCCATCGACGCCTATCCGGATCTTTCGCCGCCGCACGTGGTGATCATCACGCAGTGGCCGGGACACGCGGCCGAGGAGCTGGAGCGGCTGGTCACCATTCCCATCGAAATCGAGATGAACGGCATCCCGCAACTGGATTCGCTGCGCTCCATTTCGCTGTACGGCCTCTCTTCGGTGCAGATGAACTTCGAGTACGGCGCCAACCCGTACTTCGTGCGGGAGCAGGCTTTCGAGCGGGTGGGTAATGCCTCGATCCCGTCCGGGCTGCAGGCCTCGCTTTCGCCCCTGTTCAGTCCCAGCGGCTTGATCTATCGGTACGTCTTACAGAGCACAGACCGCTCGCCGCAGGATCTGAAGATTCTCGAGGAGTGGGTGCTGGAGCGGCACTACCGTTCCATTCAGGGGGTGGCGGACGATTCCGGCTTCGGCGGCACCACCATGCAATACCAGGTGCTGCTGGACCCCAACAAGCTGTTCGCCTACGGCATCAACGTGCCGCAGGTGGCGCAACAACTGGGGAACAACAATGCCAACGCGGGCGGCGGGTTTTATTCGCAGGGTGGGCAGTTTTATTACATCCGCGGGCTGGGCCTGGTGCGCGATACGGCGGACATCGGCAACATTGTGTTGCAGCAGAAGGGCGGCATCCCGGTCTACGTGAAGGACATCGCGAAAGTGCAGATCGGCTACGCGCCGCGGCTCGGGCAGTTCGGCTACATGAAGCAGGGCGAGGCGGTGGAAGGCGTCATCCTGATGCGCGTCGGCGAGCAGGCGCAGGTGATTCTGCGGCGCGTCGAGGCCATGACCAAGGAGTTGAATGAGCACGTGCTGCCGCCGGACGTGAAGGTGGTCCCGTACTACGACCGGCAGGGCCTGATCGAGGAGACCACCAAGACGGTGGAAAACAACCTGCTGCGCGGCATATTGCTGGTGCTGGTGATTCTCGGTCTTTTCCTGTTCAGCGTGCGGACGGCGCTGATCGTGGCGGCCACCATTCCGTTTGCGCTGTTGTTCTCGTTCATCTGCCTGGACTGGCGGCACATTCCGGCCAACCTGCTCTCCATCGGCGCCATCGATTTCGGCATCATCGTGGATGGCGCGGTGGTGATGGTGGAGAATATTTTCCGCGAACTGGCGGCGCGCCACCGGGACGAACACTACAACGTGGTGGACGTCATCCGCGCGGCGGCGCATGACGTGGAGCGGCCCATCTTCTACGCCATCGCAGTGATCATCGCGGGATACCTTCCCATCTACGTGCTGGCGGGGCCTTCGGGGCGGCTGTTCCAGCCCATGGCCGATACCATGTCGTTCGCGCTGTTGGGGTCGCTGCTGTGCGCGTTGACGCTGTTGCCGGTGCTGTGCTCGTTCTTCATGCGCAAACACATTCACGAGCCGCGCGTCGTGGTTTATGAATGGATTCGCAACGGATACGGGCGGATGCTGGGTTCGTGCCTGCGCAACCGGCTGATAACGGTGACCTTGATCCTGGCGATCTTCGGGTGCTCGCTGCTGCTGATTCCGTTGATCGGCGGGGAGTTCATGCCCCACCTGGACGAAGGGGCGCTGTGGGTGCGGGCGACCACTCCCTACACCATTTCCTTTGAAGAGGCCTCCAGGCTCTCGCCCGAGATTCGCAATATCCTGCTGAGTTTTCCGCAGGTGACCACGGTGGCGAACGAACTGGGGCGGCCGGACGATGGCACCGATCCCATCGGCTTCTTCAACAACGAATTCTACGTGGGGCTGAAGCCCTATTCGGACCAATCCTGGAAGAGCTCGATCCGCACCAAGCCGCAACTGATCGAGGCAGTGCAGAAGAAGCTGGCGTCCTTTCCAGGGATCATCTTCAACTACACGCAGCCGGCAGAAGACGCGGTGGACGAGGCGGAGACGGGGCTGAAAAGCGCGCTGGCGGTGAAGATTTTCGGCCAGGACCTGGCGACGCTGGAAGAAAAAGCGTACCAGGCGAAGAGCATTCTCTCGAAGATACCGGGCATCACGGACATCACCGTGGTTCGGGAACTGGGCCAGCCGAGCCTGACCATTACTCCCGACCGGGCCAAGCTGGCGCGCTACGGATTGAACGTGAGCGACGTGAACACCATGGTGGAGACGGCCATGGGCGGTAAAGCGGCCACGCAGGTGATTCAGGGGGAGCGGCAGTTCGACCTGATCGTGCGCATGCAGGAGCCGTACCGCAGCGACGAGAACGCCATCAAGAACCTGCTGATCGCGACGCCCGACGGCCAGAACCTGCCGCTGAGCCAGTTTTGCGCCATCCACGTGGAGAACGGCGCGTCCTTTATTTATCGCGAATCGAACTCCCGCTACATCGGGGTGCAATTCAGCGTGGAGGGGCGCGACCTGGCCAGCGCGGTGGGCGAGGCGCGGCGCAAGGTGGACGCCGCCGTGAAACTGCCCATCGACTATAGCTTCGATTGGGGCGGGGAGTATAAAGAGTACCTGGCATCGCAGGAGCAGATGAAGATCATCCTGCCGCTGACGGTCCTGCTGATTCTCCTGATTCTATTCGCGCTGTACGGAAATCTGAAATTTCCGCTGATCATTTTCCTCGGCGTGGTGGTGACCGGACCGGTGGGCGGCCTGCTTGCGCTTTGCCTGACGCACACCAATTTCAGCGTCTCTTCCATGCTGGGGTTCGCGGCGTTGATGGGGGTGGCGGTGCAGACCAGCGTGATTCTGTATTCCTTCATCAACAAGCTGCGGCTGGAGGGCCGGGACATTCCCACGGCGACGCTGGAGGCGTCGCTGCTGCGGCTGCGGCCCATCATGATGACGGCGCTGGTGGCCTGTTTCGGCCTGCTGCCGGCGGCCATGTCCACGGGAATCGGCAGCGACTCGCAGAAGCCGTTCGCCATCGTGATTGTGGCGGGACTGGCGTCGCGGCTGCTGCTATCGATCTTTCTATCGCCGGTGCTTTACGCGCTGGTGGCGCGCGACGGCGATACGTTGCAAGTTTAGAACTCAGAACAATGTGGGGCAGGCGGTTTCGCCTACCAACGTTTTCTTTACCAGAGGCAGTCAAAAATGCGGTGCATGATCCGATATCTATCTCTGAGCCTGTTGATAGCAGGCGGCGCGGCCGCGCAGACGGCGCTCACCTGGCAGCAGGTGGAGGACAAGTTTCGCGCGGCCAATCCCAACCTGCGCGCCGGGCTGCTCAATATTCAGGAATCGAAGGCCGCTGAGATTACGGCCTTCCTGCGGCCGAATCCCAACATCACAGGGCTGCTCGACCAGATCCAACCGTTCAACGGCAACCCGTATCGCCCGTTCGGGTTCGCGCTGCCGCTGGTGTCGTTCGACTATCTGCACGAGCGGCAGCATAAGCGGGAACTGCGCCTCGAAAGCGCGCAGAAGGGGACGGCGATCGCGGAATCGCAGCAGCAGGACCTGGAGCGCAGTCTGCTGTTCAGCCCTGCGCACCGCCTTTGTGCAGACGCTGCAGGCCAAGGCCCTGCTGGCCAATGCCAGGGAGAACATGGACTATTTCGATAAGGAACTGGTCATCAACCGCGACCGCTTCCGGTCCGGCGACATCGCGCGCGTGGACCTGGACCGCATCATGCTGCAGCGGGTGCAGCACGAATCCGACTTCCAGACGGCGCTGGTGAACTCGCGGACGGCGAAAATCACGCTGCTGATGCTGCTGAACGAGCGCACGCCGGTGGACCAGTTCGACGTCACCGGTCCTTTCGAGTTCAAAGACCAGATTCTGGCGCTGGACGATTTTCATACCATGGCGCTGGCGGCGCGGCCGGATCTGCGGGCCGCCATGCTTGCCGTGGAAAAGGCCGGCACCGATCACAAACTGGCGGTGGCCAATGGTTCCACCGATCCCACCTTCGCCATGGACCTGGGGCGCAATCCGCCCATCCCTGCTTACATGGGAGTGAGCGTCAGCATCCCGCTGCGGATTTTCGACCGGAACCAGGGAGAGAAGGCGCGAACCGAGATTGACATCGCTCATGCCCAGCGGCAGAGAGACGCGGCCCAGGCGCAGGTGTTCAGCGACGTGGACTCGGCGTATTTCACGCTCCTGAGCTCGGTAAGCCTGTTGCGGCCGTACACCGCGGCGGACGGGTATCTGGAGACGGCGCGGCGCATTCGCGATACGATGTCCTTTTCCTACCAGCGCGGGCAGGCGGCGCTGGTGGATTACCTGGATGCGCAGAAAGACTACCGCGCGACGGAGGTGGCGTACATCAACCTCGTGGGGGCATACCTGACCGCCGCGGGACAGTTGAACATGGCCGTGGGGAGGGAAGCCATCCCGTAGCTAAAATGGCGAACAGCGAGCTGGATCTCATCGAGCGAATTCGCAAACGGGTAGCTCTGCCGCCCGGCTCCGGCGCGATCCTGGGCATCGGGGATGATTGCGCCATCTTCCGCGCGCGCGGCGCCGCCGAGGACCTGCTTCTCACCACCGACATGCTGATCGAGGACGTACATTTCCGCGCCACCCACAGGGCGCAAGACGTCGGGTGGAAAGCTCTGGCGCGAGGATTGAGCGACATTGCGGCCATGGGCGGGGAGCCGCGATTCTGCCTGGTCTCGCTGGCCCTGGCGCCCTGGGCCGGTTCGCGATGGGTGGACGGCTTTTACCGCGGCCTGCTGCGCTTGGCCGCCCGCGAGAACGCGCCGCTCCTGGGCGGAGATCTGGCGCATAGCGACAAATGCATGTGTGACATCGTGGTCGTGGGCACGGTGCCCCGCGGCCGGGCGCTACGGCGTGACGGAGCGCGCGCGGGCAACGCGATCTACGTCTCGGGAGCGCTGGGCGGATCGGCTTTGGGACTGGCCAGGGGCAGAGGAAACGCATGGAAACGCCACCTGCATCCCGAACCGCGGATCGCGCTGGGCCGCTTTCTGCGGTCCGAATTGGGGGCCACCGCCGCCATGGATTTGAGTGACGGGTTGTCGCTCGATCTCCGCCGTCTGTGCCTGGCCTCGGGCTTGAGCGCGCAGATCTGGACGCCGCCGGTTTTTCCGGGAGCAACCTTGGAGCAGGCAATGCACGGCGGCGAGGACTACGAGTTGCTGTTCACGCTGCCGGCGCGAGCCTCAGTGCCCCTCGAATTTGAAGGACTGCCGCTCGCTCGAATTGGTACCATGCGCAGAGGACGCCCCGGCGCGGTGGAGTACGACGGCGTACCGCTCGCGCCGCTGGGCTACGACCATTTCCGAAACGTATGAGCCTTCCCGATCCAAGCCCGGTTCTCGACTTGATCGAGGCATTCCGGCGATCCAAGACGATGTTCGTGGCGGTATCGATGGGCATCTTCGATCGTCTTCATGATGGGCCCGCCAGCGCCGCCGATCTGGCCGCCGCGCTCGGCGCCAACCAGGACGCGCTGGGGCGGTTGCTGGACGCCTGTGCAGCTCTTGGCCTGCTGCGCAAGGTCGATGGCGTGTATCGCAACGAGCCGATCGCCGAGGCCTACCTGCGGACTGCCAGCCCCGATTCGCTCTGCGGGTACATCCGTTATTCCGATCGGGCGCTGTATCCCATGTGGAGCAACCTCGAGGCCGCGCTGATGGAAGGCACGCATCGATGGAAACAGACATTCGGCTGGGACGGCCCGATCTTCAGTCACTTTTTCCGAACTGAAGATGCCATGCGGGATTTTCTTCGCGGCATGCACGGCTTCGGCACGCTGACATCGCCCAAGGTTGTGGAGGCCTTCGATCTGAGCCGGTTCCGCCGCTCGGTGGACCTGGGCGGGGCCACCGGGCACCTCACCATCGCCCTATGCGAGCGGTATCCAGGCATGCGCGGCGTGGTGTTCGATCTGCCACAGGTGGCCGCGATTGCGCGGGAACAGGTGGCACTTTCGTCCGCGTGCCCCCGCATCGAAGTGGTGGAAGGCGACTTCTTCGCGGACGAACTTCCTGACGCCGACCTCTACGCGGTGGGACAAGTTCTGCACGACTGGACGGACGAGAAGATCGGGAGGCTGTTGCGGAGAGCCTTTGACCGGTTGCCGCCTGGCGGCGGGCTTCTGGTGGTGGAAAAGCTGCTCCACGAGGACGGCGTGGGACCCTTGGCTGCCAATATGCAATCGCTGAACATGCTGATTGCCACGGAAGGCAAGGAGCGCAGTGCGAGCGACTATTCCCGCCTGTTGCACGATGCGGGATTCGGGCAGGTGGAGGCCCGTCGAACCGGCGCGCGACTGGACGCGGTCCTGGCGGTAAAGGCGTAGTGTGAGGCGTGCCCATGCTCAACTGGCTGCTGATTTTTGTCCCCATCGCAATCGCGCTCGAATTCCTGGCGCCCGCATCCCACACCCTGGTCTTTCTTGCGGCCTGTCTGGCGATTGTGCCGCTCGCCGGCTGGCTCGGGCATGCCACCGAGGAGTTGTCGCACCACGCCGGTGAAGGCGTGGGTGGTCTGTTGAACGCTACGTTTGGCAATGCGGCAGAGTTGATTATCGCCATCATGGCGCTCCGCAAGGGCCTCTATGAGGTGGTGAAGGCTTCGCTGGCCGGTTCCATTATCGGCAATATCCTTCTGGTGCTCGGCGCCGCCGTTCTGGCCGGAGGCTTGAAATACAAACGGCAGAGATTCAACACGACCGCGGCGCGCGCCCAAGCCACTTTGTTGACCCTCGCGGCGATCGCCATGATCATGCCCGCGGCCTTCCACTACCTGGCGGGCGCGGGCGGACGTATCCGCGAGAACGACCTCAGCCTGGAAATCTCGATCGTGCTGCTGCTCACGTATCTCGCCCACCTCCTGTTTTCCCTGCGCACCCACAAAGAGCTTTTTGCGGGCGAGGTCTCGCAAGCGGCGGGCGGGCGACAGAATGCGTGGAGCCTCAGAAACTCCGTGCTCATCCTGGTGGGCGCCACGGCGTTGATTGCCTGGATGAGCGAAATCCTGGTCGGCTCCGTGGAGGAAGCGGCCGCGGCCTTCGGGATGACCCGCATCTTCGTCGGCGTGATTGTGGTGGCGGTGGTGGGCAACGCCGCCGAGCACAGCACGGCGGTGATGATGGCGCTCAAGAACCGCATGGAGCTTTCGATGGGAATCGCCATCGGCAGCAGTTTGCAGATCGCGCTCTTTGTCGCGCCAGTTCTGGTGATGGTGAGCCACTTCATCGGTCCGCGGCCAATGGACCTGGTGTTCACGCCCGCCGAGGTCTTAGCGGTCTTCCTCGCAGTCCTCATCACCGGCCAGATCGCGTCCGACGGCGAATCCAACTGGCTGGAGGGAGTCCAACTGCTGGCCGTTTACCTGATCCTGGCGGTGGTGTTCTACGCTCTGCCGGAGGTTGCCGGCGCCACGGGGGGTTGAAGATGGGACGGGGCTCCGACCGCGAATGGGAGTCAGCTTTCTTCCAAAACCGAAGAAACCTTGCCAATCGGGATAGGGGGAAGCCTCGCGGCCCCTCCCCTCCCACACCACCGTACATGCGGGTCTGCATACGGCGGTTCCGTGACTTGAGCCGGTGACGGCTGGGGGTTCGTTTCGCCTTTCGCCATGGAGG
Organism: Terriglobia bacterium; assembly: GCA_020073365.1. GTDB lineage: Bacteria > Acidobacteriota > Terriglobia > Bryobacterales > Bryobacteraceae > JAIQFL01. The sequence goes on along the minus strand of JAIQFL010000039.1, from coordinate 23,762 downwards.
CTTCGCCGCTCCCAGGTTCCTTTCGGGCTTCACCCTATCCGCCCCTGGCAAGCTCCGAGGCGGATTGGCTGGCGCCTGGCCATCCATGAGAGCCGCGCACTACTACCCACGATCACGGTTCGGGCCTTCATCCGTTGCCGGACTAATATGCCCTATGCTGACTTCTGCTGCGAGATCAGAGCACCTTGTGGCGCCCTCAGTCACGATTCCGCGACGCACAGCAGATCTCCCGAGGTAAGTTCTACAACCTTCCGCACGCAACCGCCGGATTTACAACCAGCGCCTTTGATGGATATGGGCTTCGCTGTCATTGGCCAGCTCGCCCGGCACCGTATGCCTCAGATCCGGTTCTTGTACATCGGCTCGTGCGTTTGCTCCACGCTTCTTTCAGACCCCGCCTCGCGACGACGCCCTTGCGCTTCGCTATCACTTCTGGTGAACCCGGCCTGGTTGACAGGAAATTCGCATGAAATGTATAATCATCGCCGGGTGAGGTGCGAATACTGAATATGCTAGTGATCCGCAGCGCACAGATGGCAATTTTTCAGGTCGTTCAACGGAAGCGGTTTGAAGATTCGATGGCCGCGCATCTGAGGGTTCGATTTGCCGGACGTGATGTTGTGGCTGACGAGGACCGGCTTCGCACTCACGTACGAGAGGGCATCAAACTTGCCGGGGAATTTGGCGTTGTAGCGCCTTTCGACCTGCGGCGGTTTCTTGAGTTCAGTACAGAGTATGGACCCGATTTCCACACCACTCCATGGGCCGCCAAAATTCTGAAGGACTCGACTCTCTCCGGCTGTGGCAAGATGGAACATCTTGACGATTTTACTTTGTTCTCACTGCGGTCGTAGACCGGCTCTTATCGAGGCGACAGTCTGAGATGGGAGACCGGGCAAAACGTCCCTTGAACCAGGAAGCCGTGAGCGCCGCGGACGACGCGTTGTATCAAAAGCATGGTGACGACCCTCGCCCGAATGCCTTATACGACGCGGACGGTAACCGCACGCCTCTGGATGCTAACGATCCGGATCAGGCCGGGCTCCGCTCGGAGTGGATGGATTCTTATAAGGCGAATGGCGGGGAGATGGAGGCGAGTGAGGGGGGCGGCGGGTCCTCGGATCAAGTAGTATTGCCGTGCGGACAAAAGGCTCGCGTGAATCCGTTGATCATCGGCGACCCCGTGGAATTGGACGCTTCCGAGGCGGAATTCGAGGAGCAGCCGGACCCAGAGGAGGAACCCGAGGAAGAGGGACCGCAGGCCGATGAGGAAGCAGGAGAGTCCGCAGACGGCGCCGCCACGGATGGCGATGGCGATTCGCCGTTAAAGTCGTTGAAGGTTGCTGGTGGGTATTCCCCGGATTCAGGCGACGAACCGGAAGATTCGGAATCGGAAGACGATGAAGGCGAGGACCCCGACGCGGGCGCGGACCAGCCATGAGCGATGAACCGGTGGTGTTAGTCAAGCGGCCTTACACGAATCCGGTCCCCCTGAAGGTCCACCTGAAGACCGACTCGGGATTCGACGGTACGGGGCTGCTTACGCGAAGCGCGAAGAATATCGACTTTTCGCTGAAGGTTGGAGCCGAACCGTTGGCCTTCGACGGGACGGACAACAAGTTTCCCGGGGCGAAACTGTCCGCGGGGATCGACCTGTTCGCGGTCGCCACTAAACCGAGCGGCAAGATGAATGACTTTGTTCTCACGCTCACGCTCAATGGAGGCTCGAAAATCAATGGCCCTCCGGCGGAGACCAAACTGACGGCCGTCTCCGCCACGCTCGAGATCTGCGAGCCCCGCGTTGGTAAAAAGGACCCAAAACCACTTCCCACCGCGGCTAAGGCACCCGGGGGCGGCGACACGCCTACCGATAAGTTCTATCTGGGCCGCCCGTTGCCGAAGCAAACGGAGGATCCGGCTCCTAAGATCGACGAGCGCGCGACCTTGATCCTCAAGGATCTGAAGCCGACCGATTTCAAAGGAAATCTGGAATTGAGTCTGGAGGCCGGCAACAACGGGCAGATCGAGATCTATCCAACCGAATTTCCCGATCCCGACAGGGCTAAAGATAAAGCTCAAGTTATCGTCATGCCGATGACCATCACGCCGGACAAGTTCGTCGGCAAGGGTATGAAGCTCTTTGTCGAAGGAGCGAACGTCAGCCCCGGCGCGCGGGCCACCGGAGTGATACTCGGAGTGAAGGGAGTTGGCGGCGACGCCGATCATGTGCGGGTGACCGTGTGTCATACCGAAATCGTGAGTAAGCTGAAGCCGGCCGATGTCAAGACGGTCGCGATCGTTCCCGAGAAGCCGGAACGTAAGACGAATTCGGCTTTTTTCCCCGCGCCGATTATCGTGGGTTTCCAATACCCGGTGGAGATGCGGCCGTACATCGAAAAGGCGGTACCGAGCGCCTATCAATGGATGACGGCTTCCACTAAAGTGACGTTGAAAAACGACAAGAAAGAAGTGGTGGGCCTGACTGCCAAGAAGTTAAGCGCCAAATTGAACGACGTAGCGCTGGAGGTGCTGCTCACCACCGATATCGGCAAGTTGAAGAAGAAACATCTACTCACTGCCGTGCAAGTCATCATCGATCCGATCACGAGCGGAGACAACGTCAAGCCTGCCGACCCGATCAATCTGATCAAGAATCCGTCGGGCTGCGTGATTCTCACTGGCGCCGACGCCGGCAACAATGCCGTGGTTCCACGCTACGAAATCACCAAGATCTTACCGAATCTGGCGTGGACCGACGACGATGACCGCATTGCCTGGTGGATTCTGGGAGGCGAAGCGAAGGCCGACAATCAGTACGACGGTAAGGCCGATTTCATGGGCACGGAGGCGGCCAAGCGGGGCACCAAGGTCCAGGTTTTCGGGATTACCACGGGTGACGTTCTGATTCAACCATGGTCCGGCGGTTACGGTTATGGGATGATCCGCGTTCACGTCATTCCCATTCGCCAGATCAAGTACCGAATCAGCCGGATATTCACTACCGCTCGCGCGGCCGTCAAGGTCATCCCCGCACAGGCGGCGGTTCCCGCTCAAGCAGCCGTGCCCGCATTTGCGGGTAGCGTGGGCCACCCCCCTCTTCCTGCCGTACCGGACCTGCCTGCAGTGCCTGCGCTGCCGGCGATTCCCGCCCTTAAGGTCCGCAAGGCCCACGCCCCGACTACCAGCCACGCCGAGGCGAAGTTGCACATTCAGATCTCCAATATTTTCCTCCGCCAGATGGGTTATGAAATGATTCCGGACGACTCGGCGGAAATGGCATCGCCGGCGATCGCGGCCCGTCCGGCTTTTCCCGAAGTCAAGGCTGCGCCGGCCATTGCCCACCAGAAGGCGGTTCCCGCCATCGGCGCCAATCCGCCGCGGCCGGAGGTTCCTGCCAGACCGGCGGTCAAAGCGCGGCCCGCAATCCCGGCGATCGTAGCTTCCGCGGGCAACCCCAAAGTCGGCCTGCCCGCGCTCGACTCCAAGATTATCAGTGTCACCCTCGTCTCCGCGGGCCACTTCGACGTCGAGGTCAATTCGAGCGCACTCACGTTCAACAGCGCGGCCAACCAGATTCCCGCGATCCAGATCAATGCCCGCAATGAGGTGATCAGCGTGGCGTACATCGAACAGGATCCCACTTTCGGAACCGGCGTCGTGACCCTCTCCACCGCGTTACGATGCCCCGCGAACCATGCTCCCCTGACCAGCGCGCGGCAGCCGGAAGGCTCTCCCAATCAAAAGCTCACTGCCAAGAAATATAAAACTGCCAATTTCACCCTTCCGGACCTGGGCACTCCATCGACTTCGCTGATTCCTAAATCGGGTATTCCGCCCAACACTCCCGCGGGCAAAGTAAACATGGTGGTCCTGTATCCCGATGTAAACTGGCAAGGCGCTAGCCCCGCGACCCGCGATGTCGATCTACTTTGGGGAATCGTGGTGCCCACCAAGAACATGGACTCCGCCCCCAATGCACCCATCACCGTGGATAAGACGCGGCACATGTACGGGTTCGTCTTCGCCCACGAAACAGGCCACATTCTCGGACTCGGACACCGCGGCGCGCTGGGAGACCAAGTGACGGACAAAGTCGCCATCCCTCCCGACAAGAACATCATGCGGCCCTTCGTCAATCCACCGGTCACGGAAAACTTCGACATCATTCAAACCAAGGCAACGCGGTTCAGTGAAGTGATGAACCGGAATCCGTAAGCATCGCGTCAAAACATAAGGAGGATGAGCATGGCTGAACCGTTGTCGCCCAGCGAGATCGCCCGTCATACTGGGATCCTGAATGAGTCGCGAGATACCGATCAACTGGTTGCGTCAGCACTCGCTCTGGCGGCTTCCGAAGACCCGCCGGCGCTCCTTGCGCTGGGTCGCGTTCTGCGACACGGTGAGTTTCTCAACCGGTTGGACGATACTGCAAATCCCAGTTCCGAAATCCGGAACGTGGCGAGGGTCTTTGGAGCCTTGGCGGACCACCCGACCCCGGCCACTGGACGGCTTTGCGAACTGATCTATGTCGAGCCGGAATTCTCCGAAATCCCCTCCCGCATCAACCTGTTGCTGGCCGCGCTGGCTGCCGTCCATCCGGTGACCCCGCGGGGGGCGGATATCTTCCGGGAAACCAGTCAAGACGAATACGCCGAAGTAAATGCACCCTTGTTGCTAAAGAACGAGAGCCCGCTGGCGCTACAGGTGTTCGACGAGTTAATCAGCGGCGACTGGGTGGAGGATTATGTCAAGGTGGACATGCTGCACCGCTCGGTTCTACCGAGGCGGACCCGGCTGCCGGTGCTAGAGGTCTGCGCCTTACTGCTCGAACGGGGTTTGCCGCCGGAGGTGAGAGATGCGATTATCGAGACGGTGTTCGATTACGACTCGCGCCTGTGGTTCGGTCCGGCTATGTACCCGCCAGAGCCCCCGGCCTGGCACACCGCCACCACCGAAGCGCTGGAGTTCCTGGTAGGGCTGGCTACCCGCCTACAATCGGGTAACCTGTCCGGCGCTCTGCAGGAGCCAGTGCAAGCCACGCGCGAGGAAGTGCAAAACATTCTACAGAGCAGGCCGCGATGAAACTGACTCGAGGCGTATCGCTCGCCATGTGCCTGGTCCTGCGGGCAGCGGATCTATCGAAGGAGGCGGCGATTCTCGATCGCGACAAAGACCCTCAACGCCTCGAAGCCGCAGCCATCGCGATCGCGACATCGAACGACTCCGCTGCGATCGCCCTGTTGGGCAAGCATCTTGGAGAGCGTTCGTTGCTCAAACGGCTGGATCCCGCAGGAGGCGTGGTCCATCTCGGCAGGGTTTTTCGCAAGCTGGCTGAAAATCCGTCGCCGGCCACTGCGGCGCTGTGCGTCGCTTTGGCGGAAAACGAGGAATTCACCGTTGAGCCGTCGCGGCTCAACTTCCTCCTCAACGCGCTGGCAGCGGTCCGCCCGGTATCGGAGGAGGCGGCCGCAATCTTTCGCGACACCAGCCAGTCCGACTATCTGGAAGTGAACGGCCCACTGCTGGCGAAGAATGCGAGTCCACGCGCGCTGGCGGTTCTGGCGGAGCTATTCGGGGACGAAGAACTCGATGCTGCGCAGCGGGTCAGCGTCGCGCATTGGGGATTGCTGCCGGTACGGACGAATGCGGACGTGGCAGCCATGTGCGCCCGAGTGATGAAGGCTCCCGGACTTGCTCACAAGGTTCAGATCGCAATTCTCGAAAGCCTGTACGATTACCAGCCCCAGGAATGGTTCGGCAAGCGCGCCGTACAGCCAGTGCCTCCGCCGTGGAAGTCAGCGCCAGCCGCCACACGCGAGGTGTTGACGTCGTTGGGAACGAGCAGTTTGCGGCGGAATGATCTGCCGCCTGATTTGAAGGCGGCCATTCGGAGTACTCTCAGTCAGTTGCACTGATTCCAGATCAAGGTCCCGGATCGAGCCGCTGCCCGCGAGGGTGGCGGCTTTTTTCGGTCCCTGGAGTTCGGAGCCAGCATGCCTCATTTCGCCGTCGAGATAAGAGCACAGGACATCGCCATGCGACCGATCCTTCTAATTTCGCCTGCCAACTCCCGTATCGTCAGCTTAAACGGCCAATCGTGGCGGTTCCTCTCCCTCCCCGCGGTAGTTCTTGTGTGTGCGGCTCGATGTAAAGCAGCGTCGGCCGAAGGTCGCGGCGATCGAGCGCGCGAGAAACCAGAATCACATCGTTGCAGCCCCGATACAGGGCCGTCGCGAACCCCGACCGGAACGGATGGATGGTCAGGTCCCGCAGTAGTCCCGCAGCGGCCTTCCAGCGGTGCGGCTGCGGTGGGACGTGTTCCAGGCCGGAGGTTTGTTTGGGTCACTCGGCTCCAGGCAAGAATACATCAAGATATCCTTATTCCTTAGCATGCCGCTTCTCTAAAGCAAATCACTGCCGCTTGTCCTCAATTGCCGTAGCGATACCATCTAAGCTTGATGCCACCCCGATTCCGCGCGACACTCCTGTTCCAGCCCGCGGCCGAAGAGCTGCGTTTCCTTCCCGAGGGGCCGCGGATGTTGCGCAACCATCCCGGCGGCAGTGGGCTGCTTGGTTGGGTGGCGATTCAGCATGCCGCCGATTCCCGGGAGGGTAGCATCAACGTGCTACACCTCGCGTCGGGCGGGAATCGCAGTTTCCCTTTGCCCGGCCGCCCGGGATTCTTCGCCGAGACTACCCGGCCGGGTCTCGTGTTGGTCGGGCTCGAACGGCGTCTGGCCTACTGCGACCTGCTGACGGGCGGCGTCGAAGAAACGGGCATCACGGTTACCTCCGACGAACGGGTGATTATCAACGAGGGCTTGGCTATCGACGGCGGCGTGTTATTTGGCACCAAGGATCTTGAGTTAAACCGGCCCATCGCCGCACTCTACTACTTCGATTCCGCCGCGCGATCCGTGCACACCGTGCTTGGCGGGCAGATTTGTTCGAACGGAAAATTCCTCCGCCGCGACGCCGCGGGGACCACTCTAATTGACATCGATTCCGTGCCGAGGACGATCAGCAGATACCGTCTGGATGCGGCGCTGCGACGGGTTCTCGAACGCTCACTGGTGACCAATCCGGATTCGCTGCCGGGGTTCCCCGACGGATTGCGGCCTTCACCTGACAGCGAGAGCGTCATCGTGGCGTTCTATAATCCGAGCCACTGTGCCTACGGTCTATGCCAGGAAATTCGACTGGTCGACGGAGAGGTGCTGTGCGAATGGGAGATTCCACAGTCGCCACGAGTGACGTGCCCGGAGTTCGTCGAGATGGATGGCAAAGTGAAACTCTTGTTCACCACGGCTGTGGAAGGAATGCCCGCCGAAACGCGGGCTATCGCACCTGGCGCGGGTGCGTTTTACGTGGCGGACACCCCGTTTCAGACCCTGCCAAGCGCTCCTCCGTTGCTTCCAGTCGCTTCATCGTAAGGAAGAATCGAGCGGTCTGCGGCACGATCGGAAGGCCACCCCACGGGAGCGGGTAGACGCCCGCGAACGGTGAGGGGCTAGTCGAGATCAAGTTCTTTCTTGGCCTGTTCCCATGGAATACCGGGGCGGCCTTGAGCAGCATGTTCGGCCGCGAGAAGATCGCGCAGGTTTTCGAGGTCTTCGACTCTCTCGCGAAGGCGCGAAACTTCGGAAGCCAGTTCACGCAATGTCGGCTCGTGGGGTTCCTGCAGCGCGTTGTTACCCATAGGCTTCCTTCCTCTGCTTCACAGCATAGTCGATCGTGTGTTCCACCAGGGCGGGTCCCACTGTCAATATCCCAGCTTCTTATCCACCACGTTCACTAGCGGCTCACCCTTCCGGTATCGGTCGAACTGCTCCAGGAAAAACTGCATCGCGCGATCCATCCAGTCGGGGGTATGGTCGGCACAGTGCGCGGAGAGCAGCACATTCTCGAGTCCGTAGAACGGATGGCCGTTGGGCAGGGGCTCGCGATCGAACACGTCCAACGCCGCACCCTTGATGCGGTTTTCGGAAAGAGCGCGGACCATGGCCGCTTCGTCGATTACCGGGCCGCGGCCTACGTTGATCACGACGGCTTCCGGTTTCATGGCATCGAATTCCGGGGTTCCGATCATGCCGCGGGTCTCCGCAGTCAAGGGAGCGGCTGCCACCACGTAGTCGCATCGCGAGATCATCTCGAGGCGGTGGTCGGGCGCATAGATCTGGCTGACCAGCGGGTCCACGTTGTACAGTGGCGGGCCGTGGCGCTTCACGGCCAGAACGTGCATACCCATGGCGCGCACGCGCGTGGCCACGGCGCGGCCGATATCGCCGTAGCCTACGATACCCACGGTTTGTCCCGAAACTTCGGCGATGTCGAAAGCATCCCACACCCCGGCCTCCTGGCTGCGGATCATGCGGCGGAAATCCTTGGCGAAATACAGAATCGCGCCCAGCACGAATTCGCCCAGCGACTGGCTGAAGACGCCGCTTCCATTGGTGAGCGGCACGTCGCTCTCGATCAACTCGGGAAAGAGTACGTTGTCGAGACCGGCCGAGCGGGTGTGCACCCACCGCACCAGGGGGCACATCAGAAATACTTCGCGCAGAAGACCGCCCGAAAGCGACCAGTTGAAGATCACGTCGGCAGTCCCAGCCGCTCGTTCAAAGGCTTCCGGGCTGTTTCCCACCGAAATTCCAGTCTCGGTGGGAAGTTGTTCCAGCATGGCAAGCTGGGGTTCCGTCGGGTCCGCCAGCACCACGACTGTGTGATTGTCCATGAGGAAAAAGCTACCACAGGTTCGATCTCTCGCTGGAAATGCTTCGCGTGGTGGCCCTCGCGCACACGATGGTTCATGAGAGATCCACCCACCGTAGTGAGTCTGGATCCAATCACTCGTCTCCGCCTGGAGCTGCCCGGCTGTCTGCCCCCCAGGGACCCGCCTGCATGAGGAGAACGTCATGCGGGGTGAATTCGAGCGGAACCCGGATCATCCGCCTGTAGTCGCTAGGATCCCAATGTTGCTTCATGATGCCGGTCGGCGAATGTTGAGCCTTGGCTTGCAGGACGTGAGCAATCTCGTGGGCCAGTACGTGGCCGAGCACCGCTGGGACGTAACGGGCAAAGCCGTCGACCGCCATTTCCACGCGGTGATAGAACACCACGATGTGGACGCCTTCAAAGGGCTGCGCGTATGCGAACGCATTCGGGTGATTGCTGGCGGCCGCGGTCTGTGACAAGGTAATGACAATGGCTTTCCCCGGCCCAGCTCCGCAAATTCCGCCCGATTTGTGCCACTCCAGGGCCACGCCCACTTCATGGAAGATTCGGGAAGCCAACAGCATGCCGGCCTCGATCTGAGTTTGCTCCCGCGGCTGGAAGTCTCGTTGAGCCATGCATACCACCACTCTTTGTTGGGGCACAGACCCGCCTGCGCCCGGCCGGGCACTCATGCCCATCGCCATTGCTAATCCCAGAATCGCCATTCGTCTGAAGGTTCCCGCTGTGCGCTCCGAGCCTGGACCGTGGCGCGCGCGAGCGCCGGGAGCAACCGCCTTGCGGCTGAGCGCAGGCGGTCGAACCATTCCCGTAGTTTCCACTGAGTGCGTAAATGACATTCAAAAAGTCTCCATGTCGGGAATGATGCACCGGAAGGCATCCCGTCACGCTCTTTACAGTAAACATCGCGGTAAACAACTACCGTTCGGTCGCAGTTATCCTCTGATCTGCACGGATGTTAGCGGTTGGATAGAATGAACCAGGGGATGAGTCGAAGGATGCCTGTCGAGCGCAACCAGACCCAAATTCCGGCGGTCACTGCGGAGGCCATTCAGGCACAACTGCAAGCGGTTCTCCGCAGTCCGGCGTTTGTACGTTCCGAGCGCCTGAGCCGGTTTCTACGCTTCCTGGTGGAAGAGACGGTGGAAGGGCGCGGCGGCAAAATAAAGGAATACACCATCGGGGTGGCGGTCTTCGATCGCCGGCCGGATTACGATCCACAGACGGACCCGACCGTACGGGTCCACGCGGGGACCACGCCGGACACGCCGGCGGTTTCGCCTGATGTGAGACGGATGGGCTGAAGCCTCGCCCTTCTTCTAATCGCAGCCGTTCTCGGTATTGGAGCGGCGGCTTATTGGATTCTCCTCAGGCCGGCGCCAGAGCTTCCACAGAGGTCGGACTGGGTCCAGTTGACCGACTTCTCGGACTCCGCGACCCACCCGGCGCTCTCCCCGGATGGACGCATGCTCGCCTTCATTCGCGGTTCAGACCCGTTCATCACCAAAGGCCAGTTGTATGTGAAGATGCTGCCCAACGGGGAACCGGTACGACTGACTAACGATCCGGATGCGAAGGGGTTCCCCGCGTTCTCACCGGACGGCTCGCGGATCGCCTATACCCACGCGCCGGCGCGGACCTGGGACACGTGGGTGGTACCCGTGCTCGGTGGTGTAGAGCCGCGTCCGCTACTGGCCAACGCATCCGGACTGACCTGGATCGGCGACCGGCAGGTGTTGTTCTCGGAGCTCCGGCAAGGTATTCATATGCCCGTCGTTACATCTACCGAAGGCCGAGGGGAGCAACGGGATATCTATGTGCCGCCTCACGATGTGGGAATGGCTCACTTTTCCTATCTATCGCCGGATCGCGAATGGGTGCTGCTTGCGGAGATGGACGGAGGAGTCTGGCTCCCGTGCCGCCTGGTTCCTTTCGCCGGCGGATCTCCGGTTAGGCCAGCGGGACCTCCCGCGTGCCGACAGGCCGCCTGGTCGCCCGATGGCAAGTGGATGTACTTCATCGGCAGCGCTGGACCCGGATCTCACATATGGCGCCAGCGGTTTCCGGACGGCCCACCGGAGCAGCTAACCTCAGGGGCTACCGAGGAGCATGGCATCGCGGTCACGCCGGACGGGCGCTCCCTGATCACCGCGTCCGGCTTGAGTCATTACTCGGTCTGGGTTCACGACTCCAATGGCGACCATCGGATCTCAGCGGAAGGGTCTGCTACGGTCTCTTTGTGGCTGTCCAGCCTCTCACCTTTTTCGCAGGATGGCAAGACGCTGTATTACCTGACGACGAATGCTTCGGCTCCCAAGGCGCCCCCGGAACAGAGAATCGCACCATGGGAGCTATGGGCGGCGGACCTGGAAACCGGACGCCGGGAGCGTCTGTTCCCCGATTTCCTGATGAGCAGTTTTGATATCGCCCGTGACGGTAGCACTGTGGCGTTCGCCGCGTGGTATGCCAAAGCGAAAGGTGAGCGCCTCTGGATTGGTTCGCTAGACGGGCGATCTCCTCCACGGCAACTGTCATCGGGAGTTGAGGAACACGATCCGATTTTTGGTGTGGGCGGCGAGCTGCTTTTCACAGCGCGGGACGGCCCTTCCAACTTCCTCTATCGGATGAAGCCGGATGGAAGCGATCGGCGAAAAGCGCTCCCCGATCCAATCGTTTTTCACATGAGCATTTCGCCCGATGGCACTTGGGTGGTAGCGCGCGTGCCGGTTGGCAGCGAAGAGCGGAATTCAGTGAAGGCCCTCCCCCTTGGCGGGGGGCGCTCAGTCACAATTTGCGATTTCTGCCAGCCCGGCTGGAGTCTGGATGGGAGGTTCTTCTGGATCCGTATTGGCGGCCACGTCACCTCCGGCCAAGTCACCTCCGAGGGGGAGAAAACGTTTGCCATTCCGCTGCGAGCAGGCGAGATTTTCCCACCACTGCCGGAGGGCGGGATTCGATCCGAGGCGGACGTGAAGGCGCTGCCGGGCGCCCAGTTGGTGTTTGACGGGCGCGCTGCGATGGGTTCGAATCCTTCGATCTATGCCTATTCGCAGGAAATCGTGCAGCGCAACCTCTTTCGCGTGCCGTTACCGTGACGGGTGGACTGGTTGAACACGCCGGTCCCATTGGCCGGCGTCACGGGGTGCCGCCAGTTCGGAACCAGCATCGAGCATGGCAAGCTGGGGTTGTGTCGGCTTTGCCAGCACCACAACTGTGCTATTGTCCATGAGGAGAAAGCTACCACATGTTTGACCTCTCGCTTGAAATGCTTCGCGTGGTGGAGGATGCCGCCATCGCTTCAGCCCGCACCATGGGGATGGGAGACCCCAAAGCATCCGACCACGCGGCCGTGGAATCCATGCGCCGTTGTCTGGACACCGTCGCCCTGGACGGCACCATCGTGATTGGCGAGGGCGAGCGCGACGAAGCCCCCATGCTGTATATCGGAGAGAAAGTGGGGGCGCGCAACCAAAGCGCTCCCATCACCGTGGATATCGCGGTCGATCCCCTGGAAGGGACCAACCTCTGCGCCACGGGCGGCGCCGGCGCCATTACGGTGCTGGCGGCTTCCGAGGCCGGAGGGCTGCTGCACGCCCCCGATTGTTACATGGAGAAGATGGTGGTGGGGCCCGCGGCCAAGGGCGCGGTGGATCTGGAAGCGCCGGTGAAGCAGAATCTGAAGGCCATCGCGCGGCGGCTGCAACGCGGCATCGACGACCTGGTAGTGGTGGTGCTCGACCGCGAGCGGCACCACAAGCTCATCACCGATATTCGCGAAGCCGGCGCGCGCATCCGCCTGATTTCCGATGGCGACCTCTCCGCGGGTATCGCGGCGGCGGTAGCTGGGACCGGGGTTCACGCTGTGATGGGTTCGGGCGGGGCACCCGAGGGCGTGCTCACGGCCGCGGCGCTTCGCTGCCTGAATGGCGAGATCCTGGGGCGACTGGTGGTCAAGGACGATGCCCAGAAGGAGCGTATGCAGCAAATGGGCATTCGCGACGTTCACCGGATCTATACCACGCGCGAGCTTGCACCCGGGCACAACCTGGTATTCGCCGCCTGCGGCGTCACCGATGGCAACCTGCTCCAGGGCGTGCGCTTCACCGGCGATGGCACGCACACACAATCGATCGTGATGACCTCCACTCCCGCGCGGGTGCTATTCATCGACACCACGCACCTGGAGAATAAGCCGGATGTGAAGGTGCGGTTCCGGTAGGATGGTTGCGTCATGAGCCGCCGTGCGTCACACTGAAAGTGCCTTCAGCTAGTTAAGTTAAGTTAGGGCACCATTTGCATGCCGGAATTCTGTACCTGCGGTACCGAGCTCGTCACCGATTCACTTTTCTGCCACAAATGCGGCAGGCCGACGCGTGAAATCGTAGTACCGGAAACGGTGGTGCCGGTGCAGGTTCTTCCCCCGCCTCCTCCGCCCCGGCCGGAGCCGCTACCCCTGAATTTCCATAACGGGGTGGCAATGCGAATCGCCCTGCTGGTTGCGGTGGGCGCAACGTTGTTGAGTTTCCTTCCCTACTTGAACTGGTTGGCGGCGGGATTCTTCGCGGTGTTCTTTTACCGCCGGCGGACCGGCTCCTTCCTGAACCTGGAATCCGGCCTGCGGATGGGGTGGATCACGGGGCTCCTGATGTTCGCCATCATGGCCTGCCTGATGACGGCATTCTGGCTCTTCTTGAGGTCGGCCGGGGGTTTAGAGGCAGTGCAGGCACAGCTCAAGACTGCGGCGGTCGACCCCAAGTTCATGGAGGCGCTTAAGATGCTCCAGAGTGGTCCGGACGTCGCGAGATTGCTGCTGCAACTCTTCGTGTTCACCATTCTGCTGAGCATGGCGGGTGGGGCCCTGGGGGCGAAGATGGTGGGACGCGGGTAGGTACTTGTGGGGAGGGCCAGCCTGGCGGCACTGTGAGGAGGCCGCGCTTCTGCTAGCGTGGGGGTCTTCTCCTGCGCCCGCCTCAGTGGCGCGAATACCGTTTGACGATCCCCACACCAGCGAAGATGATCAACATGGCGACGGATTCCCGTATCCCGAACGGCTCGCGATAGAAGAGCCAGCCTAACGCCACCGCAACGACCGCGTTCACATACGGGTAGACGGACACAATCGCCACAGGAAGCCGGTCGAGGGCATACGCATAAGCGCTATAGCCCACCAACGATCCAAAAACCACCAGGTAAAGCAGCGCCAGGACGCCGCGCATGCTCCAATGCACGGGGTGTTCGGGAATCGCCAGCGCGAATGGAGCCATGATCAGTCCGGCCGCCAGTTGGTGAACACCTCCGGCGATCACGGGATGAGCTTTCCCTGCCTGCCGCCGCTGGAAGATCGAACCGAAGGACCAACCGGCCATCCCTAGTTGCAGCAGCAGGAATCCGTGCAGCAGATTGCGGTCGACGGCATGCGGACCGAGGTCCGGTGTAAACAGCAGGGCGGCACCCATCAGGCCGACGGCCATGCCCCCGATGGTGGGCGCGTGAAGACGTTCGCCGCCGGGGAGTAAGGCTTCCGCACCCACCATCCAGAATGGCGAGATGGTGACAATCAGGCCCGCAATCCCGCTGGGGATGATCACCTCGGCGAAGACCAGCCCGCCGTTGCCGATCCCGAGCGTCAGGAATCCGCTAAAGCATGCCGCGGCCAGTTCCCGTCCGCGGGGCAGGTAAATACCACGCGCCCGGGCGAACAGCAGCAGAAGCGATCCGGAGATCACGTAGCGCGCCGACACCAGCAGCAAAGGAGGGAAGGACTCCAGCGACATGCGGATGCCGAGGTAAGTTGTCCCCCAGAAGATACACACTGCGGCCAGAGCCAGGTATGGCTTGAAGAGGGGATGGCGATGCAACACTTCAGCGTAGCATCCACTAGTACGGCGGCGTTGCCGCCGAAGACTGGCCAAACGGCCTGTCCCACCGGGTGTTCAGCACAAACTGGCGAACCCGGTGGGACCAGGAGCGGGTTCCACCCGTCCAGTGGTCGTAAACTGGTAGTTTGATTGTCACACTCACGATTAACCCGGCCATCGATCGCATCATCGGCGTAGATCGTCTGGCCTTTGAGGATCGGGCTTACATCAATTCCAGCCGGGAGTCTCCGGGCGGGCGGGGCATCAACGCCTCGTGTGTGATTCACGCCTTCGGAGGCGAAACGGTGGCGCTCCTCACGTCCGGGGGAGACTCGGGCCAGCGGCTCGAAGCTTTGCTGGCCGGCTGTGGGTACCGGACCTCGGTGGTGCCCATCCACAACGCGATCCGGACCAATCTCACGATCACCGACAAGCATGGACTCACGGTAAACATCAACGAAGCAGGCCCTACGCTCGAAAAGGCAGAGGTAGCCAGCGTGGAGCGAGCCGTCCGCGAGGCTCTGGAGAACGCCTCCTGGCTGTTGGTTTGCGGCAGCCTTCCGCCGGGCGTACCCGCGTCATTCTACGGCAAGCTGATCGGGATGGCGCGCCGGAAAAAAGTGAAGACCCTGCTGCACGCCGATAGAGAGGCCCTGCGGGAGGGGATCGAAGCCAAGCCAACCGTGGTGACGCCCAACGAGAAGGAGGCCGAGCGGCTGCTCTCCCGCACCCTGCTCACGCGCACCCACTACCTGGAAGCGGCGGAGCAAATCCGGTCGATGGGCGCCGAGTCGGTAGTGCTGTCGCTGGCAAGCCGCGGCGCGGTGGGCGCCTATCCCGACGGACTTTTCGAGGCGCTGCCGCCGCGCATCGATGCGGTGTGCCCCATCGGCGCGGGGGATGCGCTTTCGGCTGGGTACACCTGGGCCATGAAGCGCAAGGCGAACGCCGCCGATGCGCTGCGCTGGGGTGTCGCGGCAGGCACGGCCTCGGCGCGAGTGCCGGGAATGCGGTTCGCCACTCTCGAACAGACTCAGGAGATTTACCGCCAGGTGGAAGTCAGGCGCGTCGAATAGCGTGAACCAACCCACGGCTGGAGAGAAGCACGGGGTCTTTCGCTTCGCCGCGATCATCTCGGCGGCGGTCTCGCTCAGCCGCGTCACCGGGCTGGTGCGCGAAATGGTGATGGCTCGCCTGTTCGGCGCGGGCGCGGTGAACGACGCATTCCAACTCGGCTTCCGGATTCCCAGCCTCTCGCGCAACCTGTTCGCGGAGGGTGCGCTCTCCTCGGCGTTTGTGCCGGTCTTCACGCACTACCTGGCGACTAAAGGAAAGCGGGAGGCCGCGGAACTCTCGAACCTGGTGGCCACGGCACTGATCGTAGTAGTGGGGGCGCTGAGTGTTTCCGGCATGGTCTTCACTCCGCAACTGCTGCGGCTGATGGCGCCCGGCTTCGAGGCGGTACCCGGCAAATTCGAGCTGGCGGTATTGCTCACGCGCATCATGTTTCCATTTCTGCTGCTGGTAGCTCTGGCGGCGCAAGCCATGGGGGTCCTCAACGCGTGCGACCAATACGGTATTCCGGCACTGGCCTCCGCCTGTTTCAACGTCGGGTCGGTAGTGTTCGGCCTGGCTCTCGGTTTCACCGTGGGCCGTTCTTTCGGCCGGGGGCTCATCGTTTCGATGGCGTGCGGTGTCCTGGGTGGCGGAGCGCTGCAGTTGGTCTGGCAGATGCCGAGCGTTATTCGCGCGGGCTTTGCGCCTCGGTTGCGCCTGGATTTTCGCCACCCGGGCTTGCGCCGGATTTTTGGGCTGATGCTGCCGGCCATTCTGGGAGGCGCCGCCGTGCAGATCAACGTCATCGTGAACACGAACCTGGCTTCCAACATCCGGGATGCTTCGGGCCACGTGATCAACGGCCCGGTGAGTTGGCTGGGCTACGCATTCCGCTTCATGCAACTCCCGCTCGGCGTTTTCGGCGTGGCCATCGCTTCGGCCACCTTGCCCGCGATTTCACGCAGCGCCGCTCGAGAGCGCATGGACGAGTTCCGTGCCACGCTGGCGCGCTCGCTGGGCATGGTCCTGCTGCTGACCATCCCGTCGTCGGTGGGTCTCGCGGTGCTGGGAGAAAGCATGATCGGCGCGGTCTATCAGTGGGGCCGTTTCCAGCCATTCGATACGCACCAGACCGCCGTGGCCCTGGCCTGTTACAGCGCGGGGCTCGCGGGATATGCCGCGGTCCGGCTTCTCGCTCCGGCATTTTACGCATTGAACGACGCGCGAACCCCCATGCTGGTGAGCGTGGCATCGATCGCGGTCAATATGGCGTCCGCCTACACGCTGGTGAAGTGGACTGGCATGGGGCACGCGGGCCTGGCGCTTTCCACGTCCATCGTGGCGCTGTTCGGCGCCCTGACCCTCTTGCTGATCCTGCGGGAGCGCATCCACGGGATTCACGGCAAGACGCTGGCGTCGAGCGCGTTGAAAATCGCTGCCGCTGCCGCCATTATGGGTGTGGCGTGCCGCGCTTCGAGCGGAGCCATCCACGCGCTGGGGTTCGGCAAGCCCGCGCAACTGGCGGACGTGGCCATTTCGATTCCGCTCGGCCTGGCTGTGTTTTACGCGGCGGCGCGGGCGTTCCGCGTGGAGGAACTGCAGGTCGTCAGAGCCGCGTGTTACACTTCGATAAGGAATGCTTCCCGACCTGAAGCTGGTGATCCGCCTGCAAGAAATCGATAATCGTCTTGCGGATCTGGCGCGCGAGATCGCCGCTCTACCCAAGCACACCGCGGAAATCGAGAAGAAACTGGTGTCCCATCAGCGGAAGCTCGAGGCCGATCGAGCGGCGCTGGCGGCCAACCAGAAGGAGCGCAAGAAGTGCGAGGGCGATATCCAGGTGCAGGAACAGAAGGTCTCGAAGCTGAAGGACCAGATGCAACTGGCGAAGACCAACGAGCAATTTCGGGCGTTTCAGACCGAGATTGATTTTTGCCAGACCGAGATCCGGAAGTCCGAAGACCGGATTCTGGAGTTGATGGGCGAGGCGGAGCCGTTGGATAAGAACGTCAAAGCGGCGGAGTTGGCCTTGAAAGCCGAGAAGGCCGAGGTGGAAGCGGAGAAGCAGCAGGCGCGTGAGCGAACGGCTGTGGACCAGAAGGCCGCCAGTGAATTGCAGCACGAACGGGCGGGGATCGTTTCGGGAATCGCGCCCGGGACATATAAGACATACGAGCGCGTGCGCAAGGGGCGCCGGGGACTGGCGGTGGCGGAAGCCGTGGATGGCCGCTGCACCGCCTGCAACATGACCGTGCGCCTCCAGTTCTACCAGGATCTGAGGAAGGGCGATCAAATCCTGCTCTGCGAGAATTGCCAGCGCATTCTTTATTACAACCCCCCGGTGGCGCTCGAAGATCTTTCCGGCGAGTCTGCCCAGACAATTAGCGAATAGCGCGCCGCGCGACGCGCGATTACCCGGCCCGTGTGTTCCTATCTCCGCGTTCCGCGCTTCCTACTCTTTGAGCACGCTATCGTCGTACCAGGGGCTGTGCAAACTACGGTCGCCCTCGTCCAATTGGAAACCGGCATGTTCACTCAAGTCGAGGTGGAACTTCACCCGTCGTCCCTGGCTGTCGGCATAGATCCGGCCTTCGATTTCCTTTCCAATCAGGCTCTCCAGGTCGTTGAAGAACTGTACGGGGAACACGAAAGTCGGCCGCCTCTGAAGTTCCGCATCCGCCGCGGTGAGCACGTCGTGCGAGCGGCAATAGCACTTAGCGACCGGGACCATGCGATCCTCCTCGCCGAGCATGCGAGCCTCGGAGCGGCGAATTTTGTGGAGTCGTCCCCCACGCATCTCCACGGAGTCGTAGTCGGTTGCGCCGGCGTTTTGCGCGGTCATGGCGATTTAAGACAAGTATAGCTGGAATACGGATGCTCCGTCGCGCGGTTAGAGTGGTCGCGGAGCGGCTGCCCCAGTCATCTGTCTCGCTCCCGCAAAGCAGTTCGCGGTAAGCTCTACGGATGGGCATCCAAGTCACCTTCAGTGACGATCCAGCCTGGGTACTCGCCGAAGCAGGGGTGTTTCTCGCGTCGGAGCCGGTGCTCCACAATATCATCCTGACGCTCTTCGACGCGCGCGTGGCGCACCCCGAGCCCGGCCGATACTGGGTGGCGACGAACGGCGGGAAGGTCGCCGGCCTGGTCTTCCAGTCACCACTGACCTACCCGGCGACCCTCACGCCCATGGAGCCGGAGGTGGTCGCGGCGATGGTGGATCGAATCGTGGAGGCGGGCGTTGCGCTCCCGGGCGTAAATGGCGACGCAGCCACGGCGGCACGCTTCGCCGGGCAGTGGACGGAGCGTTCGAAGTCCGCCGCCGTTCCCTTCCAGGGACTGCGCCTATACGAAGTGCTGGAAGTGCAGGAATGGCCGGCGGTCAGCGGGCAGCGCCGCCAAGCGGTTCCGGCCGATCGCCCTCTATTGGTTGACTGGGTGGGCGGTTTTCGTGCGGAGATCGGCGAGCCGACAGGCGATCCGAATGTCCTCATCGACCGATGGCTCCCCGCGGGGCAGTTGTGGATGTGGGATGACAGCGGTCCGGGGTCGATGGTGGTCCGCAGCCAACCGATGGAAGGTGTGGTTCGTCTGCAGGCCGTCTACACGCCGCCGGAGAAGCGCAAGCGCGGCTACGCCGGAGCGTGCGTCGGCGATCTCTCGCGACAGATACGCGCGAGCGGCCATCGGTGCATTCTCTACACCGACCTGGGTAATCCCACCTCCAACTCGATCTACCGCCGAATCGGCTATCGCGCCGTCGCGGAAGCTCTCCGATATCGATTCGAGTGAGGCAGAGTGGGCCGGCGGCAGATGGGGCGGGCGGCGTTACCGCGCAGAGCCGGCGGTTTCCCACCGCCTTCACATTGGCTCGGGGCCAGGATGGCTCGCTGCTCGTTTCCTGTATGGCACTCATTCACTACCTCACGCCGGTTTATTCCGACGCTATCCAGGCCAAACGGCCTGTCCTACCCGGGCCGCCTTATCCCACCGGCCCGCGCTCTAAATGGCCCCCGAATTGGAACCGCATCGCGGACAGCAACTTGTCCGCGAACGCCTCCTCGCCGCGCGAGGCGAAGCGCTCGTACAGAGCGGTAGTGAGGACCGGCGCGGGGACCGATTCTTCGATGGCAGCCATAATGGTCCAGCGGCCCTCGCCGGAATCGGACACACGGCCCGAGAACCTCGCCAGGTCCGGTTCCTCAAACAGAGCCTTGGCAGTCAAGTCCAGCAGCCAGGATGCCACCACGCTGCCACGGCGCCAGACCTCGGCGACATCGGCCACATTGAATTGATACTGATAGTGGCTGGGGTCGCGTAGAGGCGTGGTCTCGGCATCGACGGCGCGAGCCTGGCTGCCGGCGTTGGCGTGCTTCAGAATGTTCAGACCCTCGGCATAGGCCGCCATCAGGCCGTATTCGATGCCGTTGTGCACCATCTTCACGAAGTGGCCGGCGCCCACCGGTCCGCAATAGAGGTAGCCTTCTTCGGCGGTGCCGCCCGCCTTCTCCCGGCCGGGCGTACGCTCCGCGGTCCCGCGGCCGGGCGCCAGCGTCTTGAAGATGGGGTCGAGATACTCGACGGTTTCGCGAGGACCGCCGATCATCTGGCTGTACCCGCGCTCCAGTCCCCACACGCCTCCGCTGGTGCCGACGTCCAGGTACCGGATGCCGCGCGGCTCTAGTTCCTTGGAGCGCCGGATATCGTCGATGTAGTACGAGTTGCCGCCATCGATGATGATGTCGCCCGATTCGAGGCGCCCGGATAGGTCCGCCAGCAAGCCATCCACGGCCGCCGCCGGGACCATCAGCCAGAGGGCACGCGGCGCGGTCAGGTGCTTGACGAAGTCATCGAGCGATGCCGCCCCGGTGGCGCCATCCGCCGCGAGTGCCTTGACGGCGGCGGCGTCGCGGTCGAGCACCACGCACTGGTGTCCATTGCGCAACAGGCGGCGCACGATGTTGGCGCCCATGCGGCCAAGGCCGATCATGCCCAGTTGCATGTCAGAGCGCTCCCTTCACCAGGTCTGCCAGTTGGCGCAAGCCGGCGTCCACATCGGCTCCGAGGTGGACCCGCAGGGCGCGCCTTCCGCGATCCGCCAGCACCTGGAAATCGCCGCGCGCCTGGGCAGCCTTCACCACGCCGAAAGTGTAGGTCTGTCCCGGGACGGGAAGGTCGACGGCATCGTCGCAGGTGATCTGGAGGAACACGCCGCTATTGGGCCCGCCTTTGTAAGCCTGTCCGGTGGAGTGCAAAAAGCGCGGTCCGAACCCGAGACAGGTGGCCACCCGCCTGGCGTCACGCACGGTGTGCCGGATCGACTGCAAGGCGCTCTCGTGCGCGTCGTTCATCTCGATGTACCCCAGGAGGGCGAAGTAATCGCCGGCGGACAGCCGGCCCAGGTGGGCCTTGAGATAACCCGACAGCGAACGGTCTCCGCCCGCGTGGCCGCTGAGATCGGCGCCGTTCCTCTCATCCGCAAAGAGCTTGATGCCGTCGGCCTCCAGGATGGGCGACTCGGGGGCCAGGTGTCCGGTCTGCTCGTATTCGTCGGTCAACTTGCGGGTCGCGATCTTGCTGGCCTCCACATCGGGCTGATTGAACGGATTGATGCCGAGGATCGATCCGGCCACCGCGGTCGCGATCTCCCATCGGAAAAACTCTTCGCCCAGGTTATACGGCTCTCCCACGGAAATGCGGATCACGGGCTGGCCGGCTCGTTCGAGTGCGTCGACGGCCTGGTCCTGCGCGGCATCGGGCGCGGATTCGAGGCGGAGATAGGCGAAGACGCGGTCCTTGCCGTAGACAGCGGGGCTCCCCGGATTCTCGCGATCGACCGGGATCATCCCCTTGCCGATCTTACCAGTGGACTCCGCCAGCAACTGCTCGAGCCACGCGCCCAGGTCGTGGATTCCCGGCGACGACACCAGCGTGACCTTGTCGCGGCCGTGTTTCGCGAGCACGCCCAGAACGGTCCCCAACACGAGGCCGGGGTTCTCTTCGACCGGAACCGTGGGGGTGCAGGCCTGGACCATCTCCTCGGTCATATCGAGGAAGCGCGGGACGTCGACTCCCATGATGGCGGCGGGGACCATACCGAAATCAGACAGCGCCGAATAGCGCCCGCCGATGCTCGGCAGCCCGAAGAAGGTGTGGCGGAAGTGGTCCGTCGTGGCGACGCGCTGCATCTTGGAGCCGGGGTCAGTGATCGCAATAAACCGCTGGGGCGCCTCTTCCGCGCCGACTGCCTGCTTCACGCGCTCGAAGAAGTACTGCTTGAAGATGTTCGGCTCGAGCGTGCCACCGGACTTGCTGGACACGATGAAGATGGTGTTCGCCAGATCGATCTTCTTCTGGGTGGCCAGGATCTGGGCCGGGTCGGTGGAGTCCAATACGTGCATTTCCGGGAATCCGGGCACCTTACCGAAGGTCATCCGCATGACCTCCGGGCAGAGGCTCGACCCGCCCATTCCCAGCAGAAGGGCGTGCTGGAAGCCCGCCAACTTCACCTCTTCGGCGATGCTCTTCAGGTGCGGTGCGTGAGCCAACTGGTCGTCGACGATGCCGAGCCAGCCGACCCACTGGCTCTCGTCCGTGACGGACCAGAGCGAGGCATCGCCGCGCCACAAACGGTGGACTTTGTCGTTCGCCTTCCAGTCTGCGAGCGAGGCTTGCACCTCCGCGGCCAGATCGTCCGGGATCTTGAAGCTCTGCCGGTTGATCTTGACCGAAGCTTTGCCGGTGGCCTTCAGAAGCGCGTCGAAGGCCGTCTGGAACTGCTGCAAGCCTTCCTCCAGCAGTTTGGCGGTCACCTCCTTCATGGAAATGCCGGCCTTGGCCAGCGCGTCCATGGTGCGGTGCGCGGCCTCGACATCTTCGGACAGGCTGGCGCGCGGGCGGCCGTGATCGCGGAAGGCGTCAAAGGTAGCGGGGGGAATGGTGTTGACGGTATCGGGGCCGATCAACTCCTCCACGTACATGACGTCGCGATAGCTGGGGTTCTTGGTACTGGTGCTGGCCCAGAGAAGGCGCTGTTTCTGTGCGCCCTTCGCCCGCAGCGCGGCCCAGCGCGAGCCGCTAAGGATCTGGTTGGACCGTTCGTAGGTGAGCTTGGCATTGGCGATGGCCACCTTGCCGGCGAGGCCGGCCTGTTTGGCCGCGGGCAGACTATCGATGGCCGTATCGATGCGGCTGACGAAGAAACTGGCGACGCTGGCGACGTGGCTGAGGTTCTTGCCCTGGGCGGCGCGCGCTTCCAGACCCGCGATGTAAGCTTCCGCGACCTGCTCGTACACGGCCTGCGAGAAGAGCAGGGTGACGTTGACGTTGATGCCTTCGGTAATGAGCTGTTGGAGTGCCGGAATGCCCTCGGCGGTGCCCGGCACCTTGACCATGAGGTTCTTGCGAGCCACGGTGCTCCACAGGCGGCGGGCTTCTTCCAGGGTGCCCGCTGTATCGCGAGCCAGAGCGGGCGAAACCTCCAGGCTGACATAGCCATCGCGCGCGAGGGACGCCTCATATACCGGCGCGAGGGCATTCGCGGCGGCCTGAATGTCGCGGATGGCGATCTGTTCGTAGAGCGCCTTGGCGTCGAGGTTGCGGGATGCCGGATCCTCCAGGACATCCTTATAATCCGAGCTGCCGGCGATGGCCTTTTCGAAGATCGCCGGATTGGACGTCACGCCGCGCAACCCGTCTTCCCGGATGAGGCGTTGAAGCTCGCCGCTGGTGATCAGGCTGCGGCGGATAAAGTCCAGCCATACGGATTGTCCGTATTGCCCCAGGGCTCGGAGCGGATTGGCCGTCGAGGCCGGAGTCATTGCTGTCGTCGTCATAGTGGAAATCCCCCTCGCATAAGACAGGCGTCGGGTCTGTCGAGTGGCCGAAAAGGCGCGCCTGCACGAAAGTGCCGGTACCCAGGATCGCGCCGTTGGTCCCAGTGTATCGCGCCGGGCGGGCGAGGAGGGATTCGCATCCGGCCGATCCGGCCACCGCCTACTGCGCCGTAACCGTAAACCCGTTCGGAAGCGTGGCCTCTTCGCTGCCCGTCGTGGCCGTCAGCGAGTACGGTCCCGGCGTCGCATTCCCCGCTATCGTCAGTTGCGCGGTCAGCGTCGT
>JAIQFL010000038.1 GCA_020073365.1 Terriglobia bacterium | reverse complement strand
CACTGCCGCGATCTCCCGGCGGCAACGTTCGATTCATGTGGCCACGCCCAGGCGCTCCGCCGCCATATCGGCGAACGCCCGCCCGTCGGCTTCGAGCGTTGCCGTCTTCCCGCTGAAGTTCATGAAACGCCGGCAAATGACGTCGCAGTACTTCGGTTCCAACTCAATCACGCGCGCCTGACGGCCGGACTTCTCACAAGCGATCAGCGTTGTGCCCGAACCGCCGAATAGATCGAGCACGGTGTCGCGCCCCTTGCTGCTGTTGAGGATCGCGCGTTCCACCAACTCAACTGGCTTCATAGTTGGATGGAGATCGTTTACGTGCGGCTTCTTGATGAACCATACGTCGCCCTGGTCGCGGGCACCGCACCAGAAATGATCCGTGCCTTCTTTCCAGCCATAGAGGATCGGTTCGTACTGCCGCTGGTAGTCCGACCGCCCCATCGTGAAGGTGTTCTTCGCCCAGATCACGAACGTGGACCAGTGGCCCCCGGCTTCGCGGAACGCCTTCTGCAGCGTAGGGATCTCCGAAGACGACATGCAGATGTAGACTGCGCCCTTGGTGACCGCCAACAGGTTCGTGCAGGAGTCCCGCAGGAACTGCTCGAAGCCATCGCCCAGATCGTCGTTGAGAATCTTACGATGCGTCGTGCCGCGGAGCTTATCCTTCATGGTCTGGCCGTAGTTCACGTTATACGGAGGGTCTAGAAAGGCCATGTCGGCCAAGCCACCGTCCAAGACCTTCTCCACGTCAGCCAGCTTTGTGGCGTCGCCGCACAACAGACGATGCTCGCCCAGCAACCAGACGTCGCCGGGGACCGTAATGACCTTCTCCTGCTCCTCTGGTACGGCATCCTCGTCCGTCTGGCCTTCGACAGATGCTTCCGGGTCCCGGAGCAGATTTTCAATCTCCTCGTCCGTGAAACCGACGATGTCCAGATTGAAGCCGTCTTCCTGGAGGGACTCCAGTTCGACCCTCAGCATTTCCTCGTCCCAGCCGGCGTTCAGGGCGAGCCTGTTGTCCGCCAGGACCAAGGCGCGGCGTTGCGTTTGGGTCAGATGGTCGAGGACGATGACTGGAACTTCCGTCATGCCCAGTTTGCGGGCGGCCAGCAGGCGGGCGTGGCCGGCGATGATGATCCCATCGCTGCCGGCCAAGATTGGCGAGGTCCACCCGAACTCGGCTATAGACGCCGCGATCTGGGCGACCTGTTCGTCACTATGCGTGCGAGCATTCCGGACAAAAGGTATCAACTTCTCGACCGGCCACGTCACCACCTGTAGGTTCGTCATGCGTTGTTGGGTTGAGCGGACTTCTGGAACAGACCGAGGGCGTTATGCAGCGCGACGATCTGGTTGATCATCGGTACCACGACGGTCAACAGCTTTTCCCAGCTGAAACTGGCGCTGAGATCCGTGCCGGCGTCGTAGGCGGATTTGATCACGCCGAGGACGAGATCGAGCTTCTGCTTTCCCTGACCGGGTAGCGGAATGGCTTCTTCGACGGCCTTGATCGCAGACAGCAAGAGCGGGAACAACTTCAAAATGATCAGCAGAATATTCATCGTTTTCGTGTCTCCATTGAAAAAGGAGGGGCGGCTTTCAGGACCGCCCCGGTTTAGGGAGGGAAGAGTTACGCCGTCTTCGGCTGTGCCTGGTTCACAACGTTGGCGATGGCCGTGGTCGCTGTGGTCAGAGCCTGGACGATCTGCTGCAGGGTGGCGAGCACCGGAGTGATGGTGGCGTCCACCTGCTTAGCTACGGCGGCGGCCACGGCCTGGGCATCCACGCCCACACCGGCGGCGCTCACATCGATCGCGCGGTTGGCGGGCACACTGCCCGCAGTGATGTTCGAGCCGGCGCCGCGCGTCACCGGGTTCAGTTCGTCGGTCCACAGCGCATCCGCGGCGACATCGGCATGGCGGATGGCCTGCTTCCCGACCATGTTGGCGGTCTCGACCGCGTTCTGCAGAGCCTGCGACGCGATCTGGTTCAGTCGCGTGGTCTCGACCAGGGATTGGCGCGCGGCCTGGATGTCCAGATCCTGGTACACGTCGTAGGTGCGCTTGATGTTGGCGTACGTCACCCGCTGGTTCTCGTTGTGGGCGGCGCCGCCAGTGGCGTTGGAGTTTTTGAAAGATTCGTCCGTCCCGGTCTCGAACTCGCGTTCGGCCTGGTTCGGAGTGGCTACTTCGGGCATACTTGTTTGCTCCTTGTTGGTTTGGGGGTTGAACTTCGTTTAGGGCTTGCCCTTGGCTCCATAGCAGGGCATCCCGTTGGGTTTGCGGCGAATGGACTTCGAGTCGCGCTGGCGCAGATCGGCGCCCTCCACCGCCGAGACACCACGGCCCGCCGCGACTTCCCTGAACTTCTCGCCGGTCTCCGCAAGGACCGGTTCTGTTTCTGCCAGATGCTCGATCCGGCGCAAGATCACGTCGCAGTAGGCCGGCGAGATCTCGCAGCCGTAGCTTGCGCGGTCGAGCACGTGGGCAGCGGCCATTGTGGTTCCGCTCCCGAGAAACGGATCGAAGACCACGTCACCGGGATCGGTAAATGCTTTCACGAAGAACTCGACCAGGGCGCGTGGGAACGGCGCCGAGTGCGATCCCTGGCTGCTCTCCGTCTTAACCTCGATTACGTTGCTGGGGCGTGCGACTCCCTGGTGTCGTCCATCGTTGTCGCTGCCACCGGGCTGTCCGGCCGCGTCTCCGCGCGCGCCGGTCCCCAGGAGCCCGCTCCCAGAGTTCGATTTCGGGTTGTCGCGCGAGTAGTCGAAGCAGTCGTCCGACTCGTGACTCACCGCCTCCGCACGGAACTTGATCTGCTGCTGGCGGCAGAAGTGGAACACCGGTTCCCATGCGTTCTTGAAGCGGTTTTGCCAACCGCCAGCCATTGTCAGTTTTCCGCCAGCAGAATTCATCCACGAACCGCCAGCCCCACTGGCGCCGGTGGGCTAGCACCAGGTCCATGACGTACAGATTCCGTTCTCCCTCGTCGGCGTGCGCCTTGATGTTCAGAAAGTAGGATCCGTCCGTCGCCAGGACCGACTCGATGCCGGCGACCACCGCGCGGAACCACTCCACGTACTCATCAGGCGGAACCGGCTTGAACCCGCTCGATGGGGCGTACTCGCGTTGCGTGGCGTAGGGCGGCGACGTGATCGCCACGTTCGCACTGGCGCCTGCCATCAACTTCCTGACGACAACGGTATCCCGGCAGTCGCCACAGATCAGACGGTGACGTCCGATCAACCACACATCGCCAGGCATCGTAACCGGCTGCGCTGGAGGTTCGGGAACCGCTTCTTCCTCGACGGCGGCGGCAGCCTCCGGTTCGTCGCCGGCCAGTATCGTGACGAGTTCCTCGTCGGAGAACCCCACCAGCGACAGGCTGAAACCATCAGCCCCAAGCGACTCCAGTGCGACCCGTAGAAGCTCATCGTTCCACCCGGCATTGAGTGCAAGCTGGTTGTCCGCGATGATGTACGCCCGCCGTTGAATCTCGCTGAGGTGGCCAAGCACCACCACCGGGACCTCCGCAAGACCCAACTTGCGAGCAGCCAGGAGGCGGCCATGACCGGCAACAATCCCATCCATGGAATCGACGAGGATCGGATTCACAAATCCAAACTCCACGATGGACGCCGCGATCTGCGCGACCTGCTCCGGAGAATGTGTCCTGGCGTTTTTGGCGTAGGGCACGAGCCGGTCGGTCGTCCAGATCTCGATGTGCCGCGCCATCGCGGGCGTGATGCTGGGTTCAACCACGGATGCTGTCCACCATCTGAATTCGGCTGCCAATCCACGACGTCACCGGCACCGCCACGGAGCTGCCGATCGCCCGGTATCGCGGACTGTCCGCGGCCGGCCTCCCGCGATACGGAACCAACGTGTAATCGTCCGGCAGTCCTTGCAGGCGCTCATATTCCCGCGGCGTCAATCGCCTTACGGAGAACGCCGTTGGGACGAGTGGGCCGACGATGGCAGTACTTTCGTAGAGCGCACGCCCCTGTGTCCCAAGCGTTTCTGCCGATTCCGATTCGTTCCTAATAGCCACAACCAGATGCCACAAACGTTTCGCTCGCGCCATCCATCCGCCCGCTGCCACCTTTCCCGTTCAGCGGGTGCGATACGAACGCTCTGGAACGGTCAAGGGCGTTGCACCAGCCACGCCCGCCAGCGCCGCCGCCAAGACAGCCGGCAACTGTTTCTTTCGCTTTGCGGCGCGCCGGAGTATCCCTGCACAGGCCTTCGCGCTCAAGAAGTACCGCCGCGGCACGTCGCCAGTCTCCAAGATGTCCGACAACGAAGACGCGACGACGGCGCTGGGGCACGCCAAAAAATTGAGCGTCCAGCACACGCCAGGCGCAACCATACCCGAGGTCCGCCAGCACCGCGAGGATGGCACCAAAGTCTCGCCCGCGGTTCGAGGACAGAACTCCGGGAAGGTTTTCCCAGACAATCCAACGGGGCCGAAGGCGGCCAGCAAGCCGGCAAAATTCGAGGGCCAGGTTGCCACGGTCGTCATGAACGCCGCCGCGTCTTCTGGCGATGGAGTAGGCTGGGCAGGGAGTCCCTCCGGCCAGAACGTCAATTGCCGTTCCATCAGGTTCGATGCGGGTGAAGTCGCCATGATTGGACACGTGCGGAAAGTGGTGCGCCAACAGCGCCGAGCAGAACGGATCGATCTCGGCGAACCACGCAGGCCGGAATCCCAGCGGTTTCCACGCGACGGTGACGGCCCCAATGCCTGAACAAACAGAACCGTAAGTCATTGCCGTTGCACCGTGCCGAGGATTTGCGAGATGGCGGGGCAGACTGATCTACGGGCACTGACCACCTGCGTGACCACCTGCCCTGACGCCCTGATTTCTCGATGTAACTAAAGACTTTGTGCCACCAGGCCACCCGTGGAAAAAAGTGCCCGGACGGGGCCCGCGATTTCACCTGAGTGCCACCCGTTCGCGCCCGGTTTGCCCGTGTTGCGACGTCTACCTCCAGGTCCGCCGGTTGGTCCACCGGATGCACCAGGCGCGCCAGGCCGCCACGGAACGCGATGACTGCGCAATTTGCGCAGTCAGTTTCTTCTGCGCCGGTCGATCAAGAGCTCGTCATGCAGTCGGCCACGACCTGCAGGAAGATCGGTCGCAGCTCGTCACCCTTGCCGAGCTTCTTGAGCTTCCATGCAAGGGGTCCGCTCTCCAGGCGCTCACGGAACCAGTACCGCGTACCGCCATGCGCCGTGTTTTCGACCGCCGATGATCCGTCGGCTTTCTTGGCGAAGATTGCCTTCAAGTGCCCCTTGCGGCCGTAGGCTGGACTGACGAGATCGAGGGCGAGGAGACGCTGTGCGGACTCCGACGACCGATAACCCATCGGTGTGCCGTCCGCGGCGTAGAAGGCGATCTGTTGGCGCTTCACCTGAGAAGACACGTCTGCTCCAGTGGAAAGGAGGGAAAGGGATTAGCGAGCGTCCCATCGCTCGGCCGAGCTATCGGGTGAAAGCGCCTTCGTGGCCGCTGCTTTGCATCAGGCCTCCCGAACTGTGCTTCCGGTAATAGATACTCCCGAGGCGGCCAAATTGTCCAATTAAAGTTCCACGATCATCCAACACGACGTATCCATGGCTGATCGACGTTCTGGTTGTAGAAACGCTGGCGAACGTTGTTGGGCAGGATGATCTCGATGGAGAGCCTGGTGACATCGCCTATCTTCTCACCTGGCTTCAAGAAGCAGACGAGGCCACGGTTGACGCCAATCGCGACGCGATGCGACCCGGCGTGCGCATACAAGCTCTCATGCGTCCAACCGAGCGAGAGCGCACGGTCACGAATCGCGTCCACCATCGCGAGCGCGTCCGGCCAGGCGGCGTTCATCGGCGGCGGTATGCGCGATGGAGTATCTGGCTCGGCGACAGGCGGCTCATAATCGCGGGCATCAAGGTCGCGAATCGCGTCGAGAAGCCGGGACTCGCCAAAGTGCTCCACGGCCCACTCATGCACGTTGTTGAAGCGGTGCCGCATCTCATCGAACTGGTCTTCCCCGAGCTTCCCGGCGGTGACAGCCATTTTCGCCAGATGCATCTTCGAACGGAGCCACGCATAGTATTCGGGATCGAGCCTCCGGTATGCGGTGTCGTTGATCTGAACGTCGCGGGCGAAAACCTCGGGGTGATCAGCGGTCCAGGATTCGAGGCCTGTGGAGACAAACAGAACGACCGGGTTCGGCTTCCGTGGCGACGCGGGTTCCAGTCTGGTTCCGGTCTCGCCCTCCGCAGTAAACGAGACTGGAACCGCGCAAGCACCTGATTCGGATATGGTTACTCGTTTAGGTTCCAGCGGTACATGAGAAGTGGTGGTTCCGCTAAACTTCCTATAATAATTACGAGTGTGTGTATCAATGCTCATGTTGTTGTGTTGTATTCATCGCTAGACCTTTAACAGGGGGAGACTGGAACCACTGGAACATTCCCGCAAAATCAATAATTTGCACTGGAACCGGGGACTGGAACCAGACTGGAACCAAGGCTGAGACCGGAACCAATGCGTCACTGCAACCGCCGATATCGCCATTCCCTCGATGCCCCCTCGCGAGCGTTGAATCGCTTCCATCCGTTCGCGCGAAGGCAGCGCGCCACCCGATTGCGGTCCCACTGCGTCCACACGTCCTTCTTCTTTTCGAGACAATTCGCCAATACCTCGGCGATGGACACCGACTCACGATCCTCGATCCATTTCAGAATCAGGTCGTCCCATGGGTCACCCTCGTATCGGTCCGACTGTTCTTCTGCCGCTTCGCGATTCAGAGGCACCGAATCCAGCCACCACGGCTTCCCGTCGAAATAGAGGGACATGGCTTCGGCCCAAAGCTGGTCGCGAACCTCGGCCAGGGCGTCCACGTCGATCACCGGGGCTTTGCACTCCACCGGCCAGAAACGGCGCCCGCCGGTTTCATCGCGCAGGTATGCCCCGTGGTTCACGCTGCCGGCGAAGACGCATTGCCGTGGCGAGTCGATGGGCCGTTTGCCATATGGCGGCCGAAAGCGATCGGTCATCCGGCTCATGAATGCCTTGATCTTGCCGACATCGGAGCGGGACAGGGAATCCAACTCCGCAATCTCAATAACCCAGACGCCCCGCGTCTGCATCGCGGCATCCTTCGACCCGAGGTCGGCAATTTCGTCCGTGAACCATGGCTCCGTCAACACCCGCAGAGCAGTCGATTTCCGGATGCCTTGTTCGCCTTCGAGGATTAAGCAGCAATCCGCTTTGCAGCCCGGCTCGAACACACGCGCCACCGCCGAGATTAACCACCGCGAGCCGACGGCGGTCGCGTAGGGCGAAGGATCGACTCCGAGGTAATCGGGCAACCAGGATTGCAGCCGGTGCACACCGTCCCAGACGAGACCATTCAGGTACGCCCGGACCGGGTGAAACGGACGCTCCCGCCCGACGGCTTCCACGGCCTGGCCGGTCACGTCAGCGGAGACGAAAATGCCTTGATGGTGCAGCCACTCGGCGGTGAGGATGTCATCGTTCGGAGTCCACTCTGCCGGGAGTTCGGCTTCGGGCTTTATCCACGGCGAGGGTTTCTGCAGGACGGTGAAGTGGGCAAACTCGTTGTAAGCCAGCACGCCGGCCCACTCGGGTGCGCCCCGAAGCGCGGTGATGGCGTTGGCGAGCACCGGCTTGACCGTACCGTTCAGATTCAACAGGAGCCCGTCGCGCCATGCCCCAGACGCTCCGTCGGCCGCTGGCGCGGGCTGTGGGCCCGACGTGCGCCCGCCCCCGGATTTGCGGCCCTTCCCATTTCGTCGGCTGTCGATCCGGACCACTTTCATCTGCTGGCGAAGGGCCGACATCGGGATACGATCCTTGCCGCACTTCTCCTGGATCAACCGCAGGTGGCGGGGCTGTTCGATGGGATCAAGCTGGTGAACCTCGGAGAGGACGGGCCCAAGTGTTTTCGCCAGTTCCCCCTCGGGAATCCCCGGGGAGAGCTTCGAGATCGCCAGCTCAAGCGGCGTCTGTGCGGCCGCGAGAATCTGTTCGAAGTCGGTCGCCGTCTTTCCGGAGGCGAAGAACTCATTGACGTCGATCTTTGCGTCGGCCGCGAGCGGTTCAGCCTCCGCGCTCCCGGCGACCAACCCGGCCAGCTTATCGCGCGCCAGGCGTTGCTTCTCCCCAAGAGGCAAGACGGCCACGCGGGTCGCGATCCCGTGACCCGCCAGGATGCGCGCCGTCTTCAAGGCACCCTGCATTCCGGCCTCGGACACCTCGTTGTCCTGGCAGATGAAGACCGTCTTCACCCCGGCGAGTTTCGGCAGGAGGCGTTCCCAATCAGCCTCCCTGATTTGCACGGTCACCGGCGACACCACCGGGAATCCATGTTCCATCAGGGAAATGCAGTCCGTAACGCCTTCAGTGATGACAACGCGCTCCGGGCGCGTAAGGAACACATCTTCGTTGTAGAGAACGTCGTTCCGGATACACGGCGCTACGTGGCTGTTGTTGCGATCATTGCGGACCGCCAGTTTCTTGTACTTCGACTTCTCCCATTCGTGGTCGGGTGTCCAGGGAGTCAAGCGGC
This sequence comes from Terriglobia bacterium, assembly GCA_020073365.1. Classification (GTDB taxonomy): domain Bacteria; phylum Acidobacteriota; class Terriglobia; order Bryobacterales; family Bryobacteraceae; genus JAIQFL01. Next base: position 39,645 of record JAIQFL010000038.1, on the reverse strand, counting down.
CAATCATGAAGACGACGTGGCTGCGGCTCCAGTACGGAAATACGATTCGACCATCGAAAAACGGATTAAGCCCATCCTGAGCGGTAGGCCGGAACGCGGAGGTGGCGGCCAGTTCTCGCGGCGTGAAGGTGCCCGGACCTTCCATGAGGGAGCGCGCGACGCTCGGCTCGGCGTTATCCGCGAAGCCGATCTTCAGCCTGGCGATTGTCTCCTCGCCAATACCGTACTTCAATTTGAACCAGGCGAGAACTTCAGCGTTTCCGGCCAGCCGCTGGTGATAGAGATCCGCCAACGCGGTGAGGGCATCCCTTACCCTGAGCGTGAGGCGGTGCTGCTCTTCCGCCTCTGCAATTTCCTCCGCCGTACGGCCAAGCTGTGACAACCGCGGCGCCCCAGCTCGTGCCGCGAGGAAGTCGCGCGCCTGGCGGTGCGACTCCGGCATCTTGCCCGACTGGCCCCTCGTGACCACGCCGTCATGTACGAACTCGACAAGCTGCAGTACATCGCCGCCCACACCGCACCCGAAGCAGTACCAGCCCTGCTTGTCGAGCATGATGTGCAGTGACTGGTGCGATTGGCTCCGGTGATTCGGACAATCACAGAACAGTGTCTGCCGAGAGTCTTGAGTTATGCGGCCGCCGAGGAGTTCTCCGGCAATCTCACCGATGTCGACATCGGTGATCTGCCGGTAATAGGCCTGGACGTCAACAGGCTGGTTCACGGACGCTCCTGATGGAGCAGAAATGAAAGGAACGTGTTGCGACGGTCCACCTGGCGTTTGTTGGCGCAGTTGTCGATGCCCCACCGGTCGCCCAGGATGACCACGCTCTCCTTGGCGCGGGTCACTGCCGTGTAAAGCAGATTGCGGTGGTGCATGAATGAATGCGACTTGTGGGCGATGACCACGGCACAGGGGAATTCGGAGCCCTGCACTTTATGGATCGATGTGGCGTATGCCAACTGCACGTTGCCCAACGCATCGGAACCGGCTTCGATCTCCACCGCGCGGCCATCGAACTCGATCACGAGACTGCCGTCGGTGCCAGCATTTACCACGATGCCCATGGCGCCGTTCATCACGCCCAACTCGTAGTCGTTCTTCATCTGGATCACCTTGTCACCCGGATAAGGCCGGGCGCGGTGGCCGGCCTCGACGGGAGACACCTCGACGCCGAACAACTTTTGCTGCAACAGGCGCTGCAACTCGATATTCAACTCCACCGTGCCAAGTGGGCCTTTGTGGGTCGGCGTGAGCACCTGGACATCGCGGATCAGATCGTAGCCGAGCCGCTCCCGGAGTACCTCTTCGAAGAGGAGCAGCAGCATCCGTCGGACATCATCGCGATCCACGAATTTGTCGATGACGTACCACGGCCGCCGCGCGCCGGTCTGTACATCCGATGTTGGCCGTACATCGCCGGTGAGAATGGCGGTGGAATTTTCCTTCAGTGCGCCGGCCTGACGGATGATCCTGGTGAGGACGGTGGTGGGGATCGCCAGCGACCGCACCAGGTCGCGCAGGAGGTTACCCGGACCCACCGGCGGCAACTGGTTGTGATCGCCGACAAGGACCACTGCGGTTCGCGCCCGATCCAGGGCCTGGAACAGCCGCCACGCGAGCGCGATATCCACCATGGAAACTTCGTCCACGACCAGGATGTCGGCTTCAATGGGGTTCAGTGCATCCCGCGAATATGTGTGGCCGTTGAAGCCGAGCAGCCGATGGATTGTGCTTGCCTCGTGGCCGACGACTTCCTCGAGGCGTTTCGCAGCCTTGCCAGTAGGCGCGGCCAACACGACCTTCAATTCCAACCGTTCAGCGATGCTGGCGATCGTCGATACAGCGTATGTCTTACCGCTCCCGGCACCGCCGGTCATGAGCGAGATGGAGAAGTTGAGGGCGTTTCGCACGGCGCCCCGCTGCTCCGGATTCAGTTCGCCACCTTCAGCATCGAGCAAATGATCCACCTCAACGACCGCATGTGGGCTGCGCTGCGAGGCAGTCTTCAGCACTTCGGCGAGTTCCGTCTCCATTCGGTGGATCTCTGGATCGGCCACCACCAACCGTTCGAATGGCTGGGAGATAAGGCGCCCCTCGGCAATCAATGCCTCAAGATGACCCTCGATCACATCCCGGCTGTCGAGCGTGTCCATCACCAGCAGCGTGTTGGCTCGGTCAAGCAAATCTTCGAATTCCACCCAGCAGTCGCCATCATCGAGCGCGGCCAGCACGCTGTAGTGAATCCCGGCGCGAATCCGTGATGGCAGATCCTTCGGCGTGCCCATCTTGCGCGCTATCTTGTCGACCCGCTTGAAACCGAAGCCGGATATCTCCCGCATCAGCACGTAAGGATCGGACTCCAGGATTGGCACCACCTGGCTGCCGAATTTGCCCACCAGCGTCGTGACCTGGTGATGGGTCAACCCGAACGCCGACAAGTAAGCCATCGCCGTATTGAAGTCGCTGTTGGCGATCCAGATACGCTGCAACTCAAGCGCGGTTTCCACGGGCACCTTCGCGGCCGCCGCTACCGCCTCCGGACGGGTGCGAATCGCCGCGTCGAAGCCGCGCCCGAACTCATCGGCGATCTGGCGCGCTTTCACGGGTCCGATGCCCTTTACGTCCGGATGATTGGCGAGGAAGTTCGCCAAGCCTTCCGGATCCATTTCCAGGTCGTGCCCCATGAACTCGGCCTCGAACTGGCGACCGTACTTGGGATGATCTACCCAATGGCCTTCCAACCGAACCGCATCGTTTTCCCGAATGAACACTTTGCCGGCGAACTTCACGACGGCGCCCGCGGCCGTCCGAAGGCGGCCAGCGGAAAATGCCGGTCCCGAATAGAAGACCGTTTCCACAATGCCGCGGATGCTGGTGCGCTCTGCTGTCATGTCCCCCACCTCGTATGCGCGGCGATCAAGTAAGCCTGGACGAAATGGCAGGCAGCCTGGCGATTCCCGCAGAAGAATACCGGGACACGAAAGTCGAGGATGATCGACAGCGCGTTCCCGAGCACCGCATTCGGATGCGCCTCACCCCGGTATCGCTGCAGCAGGACATCTGACATGCCCGCCTCAACCACCACGCACGCCGCCCGATATCCGGCGAGCTTCCGCAATTCGTCGCGGAACCGCTTTCGGGCGTGGATCACCGTGGACACGAAATCGTCCAGGGTCTTCCGCTCCACCGCGACGCATGCATCCAGTCCCGCCACGGAGTAATCCCCGGCTGGCAGCGCCCGCCGCACTGCGGCCACCAGCCGGGGATCGAACGAGTAGGGCTCCTGTTCGCGCGTGTCGATGATGATCGTCGCCGGTCCCAGGCTAGAACGGGACAAGCGCGTCCCCTGCCTCCTGGCGGAATTTGCCGGGGGCCCGGTCGTTCTCGATGCGGCGGTTGAAGAAGATGTTCTCGTTGTCGCCCTTGGTCTTCTTCGTCACCTCGAGCTTCACGTCGAGCAGCTTCTTCAGGTGCTTGGGCAACTCAGACAGCTTGTCGAGATCGAGCCCGCACGTGTGGAGATCGGTTTTCACGTATTTCAGCGTGTTGTGGGTGATCACGCTGTTGCGCCACATCAGCCGGTCGATACACTTCGGCGCGATGACGCGAAGCGTCCACTTCAGCATCGGGTTGCCGCTGCTCTGCGCCTCCGTCAACTCGACCTTCTCCACCGTCACCTGATACTTGCCGTCCGGAACGCTCTCGAATTCACCGCGCTCTTCGGGTTGTTCGGAGCTGAAGTCCTTGTCAAACTGCGTCAGATCGATCGCGTGTTTACTCATGGTTTGTCTCCTGTTGGGAACTCACTTTCGCCGGCGTCGTCTTGGCGGCCTTAGCAGGCTTCAGTGGCGCGACGGCGGTGTTAAATGCATCGAGGAACATCGGGAAGTCGAGGTCGATAGTCTCCGGAAGCCGCCCGGTCCGGTCTCCGGCCTCGTAGTAAAGGCTGGGCTTGGTGCGAATGACGCGGCGGATGCTCTTCGCGCCGTCGTCTCCGGTGGTCAAATCCAGGTCGCAAAACAGCACCTGGTCCACCATGCCGAGCACGATTTTCCGGGCCTTGTCGGGCAGGGTGGGTACGACGCGAGTGTACTTTCCGGTTCGCGTGTCGACCTCGATCTCCTTGGCGTGCGAAATCAGAAACAGGCATTCCCGCGCGGCCAGTTTCGCTGCCCTATTTCGTAGGACACCGAAGGCAAACCCTCGATGGTCGCCGCGCTCCGGACTGAACCTCGGTCGCCGTTCGACGTAATCGAGCAGCAGCTCCTGCCGGAGGTCTTCCCAGTCGTCGCGGGTAAAGCCATAGTTGCCAATCATGCGGCTGGCACGGATCTCGGCCTGCCGGATGACGAAGGGATCGATTGCGGCCAGAGTGCTCATGGCTCCACCTCCGCGGGCATCGCCTCGATGACCATCCGGAAGGGAAGACCGTGGCGGACTTCGATCATCTCCACGGTGCCTTCGGCGAGCCGCGAGATCTGGCCGAAAAAGCGTTCGACTTGGCTGCGCAGCGGAAAGCGATCGAGTTGAGATTCGCGGCGCGGACCGTCGTCGGTGTCCAGTTTCAGTTCGACAAAGACCCGTGGCGCCGGACTGAACTGTGGTTCGCCATCACGGATCTCCAGTTCCTCAATGCGTCCGAAGTTAATGGCTTGAAACAGCCGGAGCAGTCTCTGTTTGGCCGGGGAGAGTTCTTCCATGCGCATCGGTCACTCCCCCATCCGGCCGCGATTGCGGGCGAGAAATTCGTCAACGGCGGGATGAGTCCGCGGCGGCCGCGCCGAAGCCGGTTCGAAATCCTCGCGTGCAGCGTCGCCCTGGAGATTGCGAAGCAGCTTCACTCGGATTCGATCCAGCCGCTTCATGAGCGACCAGAGGATGTCATCGTCGAGATTGTGGATAGCGGCGATGCTGCCGACCAGGAGGGCGACATCGTCGAAGGCGTCGCGGATTAGCGCTTCATGGCTTGCCGATGCCGGTGCCGACATGCCCGCCGCCGCGTCCGGCGACCGCTTGGCGTTTGTAATGGGTGAAATCATTTTGTTCCCCTGATAAGCCATTTGTGAAATTTCACAAATGGCCGCCGCGCAGACCGGTAGAGACAGCTAACTTATTGAAATCACAGGTAGAGATTTTTTGAAGATTTTCTCGGAGAGCCGAAAAGCAATTGTGAAATTCACAAATCGCGGATTGCTGTCAATAGAAAAGAAGAACGCGATTTACCCCGGATTCAATCGGATAGGAGTTTGGCGCACTTCGCCTTTTATTCGCCATGCTAAAGTCGAGTCACATGAAATTCATTCCGGACTATTCGGGTCACGCCGCCCCCGCTCAAGTCACTCGGTAGAACTTCCGCCGCGCGTGTTGGCCTGCCAGTCCGTGGGGGACAAGTATGCCGATGTACTACACGCCAAAAGTGCTTCTGCGGCAAGTGCCGAACGGACTGCTGCGGGACTATTTCGTCGATCAACGAAAACAGCTTCTAGACATTCCCTGGGGCCGGCTGCGTGAGACCGATGTGGAGCCGGTCCACGACGCGATCCTCGGGTTACCCGAGGCCGATCGCCGGGAGATAGGCGGCCACTTCCGGGCAGTCGCCGAGATGGCCAAGAGGGAATTCACTCCCTGGCTGATCCACGTTGCCCGCGAGCAGGGTATCGATCTGGTGACGTCGTTTCGGCGCAGGTCGTGCGCGTATGAGCGGGCGTTCTGGACGTTCCTCAAACACCCGGAGACGTTCGAGGAAGCGCGAACGTTGGCCCATTGGGAGCGCCTTCCGCGGCGGTCCATGGAGAGGCGAACGGGGCTGCCGGCGATGGAGCCGGACATCACTCCCGAAGTGCTTGAGCAATTCGGCAACTTGATGGCGGACTACTATCAGACCCACCAGGGGCGCGGCGACCACTGCCGAATCGAGCACTTCCTTCGGTCGGGCCATATCGATTTCTTCTTCGCGTACCCCGCCGACTACGCCGATGTCCTGATCGGCTACGAGGACGGCGGGAACTTCGCCCGCAGGCAGTGGAAGCCCGCTTTCGAAGTCATCCTCGGCTATGACCGGCTCGTGGGATCATTGGAGCTCTACGCCGAAGGCGCGCAGGATGTCCGGGATGAACTGGCCGCCATCTTCACTCGAACCGTTCTGAAACTGGATTTCGAGCTGCCTCGGGCTGCCAAGCCGCCCTACAATCTCCAGTTGTTGCTACAGCCGGGGTTCCAGTTCCCCACGGCCCCCGGGGACAGTCTCCTCTGGTTCAAGATGAGGGCTATCCGGGTCAAGAAGCCAGCCAGCGCCGACCAGATTCACTTCGATGTCGGCAGCGGCAACTCTCGACGGGATGTCCATGATCTCATCGATGAAGCGCTCAACCAGATGAACCTGCCGCGGGAAAGGCTTGCGGTAACTCAGGCGACGTTCCAGGCGGGGTTCGAAACGGGGAGAAAGCGGCCGAAGAGCGTGACGTTCACCATCACCCATCCGGCAGGTTGCACGCTACGCGACAGCGACGACGAACTGACGCTTCGCCGATACTTGCGGGAATGGCACATCGCGTCATGACGGATTTGGTCGAGCAGTTCTGGCTTCGCTGCGACGAGGCCGAACCCGTCTTTTCTGCAGACGAGATCCGGTGGACGCCGCCGCAGCAGTTCGATCTGCTCCACGGCCGGGGCCTGTTGAAGGAGACGGCACGCGCGACGTGGGCGATCTGCAATGCGTGTGGCGATGGTCACATGGAGGAAGTCGTCTGGATGAACAGCGGCGCACCCGGCCATCTCGAAGCGTTCATCCCCTGCCCGGAGGTGGGAGGCGCGCCAGTCGAGCCGGATCGCCTGCGCCGATGGGCCGTCGATCTCGACCTGACCGCTCGGATGATTCGCGAGACCCTGGGCCTCGTCGGCAGCTTTTCTCCCCTTGTTCCAGGGCGTGTCTGGGGTCTGGGACGACGGCACCTCGCCGGGCGGTTTCGCGACTTCTTCCTCGTGTGCGGCGCAATGCTGGCGGACGGCCACACCCTGTGGGCCCGCAGCCGCCACATTGAGGACGCACCGTCACCAGTCATCCTGGTGCCGGCGTGGGCACCTCAGCAAAGGAGCGAGCCGGTGTTCCGCCTCGCCGACATCGCCGCGATTACAGGTTCGGGTTTGACGCTCGATCTCGACTACATCGCCGATGCGGTGCCGCGCGACAGCTACTCCGCGCCGGCCAAGAGCGTGGCCAACTTCCCGGTGGGTGAAGACGCCAGGTGGGAGGAGTTGCGGATCACGGTGAGCGAGCGCTCCATCGTCGCGCAGCTTCGGGCCCAGCGTAGGGAGTTTGGCTTGGATGATCTCCAGTTCACCGGCAACGAGGATCGGCTCTGGCAAGTGCTATGCGCATTTGCACGGCTGGGCGGCCAGACGCCCGCGCGCAGCACGTCGGTGTCGGGCAAGGACGCGGCGACCTTCCGAAAGCAAGTCAGCGACCTCCGGCAACGCCTTGCCACCGTGTTCCCCATCGCGGGCGAGCCGATCCGCGCGGTTCACGGGACCGGGGCATACCGATGCGTCTTCCAGATCGGCCTCGACCGGCAGGATGGATTTCCCGTCCGTCCGGACGAATGGGAAGACTGCAGATTCGTCGAGCTTCAGGACGGCCGCATTCGTATTTCCGTGAAGTCAAAGGAGGTGTTTGCGGCGCGGACCAGGTCCGAAGAGACACAACGCCTCACGGCGATTGAAGCTGGCGAACGAGAAACGGTGCGGTCGGAAGAATACGATCTACGTGCCCTCGGTCTGGCCAACGACTCCGGCATTCCAACAGCGGAGGGAAGCGTGCTGCTCGATTTCCTGCGCGACGGCGGCAAGCAGTACCGTCGTGGCGACGACAAGGACGTACTGCGGCTTGGCCAGCGTCTGCGAACGTGGATGGCCATGGACTCGGGACCGTTCCAGTTCACATTGAGCCGGAGATTGTGGACCACGGCGTTTGAGTGTGGCAGTCTGCGGCGGTAAGGGAGAGGTCTGTCAAATTGGCGAAAGGAGTGAAGCGATGATAGCGGATGAGGCGAACGCGACCGGTTGGCGATTTCAGGAATGTCAGTTTGACAGCGATCTCGACCCCGGTCGCCTGCGCTCGCTCAAGGCACAACAACGCATCGGCGGTCGGGCCGCACACGAACTTCGTGATTTGTGGGAGGAGGAGATTCTGGCGCGGATTGAACTGGTCCAGGAGCCGGAACCAATTGACCCGCCCCTTTTCGGCCAGCGCGGTCTGGAGCGAGTGCTTCGAAAGCTGACCCTTGCGACGGTGCAGGGATGCGACGCCGTCGAGATTCATGTCAAAGTCTGGACCCGGACTTGGGAAACGGTGTTGATTGGAAGCCTTTCGCACGAGCAACTGGCGCCGTTCCTCCAATGTGGCAGGCTCCGGGCCAAGAACTATGGCAAAGTCCTCCCCCTCGTGATTCGCCACCGCGTGTATGCCGACGCCTGCATGCTCGGCAGGCCCGAGTTGATATGCCTGCTAGCAGGCAAGTTGCCAGAGCTAAGACTGGTATAAGTGGAATAGGTGGAATAGTCAAGGCACTGAAGCTGACAGCATCCAGGCCGTGAATGCCTAAAGAAAATCCATGTGTCCAGCAAGACACCTGCAGGAATCGTCCCCTAAGGACAATGGACATCCGGCGTGGCGTTGCCTTGGCCCGAGGTGAAAGCAACTCGTGGCAGGAACTATGCGATGTCTGTCGGCTCCCTTAACTCCTTCTTCAGCTTCAGGTTGGACCACAGCGTGCGTTGGTCCTCCCATAAAACTTCATCGGATATTGCGGCCACTTCCGGAATGGTAATCGTGTATTCACCGCGCCGAACCGGCGCGAGGCGAAGGATTTCTTCCTGGACATCCGGCGCGAGCCAGAGCATCTTCATCACTTGGCTGACACGCTCGCGCGAGATGGCGCCCAGGCGCGCGAGGTCTGCGTGGTCCGTGGCCTCGCCGCCCGCCAATGAGTCTTCGAACAGGAGCGCCTGCGCCATCGTGTGCGTGATCCGCGGCAGCCTGTCGCGATCCATGAGCGCCGGAGCCATCGACGGAGGTGGTGTGACTACCGCCACCGTGGCTCCACCCCCCTTGATCGAACGGACTCTCGGCTGAAGCGAGCACCGTACTTCCAACAGCTTGTCATTATGTCCCATCCCGTTTGCCTCCTCTATGCCGTCGGCGCGCACATTTGTTTCAGGACCGCCGATCGGAATCCAATCGTTACCGCGCCGGTCCGGCCATCGTATGTGACCCGTTCCACGAGGGCCTTCACCAACTTCTCCTGCTCGCGTGGCGACATCTGCTGCCACAGCGAATCGAAGTTGCGTAGTGTCATCGCGACGTGCTCGCGGTCCACGGCCTCCGAGACTTGCGCCCCGAGCTGCTTCTTGACGCCGTTGAGCCGGCGCTCGAGTGCCGCGCTCCGGTCCTGGAGATCCGCCAGCCGGTCAGTTGCCAGTTTCATCGACTGGCCCTTGGATGCCGCCGTGCTCACCAGCCCGGCCATCTCGTCGTTCAACCGGCGCAGTTCGCGCTCGGCCACTCGCTTCTCGTGCTCCAGTTCCGCGTACTCGGAGAGCCTGTCACCTTCGAGACTGCCCACAACGGCATCGACCATGGTGGGGTGGCTTCCGATTCCCCGGATCTGCGCCACGACAGCCTCCTCGATGGCCGGCGCCGAGACCGCCTTCGTCGCGCACTTGTTCCAGCCGCGCTGATGCGCCGTGACGCAAACGTAATAACGGTAGAGCTTATTGGCGGTCTTCTTGGTGTAGGTATGAATCATGCCGGCATCGCAACTGGCGCAACGCACGATGCCTTTGAGGATCGCGCCATATTTATTGCGGACTTCGTAACCTCCGATCCGCCCGTTCGCCTTCAGCGTCGCCTGCACCCGCTTCCAGGTTTCCGTCTCGACGACCTGCGGTTGCTCGCCGTCGTAGAGTTGACCACGGTAGTTGACCTTGCCGATGTAGATCACGTTGGTGAGCAGACTGTAAAGGGTGTTTTTGGCGAATTGCGTACCGCCGGCCCGCACTCCCTTCCGTGTTGTCCATTCCTTCAGTGTCCACCCCCGGTGGTCCAGTTCCTGGATGACCGGGATGAGCGAGCCGAGTTCAAGATAGAGATCGAAGATCGCGCGGACCCGCTCTGCCTCGGCCTCGTTCACCATGAGTGACCCGCCCTGCGGAGTAACGTCGTAACCGAGCACGGGATTCCCGCCGACCCATTTTCCTTTGCGGCGGGCGGCCGACATCTTGTCCTGCGTCCGTTCCGCGATCATCTCGCGTTCGAACTGTGCGAAGGAGAGCAGGATGTGGAGGGTCAGGCGCCCCAGGGAACTGGTCGTGTTGAACTGCTGTGTGACGGAGACGAAGCTCGCGCCGTGCTTATCGAGCACCTCTATGATGCGTGAGAAGTCCAGCAGCGACCGCGTCAGGCGGTCCACTTTGTAGACAACCACGCAGTTGATCAGACCAGCCTTGATGTCCTCCAGCAACCGCTTCAATGCGGGACGGTCCATGTTGGCACCTGTGAAACCGCCGTCGTCATAATGCTCTGGCAGGACCCGCCATCCTTCGTGAGTCTGGCTGCGGATGAAGGACTCCGCCGACTCGCGTTGGGCGTCGAGCGTATTGAAATCCTGCTCCAGGCCCTCCTCGGTGGACTTCCGCGTATAGATCGCGCACCGCACCGCGGTCCGCCGCGCGGGCCGGAGCGCTTCAGATGTTTCGGGTAGCAACTCGTTTCTCCTTCCGGCCGGCCTCGCGCTTTTCGAGCAATCCAAAAAAGCGGAACCCGTTCCACTTCACGCCTGTCACTTCCTGCGCCACCGCGCTGAGCGAACTGAATCTCCGGCCGTCGTACTCGACACCGTCCTTCAGCACTTTCACCACGATCGTCTGGCCTTTGTACTGCCGCGTCACCAAGCTCCCCGGAAATGGCATCCGAGAGTCCGCTGCGTTGGGCAGCTTCGTTTTCACTGTCAGGTCGATGGGCAGGGCCTCCCTTCGACGCTGGACGTTGGTTGCCATCCGGCGATCGAGCGCGGTGCCGCGAGCCAACGCCAGGGCAAACTGGCGTGCCTCCTCACTCAGCCGAGGATTGACGCTGCTCTGCAACCGCCGGGCGATCTGGCGGAACAGAAATCTGCGATGGTGCGAGGTCGCCTCTTGGCCGAATCGCTCGAGGTGCCATCGCCGGAGCTCCGGCACGGTCATCAGTTTCAATTGATTGATTTGGGCACGGAGGTCCGTGCCGGCCGTCGTTTTCGTCTTCTTCATACGTCGCGCCTACTGAGCATGAGGGCTCGTCGCGCGCCGGTTATCAAGCTCTCCGTTGACGGCCCCCGCCGGAGTCTCCGGCACATCGGGGAGCCGGTTTGCGGCAAGGTATCGGCGGTACGCGGCCGCCAGCAATGCGGCGATGGCGTCGTTGGCGATGGGATCGGAAGTGGTCATCCGTTCTCTCCTGACGGCTATGCCGGACGGAAAAGAACGGAGTGGGTGGCGGATCAGCAGGCGGTGGATGCCGAAGTGGCTGCCGGACTGGTCCGACACCCACAACGGTTTCCGCTTTGCGGCCTGCCCGCTGTCTGGTGTTTGAGGAGCGAATTCGCTCCCAACAATAGATACTCCGCGAATGTCGAAAATGTCCAATCCTGGGCGGCCAGGCTGAACCCCTCTGTCAAGGGCCGGGAGGCGTCAAGTGGAGACTGCGGAGAATTCGCAGGAGAAACCGTGGGCCACAGGCGCAACCGTGACGGTCCACGGCGGTCGCCAGGACAGTCTGTGTTCGGATGAGGAGAACGCGGAAGAGCGGAAAGGGCCAGGAATGTTTGGGATATGTGGCCTACTTCCAGACCACGATGGCGTCAAGGAAAACAGGCCTGGGAGGCTCGCAAAAACGGTGATGGCTCCCCAAAAAGTCGAGTTTCCAACTACCTCTCCACTCTGTAAGCCATTGATTCTATGAGGTCGCCCTTTCGCCCGTCGATTGAGCTGGCTCCCCGAGAGGAACGCCTCCTGAAGAGGCATTTGGAGAACCCCAGCGGCGCGCCATTCTCCGTGATGTTACCTTGCCCGGAAGGGTAAAACTCGGAAATGGACGCGCGGCTCAAATCGCGTAGCGTCTTGCGCTCTACCGCCGACCACTGGCTAGCGCGATCGTGAACCAGAGGTCTCGCAGCCTGCTAGAGCTTCGGTCCAAAGTCTCTGTGGAACACGGAACCCCGAGGATCAGATTGGCGAGAGTAGGTGCCCACCTGTTCGTCGTAACTGGTCGTCGCATCGCGACTGAGCCGCATGAGAACCAAGTGACAGATTCGCATCCCAGGGCGCAACCTGACCGATTCATTAAATGGATGTGAGACTTCTAGCGCTAGTGTCGAGGGTGCACTCTCACCGAATCCCGGACTCACGTAGTTGGAAAGGACCACCGATAGCCCCAGTCGCGCGAGGCCCGATAGGTTCGACATCCAACCAGCCAAGGATCGTGGCAAAGCGATGCGCTCAAGCGTGTTCACCAGCACGACGGTCCTGGGTGGGACCACAATCTCGTCCTCTCCCATTGTTTCGTATTGCGGGTAGGTCGTGCTGTCACCTACATCCACAGTATCTGTGAAGAGCGGCCTGAGAGCATGGCTCCCGAGACGCAGGCAAATGCTCCCTGGCCGCACCATTCGATCATCGAACGGATCTATCGTGAGTCTTCCGCTCTGTATCAGCTCCCGTATTTCGCAGTCTGGCAGGATCATTGTTCAGAGTAGTCCGCTTTGGATTCGTTCGATCACCCGGGCACACCCTGGCGGCACTATGCTGCGCCAGTCGCCACCGGAATTGAGAAGCGCGCGCACTTGTTTACCCTCAACGTTCTTGGGTGCGCCTCGATCCAAGACGTGTACCGAGAAACCGTTCGACTCGAACAGTGCGATCTTCTTTTCCTCCCACGCTGAAAATGCGCGAACGAATTGAGTCGTGTTTCTTGGGGGTGGCAGGTAGCTTGACCACTTCGATGGGTCAAATAGATGAAAAGGAGTTACCGTAATACGCGCCAGATCAACGCCTTCGTCCAACAGACTCTCTCGTATCATTTCGGAGCGTTGGAAATACGAAAACGGATTGGCCTCGGCCAGATGCCGATGATCGCTTGCACCTTCGAATTGATACTCAGTCGAGTCGGGATTTGTAATGCCGACAACAAGCCGCTCACATCTATCGAGACAGGTGAGCAAGTACTGCAGATGCTCCAGGTGAAAGCCTTGAAATCTGCCGTGCGCCATTCCTATTGAAATCACGGAGTTCCTTCCTCAAAGCCACCAACGCGCAGCGACTGGATGACTTGCTTGAACTCTTCACGTGCCTTCGCTTCGTGTGAGGCCGAGTGCAACTGCTGCAACAAGACGACGATGCCGGCTCCAGCGAAGGTTCCGACCGCGCTCCAACCGGCCGATTCTCCAACGAATTGCCCAAGGAGCATACCTCCAAACCCCGCACCGAGTGCCACGACATCCGCCAGGCAAAGCGAGTCTTTCATGAAGCGGGCACGGAACGAGTCCGGAATCCAGAAGCTACAGAGACGTAGTCTCGTGCAATGCTGCGTGTTGCTCTCTCTCGCAAGCTCCGAGTGAATTAGACTGACCAAATCTCTAACAGCGGAAAACTTGTGCTCTGAGTCGCGGCTCGTGGCGGTCTCTACAAGTCCCGCGAAGGAGTGGGTCGACCGTATGCGTTCGATCCGGCTGAAAGGAATCTCGCTGAGCAGCAGCGGAAAATTATCAAGTTCAAACGTGTCCTGAATCGAGATTTCTCGCATCTGTTGAACCACGTTTGGAACAACACTGCCAAGACCACCCGCTCCAGATTCAGAAGTATTGATCAAATTGAACGCACCCGCGCGGGCGAAGTTAAGGTGATACGGTTGATGAAGCAGCTTGATCTCTAGGGTGCGCTCAAGCGGAGCGTCCAAGGCGCATCGGCGAAGAACCCTAAACAGGTTCGACCTGTTGGCGTTAATGTGTTGATCAGTTGTCTTGGCCAGTAATTCGCAGGCTGCCTTCACGGAGTCAGCGGCTTTGCCGCTCGACGACTCGGCACTGAGCAGCCTCAAGAACTGGTCTATTGCTTCTCGGACGAGGCTCGGGTATTGATCTTCGAGATCGTTCCAGTGCGGAAGTGTCTGCCGGTGTTTGCTAACGTAACGATCCAGACGATCCACATGGGCCGCGAAAGCCGGACCAGCGATGTCGTAAAAGGGGCCAAGCCCCCCAGTCCCCTTGCGAGAATAGGCCTTCTCTAGATCCTCCTGCTGGCTAGGGGTCATCCACGGCATGATCGCCGGCCTCTCGCGATCGGTAATCAAACGTTGGAGGACATCGGTGAAGTTGGTAGCGCCATTTCTCAGAGAAATTACCACCGGTGGGAGACCGTCCGAACCGGTGCCTGACACAAATTCCCAGGCCTCAGGATGCCCCAAAAGATCCTGGAATCCACTGTTGTTCAGTGCTTGATTATCGGAAATGACGAGGCGTCGCGAAGTAAGTGCACCGAGTTTGAGAATCTCGGCTACTTTGGCGGCGGTTGCTTGTCCCCATGGATCGAGGCCCGAAAGGTAGTTGGCGGGCGGAAGCACTTCCAGTTGGCGGTCCGGCACGATTACCGAAAGAAGACGGCGAATGCCTTCGTCCCAGTCTTCGTGCAGGGAAACCCATTGAAGGGATCGAAGCGTTTCGCCAGCGCCGATCGATCGATCGGGCAACTCGCAGTTCGATAGAAGAAGCGGAATGAACCAGGCTCTGTCTGTGGGCCTCTGCCGGAGTTCCTCGATAGCCAGGGTCAACTCCTCATTCATGTATGTGCGTTCGCGTGCGCTGTACGCCTGGGAAAAACAAGCGATGAAGAAGTCGCCTTCATTGATGGCCTGACGAATAGTGTCTTTCCATCGATGCCCGGGCTTCAACGATGTACGATCGAGCCAGACCGCGACGTCAGCCTGCTTCAAAGCACCCGCAAGTTGCAGGACTTTGTCGCGGTCCTCACTGACGTAGGAGATGAATACGTTCGGCACGCCGTTACCCGTCTGTGAGCAACAATTCTACCTTACGGTATCGTACTCTCCAAACCGATGGAGCAGGTTCTCGACATTTCAGTAATGCATTATTGACGCTCATGGGTCCAGTTCCCCTGGGGAAGATCCATCAGATAGGGGCCACCACCAGGGCCGTCGGCTTCTGGATCGAACGACTCCCGCGGCTAAGGTCTTGGAAATGGGCGACCTCTGTTTCGCCTGAGCTCGAAAGCCCCCTTTGAGGAATCGAGGACGCCGGGCTCGACTCGGTTCTGGATGGCCCGTATCGCGCTAATGAAGCCGCCCGGTACGAACAGTGCGCAGGTCCAGAAGACCTACACCTGTGTCTTGTCAGCGAGATTCGCCGATTTCCTAGATGCGGCTCCGGCCGCCAGCGCGATGGTGTGGGTGACACGGGGTCTGATCGCCTAATCGCCTGAAACACCCCGGCAATCTTCACGGGCGCCGGACGGGGTTTGGGACAGCAATGGTCGAACAGGTCGTGCTTCGACGCGCCATTCTGGCGCGTTCCCCTCGTGGCCCTCGGCTCGATCAACCGAGGTATACTGGCACCTTCGAGGAGGCTTGGCATGTGATCAGCCGAAAGCTGATCGGGCCCGCCAGCCGCACCGGCGGTTTGAAGTCTCGGTTGCAGTACCGGGGCGATACGTTCCGTGGAAACAATCTTTGTTGCAATGACCAACTATCGCGATCCGGAATGTCGCTGGACACTCCGAGAGCTGTACAATACAGCACGGCATCCCGACCGTGTTTTCGTCGGTATTTGCCGACAGGTCCTGGAGCCCGAGGAGGACGGCTTCGAGGCCGGACCTAGGCCAAGCCAAGTACGTTGTGTCACTTACAACGCCTCCGATGCGCGGGGAGCCTGCTGGGGAAAAAGCCAAGCCCAGAAGTTGTGGTCCGGCGAGAAGTATCTTTTGAACATAGACGGCCACATGCGTTTCGCTCAGCATTGGGACACCTCGATGATCGAGGTGCTCGCCGTCTGCCCAAGTGGCAAGCCCGTCCTCAGCACCTTCCCGGCGCCGTACTATCCCCCGCGCACTTTGGTTGTCGAGACGCCCCACGTAGTGGCTCGCGCTTTTGACGTCAATACCGGACTACTACTGCTTAGCAGGGAGGCGCGCGAGTTGAAGCTGCCAAAACGTGGCGCATTCATTGCCGGCTGTTACAGCTTTTGCCGGGCTTCCTTTATCGAAGAAGTGCCGTACGATCCGGATCTCTACTTCGATGGAGAGGAGATCTCGATTTCAGCCCGAGCTTGGACTTGGGGCTAGGACGTATTCACCCCTGATCGTTGCCTGATACACCACTACTATGATCGCCCTGGCGCATACAAGCATTGGCACGACCACCCAGATTGGCAGGAACGACATTCGACTGCCGTAGCGCGGATAAATATTCTATTTGGCACCACGACCGGTGCCGACAGCGAGTTCTTCAAGGGCCCTGCAAGCTGTTACGGATTTGGGCCCATGCGCACATTCGCCCAGTATGAGGAGTTCGCTGGAATTAGCCATAGGGATAGATTACTTACTTCTAGAGCTCTGTCTGGAGAGTTTGGTTGAACCGAGTTGTCGCGGGTACTCTTGTGTCGTTCATCATAGGCTGTCTGACACGAAGGTCGGTCTCTCTTGGCGTTGCGCCCAGTTTGTCCTTAACGCCTATGTGCCGTCCAGAGCGGCAGCCGCGTTCGCCTGTTCAAGGGCGTTGCGACTCTGCCTGGCTCTTCTGTCTTCCTGTGAGACAACGTAAGGAAGCACAAAGAGCCAGGAATCCGCGCAGGTCCTGCCCCATTTGGTTGCGCCACAGATTCTGGGAAGATGCGTCGGTCCAAACCGTCCCAACTCGGGTATTCGCCAAGGAAATGGATTGATAACGAAGGTAAGATCATGCCTATTGCCCCGCCTCAGAGACCAGTAAAACTCTTCTACTCATACTCTCACGCGGATGAGGATTCACGAGACCGCCTCGAAGATCACTTGGCCACCCTAAAGCGGGAGGGGAGCATAACGAGTTGGCACGACCGGAAGATTCCGCCTGGCAAAGAATGGGGACGCGAAATCGATCACCATCTACTGACGGCCGATATCGTCCTCCTCCTTGTCAGCGTTGATTTCTTGAACTCCGACTATTGCTGGAGCGTCGAAATGCACCAGGCACTTCGGCGGCACGAGCGGAACGAGGCTACCGTAATCCCAGTTTTCCTTGACTACTGTGACTGGAAGGGTACCCCGTTTGCCAAACTCCAAGGACTGCCCGCCGACGCCGAGCCAGTGACGAGCAAGGCGTGGGTAAACATCGACGAAGCCTTCGCCGCCATCGCTTGCGGAATTCGGAAGGCGCTCGGGGAACTGTCAACGCGGATCTTTGCACAGCCCAGCCAATTTGCGCGCCTCAACCTTGGTTTTCCGAATTCAGGTACTCTAGTTAACCGCAAACAGGAACTTGGTGATATCGTCACGGCGTTGAAAACGCGAACGCGACCCGTTGTCGTTATTGGGGGAATGGGCGGCATAGGCAAGACCGCCGTCGCTCTGATGGCCGCGCATTCAGTCTTCACTCAGCAGATCTTCGAGTATGGCGTTTGGTGCTCTGACTCGCCCAGATCACAACTCACACTGGAGGACCTCTTGGACGAAGTTGCCACGACGCTTGGCGCTGCTCCCCTGGTTTTAGAGAACCATGAGGCCAAGCCGCAATCAGTCAGGCGGCTACTCGCCTCCAATCGCTGCCTGCTGGTCGTCGATTCCGTACAACCATTTGCGGACCAGCGCCTTTATGATTTCCTGGGCGGTATTCCGCGGCCAAGTTGCGCTCTCGTAACAGCTCGCCAGAGACTGCCTCTCGACGAAATGCGATTCGTGGCCCTAGACAGGCTTGCCGATCCACACGCCCTGCAATTCCTGGCGACCGAGGCTAGGAACTATGGACACAAGCTGGGAACGCTGAAGGACAAGCAGGAAATAGTTAATGCGGCAGGCGGTATGCCACTCGCGATGAAGTGGGCAGTCAGCCAAATATGCAATAGAGGTGCCACACTGGAAGACGTATTGCAGCAGCTGCGGGGTGCGAAGGGAGATATCTTCACTCACGTTCTTGGTGAAACGTGGACAACGTTACCCGTGGCATCACAGCTCATCCTGAAGGCAATGACTTTCTTCAGCGCACCTGCGAGCCGCAGCTCCGTCAGGGCCGTTGCTGACTTGAATGAGGAGTCTTTGAAAGATGGGGTCGCTGCATTGGTTCAAAGATCTCTCATAGATCTTAGCGATGAGATTACCGATGCGGACCAGAGACTTACTGTGTTATCTGTAACTAGCCATTTTGCGCGACAGCATCTTGCAGAGCGGAAAGAGGAGCAGGAGCTGATGTGGCGGCGATATGTCGAATTCTTTCCTGCCAGAGCAGAAGAATTGAGTCGGGATAAGGCAGATCCTGTGGGCCGACTCGAAAAGGAGGTTCTGAGTATTTGCGGCGCATGGAAGGCGTGTTATGTGGCAGAAGACTGGGGAGCGGTCCTGCGGTTTCGGGTTGCTCTTCGTGAGTTTTTGTGGATGCGCGGCCACTGGAACACACGCCTCCATTTTTCGCTGTTGGCGCTTGACGCCGCAAACCAAGCAGGAGACGTTAGGTCTCAGGCGGATATTCTTGTATATGACCTTGGGTGGACCTATTTACGGATTGGCGATCTCGCAGAAGCAT
Source organism: Terriglobia bacterium (assembly GCA_020073365.1). Taxonomy (GTDB): domain Bacteria; phylum Acidobacteriota; class Terriglobia; order Bryobacterales; family Bryobacteraceae; genus JAIQFL01. The sequence goes on along the minus strand of JAIQFL010000038.1, from coordinate 20,836 downwards.
GGAAGCACTTGGAGAAAGGCTCAGCCCTATACCAAGGGCTGAAGGATATGAATGGCTACGCGCTCGCTACGCGACATCTTGGGAAGGCGGCAGTGGAGCAGCGTGATTTTCTGGCCGCCCGACGGTTGTACTCCCGATGTATCCGACTCTTTCGGTCGACACGGAACGCCCAAGCTGTTGGGGATCTGCAACTCGATGTAGGCTGGATGCTTCGTTTGCAGCATAAGTATGCACTCAGTAGGGTCTGTTACTCTCGAGCGCAGAGAATTCTGACTCAGGCGGGCGATAGACGCGGCATCGCGAAGGCGCTCGGCGGCGTGGGTAATGTAGCTGTTGCCGAAGGCAAGATCGACGAGGCGGTCGAGTTGTTCTCTGAGAGCCTTAGAATCGCAGAAGAGATCAGGCGAGTTGACGAGATTGCGCATGCTCAGTGGGGGCTGGCTCTATTGGACGCACTCACGGGAGATCTGCGCACCGCCATTGAGCGAATGGAGAGAGCAAACCAATTGTATTCAACCCTGGGCACGCGCAAAGACATTGATGACACGGAGCGGGTCAGGAAGGAGATTCACAGGATCACTCCAGGATGTGACATCGTTCAGTACCAGCCGCGGTGAGCAAGAACCCGACGCTCTAGAGTCAATGCTCAGCCAGCTCTAGCAGAGAACATCACATTGACCAATGGCTCCAGCCATCTGCGATCGGCTGTCGCACAATAGGTGTCCCACGTTTCGATAGCGGATCTGATTCGGGCAATCTCGACATCTGTAAAGTCGAACTCCTTGTCCGGTATCGATAGAGATGGGTTCCAAAGCGTCCGGTCCTGTCCGCTCACGACTTCGCGTTTCAGGTCAATGGCCTTTTCTTCCGCTGTGTCAAGGGCAAGTTTGTCCTGTACTGCCCAGATCGCGCGAATAGACCCCACGTCTGCCCGCTGCGCGCCCAGCAGGGCATGCAGGTTCAAACGCTGAGTGTGATCCAGTGTCAGTTTCATCGGTTCGTCCTTTCAGGGATTACGGGTTGGAATACAAAAGGATGTAGCCCGCTGTGGCTCCCGCGGGCGTCTTCACTTTCAGCACGCCGGACCATCCCGAGGGGTTGGTCGCGGCCATCAGTTCAGCCAATCGGTAGCCGTTGCCGACACCGCCCGCGATGATGAGTTCGCCGGTGTTGGTGACCTCGATCAGCCGGTGGTCGGCAAGGTTCGAGCCGGGTCCGTAGATGCGGAAAGGCGATTCCGCGTTGTCTTTCGCCGAGATCACCACCCCGCCGCATGCGATCCCTGCGGTGACTGGTGCGGTCTGGGAAGCCCAGGTACGGGCGTACCCGTTCTTCGGGTCGTTACCCTGCTGCAAACATGCGCCCCACACGTAGATCGCACCGCTGGTCCAGTTGTCGCCGTTCCCGGCGAACTGGCGCACGACGATCCACAGCCCAGTCTGCCCGCCTGCCAGCGTGCCGGTGATCTTGAACCGCTGCCAGGCGGTCGTGAGCGTGATGCTTGTCGGCCCCGCGAGGTAGCTGGCGTAGGCGTTGTCCACGATGGCGAGGGACACCTGTTTCGTTCCGGACGCAACCTTTGCCCACACGTAGAACGTGTACTGGCCCCCGGAAGCGAGGCCCGCCACTTGCTGCTGGATGATCGGCGTCGCGGTCACCGCCGTGATGGTGTCCGCGGTCGTGTTGCCATCCGGCGCGGCGACGGCGTTCGCGATGACCGAGCACGACCCGCCGTTCTTATCCCAGGTTGCGGCGGTGAAGTCCTCGGCGTACTTCGCCATGTTCTCGAAGGGACCGCCGACCGTCTGGTAGGCGCCGGACTCGAGCGACTGGAAGTGGGAGTCGAGGTATGCCCATTGATTGTTCGCAGCCACATAGCCGAAGGAGGCGCCGCCGGAACCATCGCGCAGAACCAACGTGCTCGCCGTCGCGCTAGCCGTTCCCGACGTGCGCGCGTTGTCGAGGGTGCCACTGACGATATCCGTGGCGGCGTGGGTGTGGGCGGCGTTCGCCTTGGCCGCGCTGCTGCCGTTCACCAGGACGCAATCCGTTGCGGTTCCGGCCGCGCCGTCCAGTTGGCCGGAGGAGTTGATGACCGCCGCCTTCGAAACGGCCCATGCGCCGCCTTTCACCGGGCGGTTCGTCAGGTCGGTCGCCAAACTGGTCACGTCCGACTCGGCGTGCGCGTGCGCGGGGATGTCTCCCGCCAGAAGCGTGTCCCACGCCGGAAGCGCGGACACCGTGCCGGTCCCGGTCTGCCGCAGGAACTTCCGGGTCGCAGTGGTGTTCCCCGCCAGGCGCGCCCAGGCCGGCGTCCCGTTCGCCGCGACCAGATCGCCCAAGAGGGGCGCGGCAGCGACGGTCTCCTGATGTGTCGCGGAGAGGAGGTTGTGGGTGGCTGTGCCCGCCGCCGCGACGGTGACGTTCACGCGGTCGTTGCCGGAATCGTCCGCAACCGTCAGTGTAATGTTGGCGCCCTCCATCAGATTCAACGCCCGGCGCGTTCCGATGGCCGTTCCCGCCTTCTGGATTGTGAACGGCAGCGCGCCGGAGACTATGTCGGTGGCCACATGGGTGTGGGTGGGGAGGTCGCCAGAAACCAACGTTGTGCCGCCCGTGACGCGCCCCCTGGCGTCCACGGTGACCTTCGGGTATGTCCCTGCCACCACGCCCGTCGCCGCCAACGAGGCCACCCCTGCCGCAACGGCCAGCCCGCCGACCGGATCGAACTGGACGATGCCTTTGCTGGTGGTCGTGGCGTCCGGATACGAGAACGCGCCGAACGTCTGGCCCACCGCGAAGTCGATGATGGCGTCCATCGCCACGTGGTCGCTGGCGTTCAGAGCCATCCCGAGTTCGCCCGAGTTGTCGGCCTTGCGCCATTTCACCGCACCGAGGTTCGGCAGGCGCACCAGGCCCGTGGCGGCTTTGTTTCCGGACCCGAACTCCGCGCCATCCTGGAACGTCTTCAGGCCGGTGATGGTGACCGCACCGTTCTTTAGGACGTAGTTGCGCGCCGCCGCCGTGCCGAGTTCGATCTCGACGGCCAGCACCGCCGCCTGGAGCGCGGTGATGAACGCGGAAACCATGTTGGCCTTCACCGGGGCGCCGGTGAGATGGCTGGCGGCGACCGTTCCGAACGCCCCGCGCTGGCAGCCGGTGAACTGCGTGCCGGTCTTCGCGGTGTAGACGATCAACTCGTCGTCGATGGAAAGGATGCCGTACGTGGCCGCGAACCCTCCCATCGTCGAAGGGACGCTGATGGTGGAGTCGCCCGTGCCGATGGCTCCATTGGCGGTCGTTTCGAGGGGCTTGGTCGAGAACGCGTCCACAGGCGAGTAGAGCGTGGCCGGCCCGTCAATTGCGGTCGGAAAATTAGCCATTGAGCTTGCTCCTGTTGGCTTCGAAGCGGTTGAACGCGCCGCCAGCCACGACCCCGACTGGCTCCGCAATCACCGATTCGACGGCGCGCGTAGCGTTGGGCTTGAAGTACTGCGCGCCGATCACCTGCATCTGGCCGGCGATTTCGAGCGGGACCGGGCGGGAGTTCAGGCAGAACTGATCGAACGCCCAGTAGCAGAAGGAGTAGAGCTTCAGCGGGAGCCATGTCCCGTAGGCCTGCGCCATCGGCGGGTCCGGTGGACCGTACAACCCGGACAGGAACATGCACTCCGACGCCGGCCTGCCGAGCGCGGTATTGGCGAACGTGATGGCCTGTTTCATCAAGCCGGAGTTCTTCTGCCACACGTCGTAGTCGAAGCCCTCGCACCGGAAGTACTTGATCCCGTACGAGGAGTTCTTCCATTGGTTCGGCAGGTTCACATAGAAGTTGAGCGCGCGGAACTTCGTGCTGGGCTTGGGCGCGCCCTGGTTCGCATCGAGAGGCCACAGGCACTCGAACACGGCGGCCGGATGGTACCCCCGGACATAGGTGATCACGTCCTGGCAGTAGGCCCAGATGCGGTCGCGAAGGAAGTCGGCGCTTTCGTACTGGTGCGCCGGGTCGCCAACGGGATCATCGGTGTTCGCCCGGAACGGCCAGATCTGGTGGCCCTTGGCCGCGGCGAAGTCGCTGATGGTGTCCTGGTCGTAATAGGGCATCCCGCCGTGCGCGTCCTGCGCCGCATTGTCGAAATACCACCACTGCGTCTCGCCGAATTGCAGCACCACCGGCAGGCCCGCCGCCTCAATCTGGTCCGCGCACTCCTTGTACATCTGGCGCAGGTACGTCCGGACACGGGTGCCGAAGTGCATCTGGTGGGACGGGACGCCGAGGTCCACGTCCGCGCCTGGCGCGACTACGCCGCCGGTGAACGACAGGTACTTGGCGCGCATCGCGGCCGGAGGGAGATAGCACTCCATCGAAAACGCGAACGACGCTTTGATGCCCGCCGCCTGGAGCTGGCCGGCGAGGTCGCGAAGCCACTTCCGCGCGCCTTCGGTCATCACCGGAGAGACGGCGTCGATCATTTCCCAATCGCCGTCGGTGCCCGCCGTGCCGAGGTGGTCCGTGAGCGTCAGCGTCACGGAGTTTGGCGCGCTCACCGCTACCCCGGTGTACGTCCACGAAGGCGCTTTCGATTGGACCCGCAGCGTCGTGCTCGCTCCGAAGTTGTCGTCGGCCCACACGCCGGAGAACAGCCCGTTGATGATCGCGCGCATGTCGGAGACGATCCCCTGTAACGTCTCGCCGTACCCGATGGCGTGACTGACCGTGGTACCGCCAATCAAGAACGACACAACATCGCCAGCAATGGGCGTGCCGGAGAAAACCACCGTGGCGTACGGGTACGTGGCGTTGATGCGCCGCCGCTTGTTGTTCCAGAAGACGCCCATGTACACGTCGGCGTGGCCCTTGAAGCCGAGCTTCTGGAGTTGCCAGAGATGCCAGGCCGGAGGCTTCTTGTAACCGTGGTCGGTGTCGAAATCCATGGCGAGGGACACATCCGTATAGATCTGCGGCGCGTCCGGAGCGTCCTGAGCTTCGAGCGGCCAGAGGTAATCGAAATAGAAGTAATACCCGGTGCTGGCGGCGTTCTTGGTGAACGTGGCGGTGATCTCGACCGTGTGGGTTCCGGCTCCGACCGCGCCGCGCACCTTGACGTTCGCCGTAGTGCCGCCGTACTCGTTCAAATACAGATCGTGGGTGGTCGCCACGCCATCGACGGAGACGGTGACCTTGCCGCAATCGGTGTTGAAGAACGTCCCGAGGTAAAGATCGTGCTGGCGCGGATACGAGTACCGGAGCGTGACCTTACGAATGTCCAGAGCGTCCGAGGGTGCGGTGCGCTTGGCGTGCCCGTTGCTCCACCATTGCGATGGGAAGGTGCCGCCGTAGGCGTAGTCTACCCAAAACCCCGTGTATTTGCACCGTGCGTCTGCTCCCTCGATCCGATCCGACCCGCCGCCGACCTTCAGGCTCCCATTGCCGGTCACCGTGATGTTGGAGATTGTGCATCCCCACTCGACGTTGCCGGCGAAGCCGGAGACAGGAGAGAGCTTCTTCAGGCGCGCGCCAGCCGACCACGCGCCGGGGGTGGATGCTTCGAAACCGCGCGCCACGGTGATCTGAGTTCCCGAAATCACGGACAGCAGTTGGATGCGCTCCTCCAGAGTTGGAGTGCCGACGAAGTACCGGCCTCCGGTGAGCTTCGAGGTGTCATCCACCGTCCACGTCGTGTTGGAGGCGCCCACACCCGCAGTGAGAAAGCAGCCGTCCTGGAGATCCTGCTCGACGTTCTCGAAGCGCGGCGCGAAGACCATGTACATCTTCCGGCAGTCGCTCATCGGAACCATTGCACCGTTCTTGTCCAGCAAGGTCTGCGTGAAGTCGAGCGTCACGTGATACTTGGTGCTGTTGTCGCCGTTGCTGAACAAGAGGGTGGCCCCGCTTCCCGCCGTCCACTGGAAGCCCTGCCCGCTGCCAACCGGAACACCGGCCAGCGTGCGGCCGTGCGCGACGAAGACGCGGTCCAGATTCCCGAGTTTCCCGTACCGCGCTGTCGCCCCGGTGCCCAGCACAAACGTCAATGTGACGCCTCCGGTGCTCGGGCCGCTCGCCCACGCCTGCGCCTGAATCACTCCGCTCTGGTCCGGACCAAATCTGCCATCGACGGAAGCCCCCGCCGTGTTGATGATGTCCGCGAGTTTCTGCGCCACGTGCCAGGCCTTCGTCTTGCGGGTCACGTAGGAACCGCTCGGGTGGCCCATCGATACGCTCGCGTGAAGCGCGCCAGTCCCCACACCGATCACGGTGGTCTGCTCCTCGTTGGTGCCGGATCGTTCGATCCAGATGCCATCCGCGGTCGCGAAGCCCGTCGTGCTGCTGACCGGCAGACTCACATCGCCTGCCTTCGCTGGGGCGCGCAATTGCGTTTCAACCCGGCAGTCGGTGCTCGTCACCGTGTACCGGGTGTCGCGGAAATAGAGGTGGAGCCAGTCGACCCCGCCGTCCATGTTCTCCTCGCCGCTGATATCGATAAGGACCGTGGCGGCGGTCTCGCTGCCGGAGACCACGGTCGCGTGGTCAAGCAGACGCACATCGTGGCTGTCGCCGGATCCGGTGACGAACGTCATCGCGTCCCAGGAGACAGACGGGTACTTGGCCGCGTCGAGGCGGATCGCGCCGTCGAGCGTCTGGTCGTACTCGATATCGAACTCTAGCTTCAGGCCCGAGGGATCGGTCTTTGGCAGGTGCTTGAGCCGGAGGTGGTTGAAGTAGTCGTAAGCATTCCACCATCCCAGTACCGCAAAGTCCTCCGCAGCCTGGAAGATGCCGGAGATGGAGACACCCGTCTCGGTGGCGTCGTGGATCGTGGTGGTCGCGGCGCGCCCGGCGAATCCCTGCAACTGGAAGTTCCGGCGCGGGTCGAAAATGTGGAGCGGTTCGGAGGGCATGATTTAGCGTCCTTGGACTGGGAAGGGATGCCGATTCCGCTTGGCAGCGAGGGCCTCACCGGAGCCAACTTGAACTTAAGAACGATGTGCCGCAACCGACCGAAGGCTGGACGACGCGTACTTGAGCCTTGTCTGCGTTACGTGAGAGGGCGCACTCCGCAGCGAAGAAGATAGTCATACACGCCGTCGAAGTCCAGTGGCGCGCGAGTCAGATCGTCTGCTGATCCAAGGGGAACGAAAATGACCATGCCCTTTCGAAAGCGCGTTAGCAATACGCGATATTTGTTCTGAATTCTGGTTCGGGGATCGTCGGCAGATGCTTGCGGGTCACCGGTCCCGACAACCGCGCACCACTGCCTTCCCCTGAGGCTTCTCGCAACTACCTGCCCACCGGGGAAAACCAGGTCCCCGCCCCACAGAAGTCCGGCCACATCGATCTCGAGCCCTTGCATTTCAAACTCGCTCAGCGCGATCTCGAGTTGATTGGAAGACCTGTGATCACCGGCAGGTTCGAGGAACCACTTCACATAGTCAATTCCCCCCAGGAAATTAAACGTCGGGGTCTCCACGCCATCTGCACGCAGCCTGGCTGCCCCGGAGCTAGCGATCAGGCCGGCTCTCCGGTTGCCCTTCGCCTTTGCGCGCAACCACGATCGCGCAGCCTGGATGTCGCGGGTCACACAAATCGGTAGCCCGCGGGACGCCAAAGTGTTGGCTTCATCCGCCCTGCCATCGAGTACCGCGTTCACCCACGCCGCCGTTATGTCCGTTTCGAAAGACCGTTTCGATATTGCCAGATGAAGAGAAGCCTCACGTTTCAACCTTGGAACCTCAGCGCAGCCTTCGCGAAAGAGACGGGAACCGGCCACCGATGGACCACCCAAGACCGCTTCCGGCGACGTGATTACCTCCCAATCGGTGTGCTTTACGATCGCGTCGCCCCACGCTGCAAGCCCGGCTTCCCCGCCATGGATCTCCTGGCCGCCGCCAACTAACGCAACTATGACAGCCCAACCTTTGTGACGCCCCATGATCTCAAGGACCATCTCGGGCTCGGAAACGTCCCGCCCAAATTTCTTGAGGTTCTTAGCCGCAGTCCAGGCTCTCTGTGCTTCGTCAAATACGATGAGCCTGTCTGCCGGGGCGACACTACTTCCATAGCTGTCTCTAACGAATCGATGCACCTCACGAACTCGCGAACGCACAGATCGGGCCGCGCCCCGGGTACGAGAGCCGATACTTCGCCTCAGTGCCTCCTGGATGACTGCTACGAGGGGACCGTTGCCGGAGAGGAACGATGCTTGCTCGACATCAAGATCAAGTTCATGGGCAAGTAGTTGGACCGCATTGAGTCCCGCGAGCGTCTTACCCGCTCCCGGCACCCCTGTAATGACGAGCAGCTTCTTGACGCCACGCAGTCTGGCGTCCAGCACCAAGTTGGTCACTGCCAGCTGTGTCGTCTCAAGGTTGTCGGTGCCGGCACGAGAGCGGGCTAATTCCTTCACATTGTGATCGCGGTAGATGGCAGAGGCCGCTTGAACGATCGTTGGAACAGGGAAATAGCGAGATTGGTTCCATTCGCCCGCCTGAATAAACGGGCACTTACCACCCCAAGTGCTCTGGCTCCGGAAAATGGTGTCAGGAAGTTCACCTGGCGAGATTGCGGCGCCCTGGTGTTCGGACGTTATGTCCAGCGGGATCGATGTCCTGAACGCACCCACCGCGATTGGAATAGCCGTGCGGTGGCGCGACGCCTCGTGAAAGTCAACAAGGTTCAGTGCGTACTCCTGTGCCTGTTGAAGTGCCGAGCGAGCTGTGGCTGAGCTTCCGCCCTTGTATTCGATCGCATAAATCACGTCCTCGGCCAAGAGGACACAGTCCACCCGTTGTCCGACTATAGGCAGCACGTACTCGAAAAGAATCGTCCATTGGGCGGCGGAAGGCAGCAGGACGAGCAACCCGCGAAACGCTGTCTGCAGTTCAGCGATCTCTCGCAGCCACGAGAACGTGGTGAGCGTCGTTGTGTCGAACCCTTCCTGCGCAAGACCGTTAGTCAGCCTGCCGAGGAGCTGCTCAGGATTGATGTCGAGAAAATCCAGCAATGGATCAATGTAAAGGGCAGGCATACCGCGATTGTTGCACTTCCGAAACTCGACTTGCGCCAATTTAGCCAAGGGTTCATTGCGGCAGTGGGCGTGTGTTTGGCTCCCCGAATGGTGGACATCCACTCGCCCGATCACGTCTGGATCACAACTGTAAGATCTGAGCCGGCGTTGGGCGATGCGACCGCCTTAATGTCGAAAGCGAGGTCGTCCCCTTCGAGCAACACGGCGGTCGGCCAGATTGAAGGGCGGATGCTTGATCCCGCTGGATGGTCCTTGGTCACGATGGCAGTGAAGGTCTGGTTCACGCTGTCCACCGAGATCACGTTTACGTGCTCCTCGTTGGCGAGGCCGAACTCCTGGAACACGAAGTCGCCCGGCATCAGCCCACTCGTGGAGGCGTCATAGGAAGCAGTCGCCACCGTTTGCGCTACTCCGCTGCCGGTGACTGCCGCGATGGTGATCAGTCCGTAGTCGTCATACGGCAGGCGGCGCGTCTCCGGTTTCCCGTAGCCCTGCGCCACGAGGAAATCCCAGGTGTTTTTGAACGGCGTCCCGATGTTCTGCGCGATGCCCATCTTCTCCAACACGTTCCAGGTCGTGCCGCCATCGGCCGAGTACTTCACGACGTAGGCCGACTGGCCATCGCTGGTACCTTGCTGAAGGTATGCGTAGACACACCGGATCGATGCGGCGTTCTGGACCTTCAGCGGGATCGCGACGTTGTCCTGCGCCGCGAGGGAACCGGGGATTTGGAAAGTGTACGCGCCGCCGGAACACGTGCGGTCGCCGGGCATGAACGGCTCGTTGTGATGGCTCTGCGGAAAGACGGTGAAGGGCCCGTAGCCGAAGTGGTTGGCCACGCCGACCAGCGCCGCCACGACGCACACGGAGGGGATCTTGGCCTCGACGCGCGGTGGCAGGCCGGGCGTCCGGAAGAAGCCCTTCTTGACGGCGTAGGTGAACGTCTTCGAGTCGAGCTTATAGAACTTGGTCCCGGCCAGGTGGGAGCAAATGAGCGTCCCGAAGGTGGCGTACCCCTGATCGACACCCGGGTACGCCCGTTGGAATTGGAAGCCGCCAGTGTGGACCACATCGCTAGTGCTGCCGGGCCCGACGATCTGCGCGCACTCGTAAGAGCGGCGCCCAGCGTGGTTCGCGTCCGCGGCCTCATCGTTGAAAACCACAAAGTCGCCCACGCGGAAGACGCGGGTTGTGTTTGGATTAACGGTGCAATTCGCCGTGACCGGATCGGCGGCCGCGTCCATCGCAGCGTCGATGCTGGCCCAGAGATCGGTGGCGAGCTCGTCGACGTAGTACAACCCGAGGGTAATCTCGGTGGCGCCCACCACGTTCGTGTTACCGGAAGCATCGGGCTGGACCACGATGTTGTCGGCGACATAGGTCCCGTAATCCGTGAGCGTGGGTGTGCACAGCACAACGCCTGGCACGCCGGTATCCTGCAGGTTCTCGTCCGGAACCGGACTTGCCACGACGTCGGCGGGCTTCGGGCCGGCGACCAGATCGTACATGGAGTCCGTGGTCGTGCGGCCCTGGATGTCGATCGAGTAATCCTTATTGAGCTTCCATGAAGACACGCGGAACTCGCCCGACCCGCCAGGCATGTCTGGATGCGTCATCGAGCAGACCATTCCCGGCTCGGTGTTGAGCGCCAGGACCGTGGTCCGGAAGACCAACTGGCGCGCCGCCTTCCACTCCGCGATGCTGGTGCCGCCCAACTCCTCGCGCAACCGGATGCTGATGATCCGCGCCGCCTGCGACTTCGTGCAGGTGCCGGAGAGGTTGACGTTGGATTTCAGGAACAGCGGACCCGCCGCGCCGCCCAGCAGCGTGGCGCGGTCGATGTCGTAGACAGTGACCGAATTGTTGACAAACTTGTAATCCTGATCGGCGAAGTTGGCGGTGAGGTGGTCGAACGAGGGCTTCAGCGGAGCCAACTGGAGCGAATTGAAAACGATGTTCCCGATGGTGAAGGCCTCCACCGTCGAGGAGTTCACGCGCACGCCGATCTTGAGGTTGCCGAACGAGAACGTGTAATATCCCAGACAGTTCATTAGAACTTCCTGGAGCCAGTCCCGAAGTGGCTTCTCCTCCTGCAGCACGCCCCGGAATTTGAACTGCGTCTCGCTACCGGCTCCGACGAGCGCGGTCACCTGCTGGTTGCAGATCGCCGCGGCGTCAATGGCGGCTTGCACATCGAAGAACGTCTCCGCGAGGTTCAACTGCGCGGTCGTGGCGTTTGCGCCCAGCCGGAGCCCGCGCGCCCGCAGCAGCATGTTGATGGCGATCCAGACGGGATTCACCAGGGGCGGGCCGAAGACCCGCACGCCGGGCGAGGTCCACACCCACCCGCTCATGCCCATCTGGACGTACGCCACCATCGCGTGATCGCCGGGCTTGGTCAGTTGCAGGCCCTTGGTGTCGCTGCGCCGGATCACGAGGAATGCGGTCCCGGCCGCGTAATTGTCCTTGAACGTCGAGTTGCCGGAGAACACCTTGCGCCAGTCGCCGCCGGTCGTGTTCCCGGATTGGTCGAGAGAGAACCAGTCGCCGTCGGCCGCAGGATCCGCACCCAGGACCTGGCGGATGCCGAAGGTGGGCTGGTTGGGCCAGCCGTGTTGCGCCTGGCCATCGAGTGTGCTGCCGACGAAGACGGCACCGGTGCTGCCCATGGCGACTGGATTCCCGTTCAGGTCTTCGTAGTGCGCGGCGGTGTAGGAGATCAGCGGCCCTTCGCCCACGATCCCCAACGCCTCATAGAAGTCACTTTCGTCGCGGCCCGCCGCCACCTTGCAGTTCACCGGCATTTCACTGTCGGTGTAGATCTCCGGAATCACCTGGTCGTAAATGGAATCCGAGACCAGCGACACGCTGGTGATGCTCGACCGTCCGAAGCCGAAGACGCCGGTGGAGTTGTCCTTGATTGTCACTCCCTGCGGTTCGGCGATCACCGCGCCGTAGTAGCGCTTCATGCCGTGCGCCAGGCAGCCGTTGGGCGTGTCGTACCCTTTGTCGCACTTGCTGGCATCGGCAGAGGGGAAGTGAACCAAGTCCATCGCGCCGGCAGTGGAGAACGGGCACGCGCCGATGTTGAACGCCTTCCAGCAGGAGCGCGATACCTTCCGGGTCGGGTAGGGGAGATTCAGTTCATACAGGCCGTCTGCAGCGGTGACCTTGAACTCCGCGCCGGAGTCGAACTGCCAGTTGATGATGTCGCCCTTCCACAGATCGAGCTTGATCTCATGGCCGACGTGGTAGAGCGAGAACTCGATGGTCGCGCGGAACAGGTCCACGTCGTTCGCCAGGTCGCGCATCACGCGGTCGGCGTTGCCGAAGGTGAACGTGGCGTCGTCGGCCTCGTTGCCCATGCCCTGCGAGATGCCATCGAAGTCCACCAGGCGCGGCAGGTACAACTGCGCACCGATGGTGCAGCGCCTGTCGGAGAGATAGATGGCGGGGTAGCCACTCTGGAGAGGCTGGATCTTGATGAGCGGAATCATCTGCTGCACCTGCGTCAGCAGAGCGTCCTGTAGCGCCTGCGGCGGGAAGCGGGTCACCGTCGAGGAGAGAGGGTAGGTGGGGTTCGAAGCTGGGATCTCGACCAGCGTGACGCCGAGGCTGCAGGCGTGGTCCGCGAGCATCTCCCAGGACAGAGGTTCATTGGCGAAGCGGCAGGTGTAGGCGGTGGTCCCGTTGCCGTCGTCGTTAGGTGCGTTGTAGGTGAACGCGCCGAAGGGACCGTACTTCGACTCCCAGAAGTCGCGGAGCGCGCGGCGGTCAGCGTCGCGCAGGAAGGCGCGCCGCACGGTGAAGTGTTTCGCACCCGCGCCCAGGAGGAAACGTTGCTCGATCTTGGCGTTGCCGCTCCCGAACTGATGGATCGCCACGTCCGGATGGCTCGACCGCCCGAACGGGTAGTCCGCCACGATGGGGAACGTGCCGGAAACCGCGATCTCCGGGATCGTGATGTTGCCGAGGGTGTCAGGCATTGGGAAACGTCCGCGCGCTTAGAAGTAGTTGTGAAACGCGATCATCGGCAACGCCAGCGTCGCCGTCGATGCCCAACCGGCTGCCGATATATCGGCCGTCGGCGCCAAACTCGCTCCGCTTCCAGTGCTGCTTGCCATCCCGCTAATTACCGCCACAGCGTGGACGCCACCACCAATGCTTCCGTCGATCACGCCTTGCACGTTGCCGGTCGTGTAGACGTTCGAGATCGCTAGCGTGGTGGAGTCAGAGTCGAAACAAAGCCAGTACGATCCGGCTGGCAGCGTGGCGACCCCACCTAACACCGCACTGCCGCTGCTCACCGGGAAACCAATGCCCACGGCGCTGGCATTGATGTTGGGCGTGCCCCCGCTCACCAGCACCGCGGTCTGAACCACAATTGACGTGAGATTGTTGCTCCTGATCGTGATGACAGCGCCGCACGTACCACTGCATGTTCCCGACGCGGCAGTGATATACACACCGATGGAGCGAAACTCCAGCGGTGCGAGGACAGTGAGCGGAATCCTCACCCCACGGTTCGCGCCGCCCACACCGAAGTAGGCCGATCCAGCGGAACTGTAGCCGATCCCGTACGGGTAATACGATCCCTTTTGGCCGGCATTGACCGCTGCCGTGTTGACAGGCCCAATCAGCGAAATACACGTCCCCGGCCACTCACCCGAAGCCTTCGGCCCCCATAAGCAGTGGGTGTCCGTCCGTAGGAAGAAGTCCCCATCGACCCCTTGGCCCGAACTGGGTCCTGACGTCCCACTCAACACCGTGTTGCCGTTGCTGCCATTGGCTCCTGCGGTCCCTGTGGCACCCGCCGCGCCTGTCGCGCCCGCGGCCCCTGTCGGCCCAATCAGCGATGTGCACGCCGGCCACGCCCCCGAGGCTTTCGGTCCATACAGGCAGGTGCTGGTGTCATTCAAGTAGAAGTCGCCGTCGCCTCCCGTCCCAGGCCCCGGAGCGCCGGTCCCATTCAAGATCGTCTTTCCGTCCGCGCCAGACGCACCCTGTGGCCCCGTGGCTCCGACGCTTCCTTGCGGACCTTGCGAGCCGGTAGCTCCAGTGGCCCCAGGATTCCCCTGGGCGCCGGTCGCCCCGATATTTCCCTGCGGACCCGTTGCACCTTGCGGCCCCTGCGAGCCGGTGGCCCCAACATTTCCCTGAGGTCCAGTGGCGCCGACAGTCCCCTGCGCACCTGTGGAACCCGTTGGCCCGACCAGTGAAGTACACGCCCCCGGCCAAGCACCTGCAGACTTCGGACCATACAAGCAGCTTGTCGCCGTGTTCAGGTACAAGTCTCCGTTCGCTCCGATGCCAGCCGATGGTGGAACGGTTCCATTGAGAACCGTGCGACCGTCAGCACCGGGCACACCCTGAATACCCTGTGGGCCTTGAATCCCTTGGATGCCTTGCGGACCGGTGCTACCCGTCGGGCCTACGGTCCCGGTATCGCCCTTAATACCCTGCGAGCCGATCAACGAGGTGCAGGCTGATCCCCAGGCGCCAGCAGCCTTCGGACCCCACATGCAACTCGTGTCCGTGCGAAGGAAGAAGTCTCCGTCGGCACCCTGCTCCGAAGTAGGCCCCGTTGTCCCGCTAAGGACCGCGTTGCCGTTACTGCCGTTGGCGCCTGCTGGCCCCGTCGCGCCCACTGACCCTACCGCTCCACAGTCCACCGGTTGCCACGAGGTCCCTGTCCAGCCCAGGCACTTGCCTGGCGTCGCACCGCCGCCCAGGATCTGCTGTGGCTGAAGCATGATCGTCGGCGTCGGCACGCTCAAGACGTGAATCTGGTTGATCTTCAATGGCGTCGGGCTCGTGGGTACGACCCACCGCTCCGACCATGCCCCCGATGCGCCGCTCCGCGATGGTGTGAAACGGACCAGGTAACTGGTTCCGGAAGGAACGGCTGTGTCGTTCGGCTCCAGATCGAATGCGATAGAACCGTTGGCGATTGTGAATTCCTGCTGCCACCGGAGAACCGTACGGCCATCGGCGGTCGTCATGTCTGGCGCGGAGACTACCACCTTGCCGCTGAACAGGGTTCCCGAAACCCCGGTATAGGCGGTGTCGCGGATCTGGGTCTGCGAGAACAGAGTCGCCGCCCACATGAATACCAATAGGAAAATACGATTCATAAGGAATCCACCTTCATGCCAGTTCGAGCAGTTCTATCTGAACGTCCGACCTGCCAGGCCCGGACGACTGCTGCCAATCGCCGTTGAAGCGGACTGTGTAGCGGCCAACAGTTGCGATACCCGTTGGATCGTATGAGAACTTCGGATTGGTGTCGTAGGGGTCGTAAAAGTAGAACGGTTCGGTCGAGCCGTCCCGCGCGTCGAAGAAGTTTCTGAGTGTCTGAAGCACAACTGGTGGCAGCCGCTTCGTCAAGCGCCACCGCTTCCGGCTGGTCGCTGCCAACACCGAACGTTGCGACTCGCCGTTCTTGTATTCGTTCTCGATCAGCGGGTACGCCCGCTCATGGACGAACGACTTGCACAGCGATAACGGGAGCACCGTGGCCGGAGCAGCGTTTAGAACAGAACCGGGCATCTTAGCTGACAATCGTTCCGGGGCTCAACTGCAGGCTGGTGAGCTCGCGCCGGTTTGCGTTCGATTTCGTCGCGGCCATAGACGCGTTTTGCACTAGGCGCGGATTGTTGGTGATAGCCTGCACTGCCTGGCCCTGGAGCAGCGCCGTCGTGGCAGGGCCATCCAGTTGAATCACCAACCCGCCGCCGGACGGAGTGCCTGCGCCGATCTGGTCGAGCCCCGGCAGGCCTCCCAGTGCGGGAAGCGGGGTGCCATTGTTGTACTGCGGCGACTGGAATAACGATCCGCCCGTCTCTACCAGTGACAGGGGCGTCACAGTACCGGGCATGCCGATCGTCTTCTGGCCGGTGGTCATGGCGTACAACTGGATCAGGTCGCGAATCTGCGGCGACCGGATCGCCATATCGAGGTTGCCGCCGAACCCGGATTTGGTCATATCCACGATCTGCTGCAACACTCCCTTGTCCGCGATATCGACCCCGTAGAGCGCCTTGATCTTCTCCTTCGCCTTATCCGCCGCGCCCTTCACGAACAACCGCACGATGCCTGCGACAGCTCCGGCGACGCCACCGATGGCCGCGCCAAGAGGACCGCCGAACTTGTACCCGATCATCGCGCCGCCCGCCGTGGTCTCCGCGACGCCAATTTTGCCGCCACGCCGAAGACCGTCCATCGCCAGCAGCGCGCCACCCATGAGCGCGGCGTCCGACTTACCGAGAGCCTGGAGCTTGTCGCCAAACGAACCGTATTGGCTGATCCAGCCGCCCGTGGCCATGCGGCCGCCGCCCATATCGACCCACTTGTTGTCGCCAAACCCGAAGAACGATTTGAGCCCCGGCAACATGCCGGCCAAGCCCGCCTTTGAGAAGATCCCTCCAGCCGCAGGCGCGGCACCGATCCCGGCCCCGGCTCCGGACAAGGACGGCACGAACGGAGGCGTACCGCCCACCGTCGCGCCGGGGAATCGAACGTTTCCTCCCGAACCGAAGATAGGGGGCAGGATCGACCCAAGACCACCGCCACTGCCAGCGCCGGCACCGGCACCGCCAGATGGCAGGAACGGAGGCGTACCGCCAGGCACGCCACCAGCGAACACCGGGACCGCACCGATCCCGAGGATGCCGCCGAGCCCGCCGAACAGCCCGCCACCACCGCCCTTACCCCCGCCGATACCACCTTGCTGCATCTGAACGTTCGCGCCGGGCACGAACATGTTCATCAGCATCGCCGCCACACGCGAGGTCACGACGTCTTTGATGGCGGTCAGCAGCGCGGTCTTCAGCGAGTTCCCGATGGCAGACCACACCGACTGCGACTTGGTCACGAGGGCATCGAAGACGCCGCCAGCCTGCTGTTTGAGCGATTGGAAGATGCTCTGGTACTGGTCCGTGACCAGTTTGCGCGTGGTCGTCGCGCCCTTGATCTGCGCGACGTCGATCTCCGTGGTGGTGGCCTTCTGGAGAGCGTCCTTCTCGTGCTGACCCAATTCACGGATCTTGTTGCCGATCTGGTCGAGATACGGCTCGTAGAAGATGCCTTGCGCCATCGCCGCCTTGCGCGCCTCGTCCACCTGGCGCTCCGTCCGCGCGTCAATCTCTTCCAGTTCGATCTTGGTCCGGTCTTTCATGGCCTGGACCTCGATGGCGGTTTTCGCGTTCTCCAACGCCACTTTGTCCTGAAGCGTGCGGGCATCCACCGACTCCAGTTGGGCCAGTTGCAGATTCTTCCGCTGGTCGACCGCTGCAATAGCCACCGAACGGCCCTGGTCGTCGATCTTGTCCTGCCACTGGGACTCCTGCTCCCACACGTAGAGGTTCTGCTTCATCGGTTCGAGATACAAAAGCTCGAACATCTTCTGAGAGCGCGCGGCCGCCGCCTTCCACATCTGCTCGAGGCGGCGCGATTCCTCCTCGTTGAACTTCATGTCGAACGCCGCGAGCCTTTCCGCGGTTGCCTTGTGGATGGTCTCGAGGGTGGAGGCGTTGAGCTTGAAGTGGCGAACGGCGCCGCTTTTCTCGTCCGTGTACGTGGACTGCTGCTCGATTTCCCGCTTCTCTTCCTCCTTGATCTTCTCAATGCCAGCCTGACGCTCCTTCATCGATAGCAGCACGACGTTCAGCGATTCCCTCGCGGCTTGGGTTTCGGAGTGCGTGGACTCGATGATCTTCATGGAGTCTTCGATGCGGGCGCGCGCCTGGTCGTGCTCTGCGCTCTTGCGTTCCTCGACGGCGCGCATGTAGAGTTCCTGGGCCGACTTCTCGGCTTCGCCCCGTTTCTTGCGCTCTATCGCGATCCGGTTCACCTCGTCATCCGAGAGTTCACCCTTGCCCAGGATCTTGAGTTTCGGAAAGCCCACGCCGCTGAAGTCGTCCCAGGAGTCGCCCGGCAGCATCCGCCGACCGCTGATAATCTCCTTGACCTGGTCGTCGGTGTAGCCCATCTTCTTTACGTCGTCGGGCTTGAGCTTCCCGCTGAAGAGATCCTTTTGGAGTCCCTTGCGGCGCATGTCATCGAAGGTGCGATCCATGCCCTCGTGCATCTTGTTGTATTCGTAGTAGATGATTGCGCCGGCGGCGACAACTCCGGTCAGCAGCAAGCCGATGGGGTTCGCAGTGAGCGCAAGGGCCAGCCCTTGCACGGCGCTGGCAATGCCCGCAATCTTGGTGATGATGCCGTAGGTGACAATCGCACCGGCCACGAAGATCGCCGCTTCTCCGAACTTCACCAGCCAGTCCGAGTTGTCCTTCAGGAAGCCCACGAGATCGCGCAAATGGCCGACCCACGAGCGCAGATACCCCTGGAACTGCTCGCCCACCGCCTCTTTGAGTTCGTTGACTTCGCGGGCGAGAGCAGCGGACTGCGCCTCCGCGCTTCCGGCCGCAGCGCCAGCCGCGCCTTGAATCTTCGCCGACTCGCGCATCACCGCGTTGTAGCGGAGTTGCCGAACCTCGTTTTCGTCGAGCGTCCTGCCGGTGATCTTCTCCTGGCGGTCCACTTCCTTATTGAGATCAACGAAGATCCCCATGGTCCGAAGCCCGCGCGACGCGCCGGACTCGATGGCCATGAGCAACTTCTCCAGCGCCTCGCCAGGCGTGATGTTCTCGATGGCCGCGGCGTCCTTGGCGACTTTCGCCAGTCCCTCCGCTTTCGACAGGTTCATGTCCGCGACCATGAGCCGGTCGACGGCATGGATGGCGTCCTGCGTACCGAATCCGACTTTCTTGACCGCTTCGACGGCCCGGTTGGACGCCTCCGCACTCACGCCATGGGCCTTCGCGAGGGCAGCCATCGACAATGTCATCTTGTCGGTGTGGGCGGCGTGCTCTGCGGCGCCGATGGTCCACTCCTTCACCCAGTCCAGCGCCTTTTTGATTGAGTCCGCGAGAAGGTTGCCGGCGGCAGAGCCCCTGACCATGCTGACCGTGAGCCCATCAATCCCGGTGGAGGCGCCTCGCGCAGCTTTCCCCGCCGCCTGCTCCATGCCAGACAGACCCGTGTTGATGCTTTTGATCGAGGCGTTCGCCTTGTTGACGTCCACCTCGACGACGAGTTCGAGCTTGTTGTTGTCGGCCATGGAGGGTGAGTGTTGGCCCTGCTAGGAACTGGAGATTTCGGTCGAAAGAAGATCTGACTGTTAGCGTGTTGCGAATCGGTCAACAGTACGGCGTCAGGGAGGATGTATGCTGCTCTGCCCAGCGAATGTCCCCAACCGGCGTTGTGCGACCGTGCAGATCTGATGTGTACGATCCGGCGTCGTTAGTCGTGGGTAACGAATTGTGCGGCGGTAGTCCGCGATCCCGCTGCAAATGGATATGCCGCAGATCTCAGGGGACCATATAGCCGAGACCGCCCCACCAGGACGAATCGTCACTGCGCCTCGCCCGGCAAGCCCGCAGCTGATTTTCCTCTCCTGAATGGTTGAGCCGCTGCTTGCGATGATGGCTAAGAAGCACGCTCGAATCCTTCCGCTGATATCCAAACCTCCGCACCGGTCTTCAAACCTTCACCCTATGAGCCGCACTTCGTTTCATCGCCCTTCGAGAGAAGCTCTGGTCCTGGTCTCGAGGGCCGCTCACTGGCCGGCCTGCTTCATTCACTACGAGAATGCGAATCTTACGCCGCGCCAGCGAAGTTCTTGCGGAGGAAGGCCTCTGTGTCACCCGTGGATGACTTCAAAGACACCAAGGCACGATGGGCATGATTTGCCCCCGGCTGCATTGTTCGGGGCCTTTTGCTCCAAGCACCAATAACAATACTCAGAGCCGCAGCTACGACATCGATAGGCCGTCACCAGCCCATGTGTCGTCTCCTTGCCGTACATAGTCCTGTGACACATTCTGCAATAGTGCGGCTGACCGCGCCCTGGAGAACCTTGGCGTTCCCATTCCTGATCACTAGCACGGTCTCTGGGCTCTTTCGCCTCGTCTATCATGGCCCCTAATTTGTCCAAGCTAAACTCGGGACCGACCTTGACCGTCAACCTATCCGCCGCGGCCCGACGCACTTCGGTGCTCTCGTTCGTCTTCGCAATCTCGGCTAGGGCGGCTTGGTCGGTGAGTTCCTTCACTGCCGCGAGGCGGTCGTCAGACCGGTCTGCCCTCTTGGCAATCATGGCAAAGACCATTTGGGCAAGTGTTTGGTGCGCCAACATCTTCGCCGCGGCAAGGGAGACCATTGGGACATTTTCCATGGCAAATTTGGCAACAACTGCTTGATCGGTGAGCCTCCTCACCGCGGCCACGCGCACCCCAAGGCAAATTGCCGTCTTGGCGACGTCGGCGAGCACAGCCTGGTCGGTAAGCTTGTCGGCTGCGGCCTTACCGACGTCCGAGTCGCTGTCCGTCTTGGCGACTTGGGCGAGGGCCACTTGGTCGGTGAGTTCCTTCACTGCCGCGAGGCGGTCGTCAGACCGGTCTGCCCAATTGCCAATCCTGGCAAAGACGGTTTGGGCAAGTGTTTGGTCCGCCAACATCTTCGCCGCGGCAAGGGAGATCATTGGGACATTTTCCATGTCCGCAAATTCGGCAACAACTGCTTGATCGGTGAGCCTCCTCACCGCGGCCACGCGCACCTCAAGGTAGTCTGCCGTCTTGGCGATTTGGGCGAGGGCTCCCTGATCGGTAAGCTTGTCGGTCGCGGCTTTACGAACATCCCGGTCGCTGTCCGTCTTGGCGACTTGGGCGAGGGCCACTTGGTCGGTGAGCTCCTTCACTGCTGCGTAGCGGTCGTCAACCTGGTCTGCCGTCCTGGCAATCTTGGCAAAG
>JAIQFL010000434.1 GCA_020073365.1 Terriglobia bacterium | reverse complement strand
GGATACCAAGCACGCGTGGTCATCCACGGCTCACGATCCTGTCGACGGCGCGGAGGGTAGCCCGATGTTCTGAAAAGGATGCCTTGACCTGATCGCACCTCGCCGCGCTCACGCGCGCCGGCGCCGACGTGTGCCTGCGCCTGCTCAAAGACGTGCGTGGCGCATCGCCAAACCGGCCAACTTGGTGCACTCTCTGACCGGCGCTCACAGCAGAGTGCTGAAGCTTTGAACACCCCGTGAATTTGATAAGTCTCGCCGTGCATCTTCTCGCCCAGATGAGTCTCATCAGTGGTGCCCGCGGGAGGTATGAAAGCAGTACCCGGAAACGTCTGAATGTATTCTCTGTCGTGGTCGTTCTCCAGCAGGTAGCCCACGAGGATGTCCAGCCAATCCTTCCAAGCTTCATCTCCCGCAGCGCCGTCCCCTCGTGCTGCTCGATTTGCCAATTCCCGAAATTCCAGGCTGCCTCGCCCTGTGATGTCCGGCTCCGCAAGGAAGTTCACCGCTGCGAACAAATCAGGATAGTGCCCATGTCTAATCTCGAATTCTTGTTTCAAATCGTCCAACTCAGCCATTACCACAACGCCCTGTGACAAGAGTCGGTGCATCTTGCCTATTGCCGCGTTGCGAAAATCGTCGGTTATCTGGTCCATCTCTTTTTCGGTCGCTTCTTACAGGGCTTCGACGGCTCTCCAAGCGGCGATTGCTGTTTCTTCGATCTCTCTGGCTAGCGCATCCTCGATGGGGTTCTCTCCTCGATCCCGTGCCTTCTCAAGAACGTCAGCTACTCTCTCGTCACCGCAGTGAGCCCTCTGTAAAACAGGGACGGAACAGGAGATGAGATTCATACCATTCGAGCTACCGCCCACATTCCAGGAAACTTGCGTGTAGAAAGCACTGTCAATATTGCAAGCCGGAACAGGGCGTATCAGGGCCTGATAACGTCCGGATCAGGCCCTGTTATTGCCTGTTATTGCCTGATATTCTCGCAGTTGCCTTTGCACACAAGTGTCCTGGAATGTGAGTATTAGGTCGCGAGAGACGCCCCAGATTCCCTGTTCCGTCCCTGTTCTTCATTGGTTACCTTGATCGATGCTCACGCCGCCGTGCAGGAAGCGACGTCCGGTGCCGAAGGGAAGCTGGTAGACCCCATCCAGCGTGATGTAATGGCGAATGTCGAAGGTTGTGCTGCTGCGGTCGCAGGCCAGGCAGGAGTTATTTTCCACCGGTATCTGCCCGCCCGCGCCATTGGAGTCGTCGTCGGCGTATGTCCGTGGGGCCGCCAGCCGCGGATCTGCGCCGCGTGGAACTCCAGCGGGTGCTGGAGAGCGAGCCCTTCCAGAATTCCGACAGCCTCCGGCGGCCCCTGTCTACGTGGCCGCGAACGAACCGAAAGAGTATATCATCGGAGCCGAGGTCTTCAAGCCGACGTCCTACGACCCGCAGAAGGACGCTTCGGTTCGCGTGCAAATCGGCCTTTTGTAAACTGCAGTGATAGGATATGGTCTCCCTTGAGGCGCCCGTAGCCAGCGGCAAATCTGGGGTGCCGGATGTAGACGTGGGGGGCGGATCAGCATGACCGCTGGGAACAAAATGCCCGCACCAGGGGCCGCTCCCGAACCCAGGAAGCGCCCCATGGTACGAAGGTCAACTACCACAGGAACTTGAGGCCGAACTGCGTCTGGCGGGGCGAGTTCCCCTGGCTGGTGATGGTTCCGAACGAACTCGAAGTCACGGTGGTATTCGGTCCGCCGAATCGCGGCGTGTTGAAGGCATTCAGGAACTCGGCGCGGAATTGGACTCGCACGCGCTCCACCACGCTGAACTCCTTGAACATCGACAGGTCGAAATTGCGAATCCCGTCGTTGCGAATGTCCGATACCCTGGGCGACAGATTGCCGAACGTAAAGGGGGCCGGCTGGCTGAAGACCGTCTTGTCGAAGTACCCGTTCAACCGCTGGTCCACCGGCCCATCCAGCCTTCCGCTGGTGCCATTATTGTTGGCCCGGATGGTCTCTGTGAAAATGCCGGTGGTGTTGCTGGCCGAAATCGCGATGGGCGTGCCGGTCTGGAAGGTGGTGATCCCGTTGAACTGCCAGCCGCCGAGCAGCCAGTTCACCGCGGGCGCGGCATTCTTGCCAAAGTGACGGCCCCGGCCGAACGGCAGTTCATAGACGTACGAAACCACCAGTCGCCTGGCGATATCGATGTCCGCCAGGCCCCTTTCCCCGTTGACGTTGAAGCTGTCCTGATAGCTTTGACCGTTATCCAGATCCTTCGCCCAGGTGAATGCCGCCTGAAATTGCACTCCGTGCGACAGCCGCTTGTTCGCGGTGACCTGGAGCGAGTGATACGTCGAGGAGGCGCCGCTCGAAAACAGCGGGTTGATGGTGGTGAACTGCGGGAACGGGCGCAGCAATTGCGAGCGCGCCACTTTTGCCGAAGCCAGCACGCCGTTGTTCACGTAGCCGTAGAACGGATTGTCCACCAGGTCGTTCAGTTTCGATCCGAGCGCCATATACTTGGGATCGAGCTGGTTGATGTTCATTCCGCTCTCGGTGCCGTGCGCCAGTTGCAGGCCGCGTGTGCCCACATACGCCACCTCAAGCAACACCTGGGCCGGCAGTTCGCGCTGTATGTTGAAATTCCACTGCATCATCCACGGCACGACCGTATCCTGCAACGGCGCCTGCAGGTTAGCGCCGGCTTGGGTCAGCAGTCCTTGCGACGCCCCCGGGGGCGCCGAAAAACCCTGCGGATACGGATTGCTCAGCAGGTTATACGGCGTGATTCCATCCAGCGTGCTGACCCACGGATTCTCCGTGCGGAATCCGAACGGGCCCACCGTTCCCTGGGAGGCCTGTGGGGAAGTCCCGAAGATATGGCCGTAGGCGGCTCGGATGACCGTCTTGGAATTCATCTGATACGCCAGGCCTAGCCGCGGCCCAAGGTTGTTGGTGTCGAGGTGGTATTGATAGCGGCTGTTGCCGTTCACCCCGACGAACACCACGCCGCCCGTCAACCCGGGAACCGCCTTGGCCAGTGGTGAGGGCGCGGATGGGTCGAAGTAGTTCATGCGGTTGTAACGCTCTGTGCGCGGCGTTTCGAAGTCGTAGCGCAACCCGAGGTTGAACGTCAGCTTGGAGCTGACCTTCCAGTCGTCCTGCACGTAACCCGCATAGTAGAAGCTCTGCGCCGCTACGTTCTTCCACGCCTGGATAAGAGAATTCCCGGTGGTGCCAGCGCCCAGCAGCAGCGACGCGATGCTATTGCCCGCCGTGGAGCTGGCCTTGTTCGGATCCGGCCCCTGGGTGAACCCCGCTGAAAAGCCGAATGTAGCGTCGCGCGCTTCCCAAACGTTGGACCGGATCATCCGGCCTTCGAACCCGATCTTCAGCGTATGCGCACCGACGATCTTCGTAACGTTCGCCAGCGAGGTGTAGCTCATGAACGCACTGCGCCGATGGTCGTTGCCGCCCAGGCTCGCGTAGCCGCTGGCGGTAACTCCCGGAAACAGATCCCGGTCCATCGCGGTGTCCAGGGATTTCGGCAGTCCCAGGCTCGATGGCAGGAAGCCCAGTCCCTGATTCGCATACACAAACAGCGTTCGGGCAAAACCTATCCGGGCGTTGACCACCGTGTTGGGCGAGAGAATGTTCGAATAGTCGGCGACCGCGCCGTGCGCGTGGTTCTCCTGGTTGACGCGTCCTTCGGCGATGGTTTGAGAGCTCGGAAACAGTTCCGGAGGCACATCCTGAGTCAGCCGGTACGAGTAACGCCCAAAGACTTTCTGCCTGTCGGTGATGTTGTGGTCCACGCGGAAATCCGGCTGGTCGATATCGGTCAGGTGCGGGCCGGCGTTGTAATAGTTGTTGGCATTGGTCACGGAGTTGCCCGCAATATTCGCCTGCGGATAGAACTTCATGACGTTCACCGCGACCGCATCGAAACTCCTGGCCGGGATTTTGTTGTTCGGAAACGGATCCCGGATGTATCCCGAGCCGCTCGGGTTCGCTCGCGTCGTGAACGGATCGTAGACCGTGATCAACTGTCCATTGGACGCGAAGGTCTTGGAGAAATCGCCCTGCCGCTGCAGGTCCGTAGGCATCGTAGGGTTGGTGCTGTCGTAAGTCCGCGCCCGAAGCCCCTCGTACGAAGCCATGAAGAACGTCTTGTCCTTTCGGATGGGGCCGCTGGCCGTGCCGCCAAACTGGCTGCGTTTGAAGCTGCCCAGTGGCGCCCCTTTCTGATTCGCAAAGAAGTCGTTCGAATCGAGCGCCGAGTTGCGCAGGAATTCGTAGGCGCTCCCGTGCATCCGGTTGGTTCCCGACTTGAAGATCACGTTCAACACGCTGCCCTGGCTGCGCCCGAACTCCGCCGGATAGTCCGCGCCCATCACCTTGAACTCGGCGATGGCATCTATGGATGGGAATATGGATACGCCCGACTTCCCATTGACCGTTGGAAAACCCGCGGAGACGCCATCGATCAGGGTTTCCATCATGGTGGCGCGGGCGCCGTTGACCGAATAAGTCAGGCCGTCGTAGTTGTTTCCAATACTGCCGGCCACCCCCGGTGTGAGAAAGATCAGGTTGTAGACATTTCGCGAATTGAGCGGCAGGTTGACGATGGCCTTGTTGTCCACCACTTTGCCGATGGCCGAACTGACCGTCTCGATGGACGACGTGTCTGCCGCAACTTCAATCGATTGCGTGGATTCGCCGACCTGCAACACGACGTCGATACGGGCCTGTTGTTGGACGTCCAAGGTAATGCCCGTGCGAACGTACTTCTTAAACCCCGAAACCGTGACTTCCAGGGTGTATCCGCCAGGCTGCAGGGAAAGCGCCGAATAGTTCCCCGAAGAATCGGTGCGGACCTCGGTGCGGGTGTTCGTGCCGGCATTGACGACGACCACCCGTGCTTGCGGCACAACCGCTCCCGATGGGTCGTTGACCGTTCCCGTGATGGCGCCGGTGAACGATTGTGCGAAGGCGGGCAACGCCAGCGCCCAAGCCAAAGAGAATAACGAAAGGATTCTGTACATTTTTCACCCCCACATCTGTCATGCTTGGGAAGCAACCTCAGGTCTCCGTTACCGTCAAGCGAGAATGAACGGAGTTACAGACTATAATACCTCATTATCCGTCTGCCAGTTTGGCAGACTGCCTCGCCGCTCAGAACTCCACCCGGAACATCAACTGGAGCTTGCGCGGGTTGCTCGATCCGGTGATCCTGCCGAAAGTGGCGGCTGTCGAGATATTGGCCGCCGGAGCGTTCAGAATCGCGTGGTTCAACAGGTTGAAGGCGTCCGCGCGGAAGCTGGCGCTCAAGTGTTCGCGAATGGGGAACTTCTTTTCGAGCGCTTCGGGCCTTCGGAATGACAGCTCCGCTGGTGTCCGTTACAGTTCCGTTGAGGTTGGCCCGGTCGATTTGGCCGTAGACGATGCACGTAAACACGAAAGCAGGAATTGCGAAGCGACTGAATGGTGCTATGCGGTACCTCCAACCCAGGATTTCCCATTTTGGTTCCCATGTGCTGGTAAAGAACGCCCGAAAGAAACTGTTTGGGGGCTCAGTCAGATTTTCAGCCCGGATCCTTGCCACCCACCGCCTGGAAGAGCCTCCAGGATTTTCACATTTGCAGATATATACATCTATTTTGTCTTCAATACAACGGTTATTTTGCTCCATCCGAATCTTCTCGGAGCAAAGCAGTTACCTTACGGTTACGTACTGAGTGCTACGCTCCCGAAACTGGTGACGACTGGCATAAGAACGTGCCACCGCATACAATGGCCCTACTCCTATGCGTCTCCTGATTACCCTTCTAATCTGCGCCACTAGCGCGCTCTACGCGGCTGACAAGGTCGTGGGCGGCCCCTACGTCGTAAACCCCGCCGCCAGGTCGGCCACCATCGGCTGGGTGGTGGAAACCGACGGCGTGAAGACCGGCGGCGCTCCTGACCAGCTTACGCGGCGGATTCCCGTGCTGCGCAACGAGAAGATCTCCATGACCGGCCTCAAGGCGGGAGAAACGGTCTACTATGAAATCCCCGGTGCGGGCCCCCTCGAAGAGCGCACGGGGCGCTTCAAAGTGCCGCCCACCGGCCCGGCATCCTTCCAATTCGTGGTTTTCGGCGACACCCGGACTCGCGACGACCTGCATCGCCGGATCGTCCAGGCCATCAGCAAGACGGATCCCGACTTCGTGATCCACACGGGCGACCTGGTCGCTGACGGCTACGACACCGCTCAATGGCCGGTGTTCTTCGCCATCGAGCGCGACCTCCTACGAAAAACCGTGTTCTTCCCGGTGCTCGGAAACCACGAGCGAAACAACGCCCGCTTCCACGAATTCTTCGCTATCCAGACGCCCTACTATTCCTTCAACTGGGGGAGCGCACACTTCGTGCTACTCAACAGCGATCTCAACAACGTCTCGGTCAGCCCGGCCGAGCGCGAGCGCTTTTGGGCCGAGCAGATGCGGTGGATGGAAGACGACCTGCAGAAGAACCAGAAGGCCGATTTCCGCATGGTGGTCATGCATCACCCGGCTCTGACCGCGTATCAGGAGCCCAGTCATATGAGTAAGGACACCCCGGGACTGGTTCCCCTGTTCGAGAAGTACAAGGTCACTGCCGTGTTCGCCGGCCACGATCACAACTATCAGCACCACCTGAAGAACGGTATTCACTACATCGTCACCGGCGGCGGTGGAGCGCCCCTGGCGCCGGTCGATCAGCCGATTCCAGGCATAACCGTCAAGGTGGAGAGCGTGGAACACTATACCCCGATCCAGATAAATGGCAACCGCGCGCACATCCAAGCCATCGCATTGGATGGCCACCTGATCGAGACCATTGACCTGATTTCCCCGACGGCCATGGCGCCCGCCTCTCGCCAGTGAAGTTGCCGCCGATCACCGGAATCGGCCGTCCTACAACGGTCAATCCGCACTCACGGGATCTGGCCGCGGTAACATCGCGGTTACAATGAGTACATGAGTGCAGGGTCGGAAACTCCAGATCCGCTGCGAGCAGCGTTGCAGCGCGTGCTCGCGAGCGAGTGCTTCTGCAATTCCGACACCATGCGCCGACTCCTCTCCTACATGGCGGCGAGAACCTTGAGCCACAACGTCCAGGAGTTGAAGGAATACACCATTGGGATTGAGCTGGATGGCAAGCCCTCTTCCTACGATCCCCAGAAGGACGCCTCGATTCGGGTCCAGATCGGCCGCTTGCGGCAAAAGCTGGAGGAGTACTATCAAGCCGAAGGAAGCGGGGATCCGTACCGCCTGGAACTGCCAAAGGGACGATTCGCGATTCTCTTCCACAAGAACGAAGGGCAGCAGCCATCCATCGCGCCAGCCCGGCGGGCGGCCCAGTTCACACCGGTCCGCATCGTCCTGGCAGCGGCGCTGGTGCTGCTCGCCGCATCCATGAGCTGGACAATCCTGCTGTGGCGGAAGGTGGACATGCTCGAAACCAGGGTGGCGGCGCCCCAGGCCGCTGCCAACCGGGACTTCGCGGCTTTGTGGAGTGGGTTCTTCAATCTCGCCGTTCCCAACATGCTCGTTTTCGGCAGCCCGCCGTTTTTCGCCAGCCCGAAACAGGGCCTGTTTGTCCGTATGTACCGCTACCCGGACCCCAACGATCCCCGCTCCAGCCCCGATTTTCAGGGTCTGGAAGGCAAGCTCGGTCCGCTTGCGGGGCCGCGTTTCGATTATGCGTCGATGGGTGACGCGATCGGTGCGCAGCGCCTGTCGGAGTTCTTCGGTTCACACCGATTCGCCCTGCACGCCCTGCCCGCGCACCTGGCCGTGTGGGAGACCATTCAGGACGACAACCTCATCTTTCTCGGGGCTCCCCGCATGAATCCGCTGCTGCGGCGCCTGCCGATCCAGCCGGACTTCGAATTCGGCGCCGACGAGTTCATACACAACCACAATCCCCACCCCGGCGAGCAGAGCGTGTACGAGACGCCCTCGCACCGCGACACCATGAGCTACGCTGTGATTGGCTGCTATCCCGGCCTGAAACCGGATCGCGAAATCCTGGTGCTCATGGCCCACAGCACTGCCGGCGCCGTGGGAATCGTGGACTTCGTCACCAGCGCCGAGGGCGTCCACGTGGTCCGCGAGAGGTTGAAGATTCAGCCCGGAGAGCACAGGCACTTCGAAGTCCTGCTGCGTGTGTTTTCGGACAACGATGCCGCGGTCAAGACCGAGTACGTTGCCCACCACCTGGTCCCCTGACTACCCGCTACCGTTACGTAACACAGATACGCGCGCGTAGCGCGGCCCGGCGGGAGACACTGCAAGTAATCGCATGCGATCTTTATCGTTCTTAGTCTTGGCCGCAGCCTCGTTGCAGGCTACGACTTACCCCGAGATCCCGCCCTTCGTCCTGCCGCCCGCCCGTATGGTCTTTGACGACGGCCAGGACGCCATGGCCAGCCGCCTCTTCCGCACCACAACCTCGCGGCCGCAAGTGAGTCTGATCGCGGTGGTGCTCCTATCCTCGCTGGTGGGCCAGTGGTTCCGGGCGCCGGATCCCACCCTTTCGCGCGCGATGTGGTGGGTCCACATGGTCACGGTGCTGGGATTCCTCGCTTACCTGCCATACTCCAAGCACCTGCATCTGCTGGCCTCGCCGTTCGGCGTTTTCTTCGCTTCGCTCGAGCCGGGCCGTGTGCCGGATGCATC